>JAZRJT010000089.1:0-18507 GCA_045645905.1 Clostridia bacterium
AGTAAGCATCCGTTTTCGTATGATGTACCTACTGCGTTGAAGTTGATTGTATATGTTTTGCCGTTTTCGAGGTCAAGTACGTCTGAGAATACATAGTATTTACCTGCAGCTGAGCCGTAGTCATAACTTTTTTCACAGTCGTATGTGAATTTAAGACCGTTCTGACCTGTGTATGCTGCTCTGATATACCAGTTATCATACATTTCTTCTTCGATTGAAGAAATTGCCCGTTCCATTTTTTCTTTAGTTGTTACGTAGTGAGACGCCGGATAAATGGCTATGTGATTTCTTGTACCTTTGATTTCGCCTGTTACCACGTCAATTTCTGATATTCTGTCAATCTCATCACCAAAGAATTCAATTCTTATAGCTGTGTCACTGCTTTCGGCAGGAAAAACTTCCAATACATCTCCACGGACACGAAATTTACCACGTACAAAATTTATGTCATTTCTTTCGTACTGAATTTCAATCAGTTTGTCAATAACCTCGTCACGATCGCGTTCCATCCCCGTACGCAGAGATATAACCATATTGTTGTAATCTATCGGGTCGCCAAGACCATATATACACGAAACACTGGCAACAATAATTACATCCCGCCGTTCAAAAAGTGCCGCCGTTGCAGAATGACGCAGTTTGTCAATATCCTCGTTTGTTTGGGCATCCTTTTCAATATAGGTGTCAGAATTGGGAATGTACGCCTCGGGCTGATAGTAATCATAATATGAAACGAAATACTCCACCGCATTGTTGGGGAATATTTCTTTAAACTCACTGCAAAGCTGTGCTGCCAGGGTCTTGTTGTGTGCCAGCACCAGCGTTGGTTTATTTACTTTTTCAATAATGTTTGCCACGGTGAAGGTCTTGCCTGACCCGGTAACGCCCATTAGAGTTTGAAATTTGTCACCATTTAAAACACCATTTGCCAAAGCTTCAATCGCCTGGGGCTGGTCACCGGATGGCTTGTATTTTGATACAACCTGAAAGTCCATTTACTGCACCCTTTGTCCTTATTTTATTTTTTATCCAGTCTGTTGTTCTTTTCATATAAATTATCCAAATAGCCCATCTCGCGCATACTGAAAAATTCTTTTCCTGCAATAATCACGCTGTCTCCAAAAATAATATCCACCGCATCAAATGCCCGTGCCAAATCTCTTGACAATGTTACATCCCCTGACGACGGTTTTACCTCGCCGCAGGGATGATTATGTATCAATACCGCCGCACAGGCATTGTCCCGTATAGCCCGTCGCACCACCTGGGCAGGATACACGTATGTTTCGTCGTGGGCTCCTCGCGAAATTCTGTTAATTGCAATCAATCTGTATGTGGAATTAAGGCACAACAAATATGCTTCCTCTGTAAGCTTGCCATAAAAATATGTCTTTCCAAAATCAGCAATTTTTTGAGCAGTGTCAAGTTCAATCGGCTCATCGGAATTTAAGCTACGCTCTACAATGCCTAAAAGTGACGGCAATGTTGTAAGAAAGGTTGCACATCTTTTACCCACACCCTCTATCTGTATAAGTTCCTCAGCATCAGCATTGAGTACCGCTGTAATAGTTTTATATTTGTCAAGTAATCTGTGTGCGGTGGCGTTGGTATCTCCACGTGGAATGGCGGCAAACAAAATGTGTTCAAGCTGTTCGTGCGGCTCTAGTGCTTCAAGTCCGTTTTCCCAAACCTTTTTGTCCAGCCTTTCCCTGTGTTTATCGTGTACGCTCACAGTGATTTCCTCCTCAGTTTTTCCAGAACATCTTCAAAGTATTCAGGCATCTTACACGAAAACTCCATATACTCCCCCGTTTCAGGATGAATATATCCAATCATATGTGCGTGAAGAAGCTGTCCGTTAAGCTTAAATTCTTCCTTTTTTAAGCCATACACAGGGTCACCAACGATGGGATGTCCGCCTTTGGACATATGAACTCTTATCTGATGTGTCCTTCCCGTTTCAAGACGGCAACGAATAAATGTATATTTATCAAATCGCTCCACTACAAAAAAATGCGTAACCGCATTCTTGGAGTTTTTTTGAGTTATCGTCATCTTTTTACGGTCTTTTTCGTCACGGCCAATAGGTGCATCTATTGTGCCGCTGTCTTCCTTTATTCTGCCGTGTACAAGGGCAAGATATTCACGGGTAAGGCTATGCTCCTTTATCTGCTCTGAAAGGGCAAGATGTGCCTTGTCATTTTTTGCAACCATTAAAAGTCCACTGGTATCCTTATCTATACGGTGCAGTATCCCGGGTCTTATCTCGCCGTTAATCCCCGAAAGTCTGTCACCGCAATGTGCCATCAGGGCATTAACCAATGTGCCGCTGTAATTCCCTGCAGCAGGATGAACAACCATACCTTGAGGCTTATTTACAACAAGCATACAATCATCCTCATACACTATATCAAGCGGGATTTCTTCGGCTTCAAGCTCGGTTTCCTTTGCATCAGGAATTTCTATACTGATTTCATCCTGTGCACGCAATTTATAGTTTGAACGCACTGTTTTTTCGTTTACCTTTATATTTTCTTCTGCAATCAGCTTCTGAATTCTGGAACGTGTCAAATCAGAAAGACTTTCGGCCAGAAATACATCCAGACGCTTTCCGGCATCTTCATTTTTTGCTGTTATCTTCACGCTCTTTTTCCTTTCCGTCACAGAAAATAAAAAAAATTGCCAATAGCCCTGCGCCTATGCACACAAAAATATCGGCAACATTAAAAACAGGGAAATTTATCATACGGAAATCAAACATATCCACAACATATCCCCGCCATATTCTGTCAATCATATTTCCCAAAGCCCCAGCAACCATAAAAGTGAGTCCGTAATTTAAAACTAACGGGCGGTTTTTATATCTTAAAATCACATATACAACTGCCGCCACAAAAGCAAGGGTAATCAGGACAAAAAAGGCTCTTTTGTCCTGCAAAATGCCAAATGCCGCTCCGCGGTTTTCAACATAAGTGAGATGAAATACGTCTTCGATTAAAGGGATTGTTCCAATTTCACGAAGACGCGTCTGTGTCCATATTTTTGTCAGTAAATCCGCAATCAAAATCGCAACACCAAGAGCAAAATAAATCATCTTTCTCACCTGTAAGTATACAAAATTATGTCAAGTTTTTCTGTTAAGCCAAATTCTCGTCAGCACTCTCTGCTTTAGAATCTGCTACGTCCTCTGCCGCTACATATTCGCCCTTCTCATTTACAACAATTTTGGGAAGTTCCTTTGTCATCTGTTCCAATCTTTCAAGTGCCGTTTTAGCCTTTGTAGCCTCCGCTATACTTTCATCATTGATTTCAATAGGATGATGTTTAACATTCTTCAAAGGCTTTTCTACATTACTGTCTGCGGGCATACTGAATTCCTTAACAATGTCAAGCTGAGATGTAAGCAAGGAAATAATTCTTGTCCTGAAAACTTCAACATTGCGGCGCATTTCTTCGTACTCATAACTTACCCTGGTAACCTCACGGCTTGCATCAGAAAGTAACTGGGTTGCCTTGTTTTCGGCATCCTTTATAATATTTTCAGCACTTCTTTTTGCATTTTGAATAACCTCGTCACCCGCACTCTGAGCAACCAGAATTGCGCTTTGCAAGGTTTCTTCCATGCTCTTATACTGCTTGATTGCGCTTGAAAGCATATTAATTTTATCTTTGTTAGCAAGATTTTCTTTGTAAATAAGCTCGTAATTTTCGGAAATTACACGCATAAATTCCTCAACTTCAAGCTTGTTATATCCACTCATTTCCTTTTTAAATTTTCTATTTTCGATTTCCAATGGTGTCAACATAATATCTCCTCCATTTTCTGCACAACTTTGCGTGCTTATACTCAAAACTTTATATCATTTTATATATGCAAATGCCAAACCTGCCTTTTTTTGTCTCCCGAACTTCTTCGCCCAATCTGAAGCGTCCGCTGCCACGTACCGAAAATACATCTCCCGGCTTTATTTTAAATGACGGACTGTCCTCCTGAATCCAGTTGACAAACACACGTCCTGAACTCAAAGCCTCTACCGCTCCTGTTCTTGATGTACGGATTGCTGCAGCAATCACCGCATCAAGTCTGAGTGCCGAGACCGTTGCAGAAATTTCCTCCATCCTTCGTGGCGGAATTTCAATTTCACTTGGCTGTATGCGTCTTACCTTTACGCCTTTGCGTCCCACTTTGTCAAGATTTTTTACTATATAATCTGCAATGTTTTCAACTACAAAAACCAGACATTTGTCCTCAAAGGTCAATATATCGCCCAACTTTTCACGCTTGATGCCGAGACCCAAAAGACTGCCAAGAAAATCAGGATGCTTAAGTTCATCAATATCCCTTCCCGTAATTTCAATCACCGAGATAAGCTGCAAAGCATCATCCGGAGTTAAGTAATCGGGCAATGCAACAAACAGTGTGCGCTCGGCTTCGGGATATCCCCCAAAAAAGATAGTCTCAACCGATGCGCGCTTTAAATTGCGTCTTATAAGCTCGGCTTCGGTTGGTGTCAAAAAACCTGTAAATTTTATGCAGTTCTGTCTTTCGCACAATGTAACTGTGTCTTCGGCCCGGGCAATAAGGAGCCTATCCTCTGCACTGCTTGTCATTAGTTATTCCAAGGGAAAATACCCTTGCTGCGAAGCTCGTCCTTGAAATCGCCCATAATACCCACGTTGTAAGGAGCAATAAGAAAAATTCCGTTTGCAACCTTTTGAATATTTCCGTCAAGTGCATATACAGCACCACTCAAAAAGTCAACAATTCTCTGGGCAGCATTGCGTTCAACAGCTTCAAGATTGATAACAACCGGTTTTTTATTTTTAAGGTGGTTTGCAATCTCTCTTGCATCCTCAAAACTTTCGGGTTGCATAACAACCAACTTAAGCTGCGCTGTTGTATGTATTTTTACAACCTTGTTGCGTTTGCCTCCGTCAAAAGTTTCAGGCTCATCCTCTTCAAAAACGGAGCTGTTTGAAAATTCACTGTTTTCTATCAGTTCTTCTTCATAATCATTCTCCGATGTTTCAAATCCGATAAGATTAAGCATTTTGTTTACAATACTCATTTTATTTTCCTCCATATTTATTAAGGGTTAAATAGTTTTCGTTTTAAGGTCATATTATATTCTACCACATATTTTTCATTTTGTGTAGTCCCTTTTCCCAAAAATTCCTGTTCCTACACGAATAATTGTTGCGCCATTCTTTATTGCAAGGGGAAAGTCATTGGTCATTCCCATCGAAAGTTCCTTCATATCAACCCTTTCAATGGATTTTGCCCCGATATCCTGTGCCAGATTTTTCAAACCTTTGAATACATCTTCAAGAATTTTTTCATCATCAACAAAGGGTGCTATAGTCATAAGACCTTCAATCTTTACATTTTCCAGTTCGCTTATTCTGATGCAAAGCTCTTCACATTCTTCAGGGCGAATACCAAACTTTGATTCCTCGCCTGACACGTTAACCTCTAAAAGAATCCTCTGTACCTTGTCAATTTTTTTTGCGTGCTTGTCAATTTCCTTTGCCAATTCAAAGCTGTCAACCGAATGAATAAGCTCTACCTTATCTATTATATACTTAATTTTGTTTTTTTGCAAGTGCCCGATAAGATGCCATCTTACAGATTTCACCGCATCATATTTTTCCATTATCTCCTGAACGCGATTTTCGCCTATATCGGTAACTCCGTAGTCTATAGCCTCATTTATAAGGTCTGCTCCATAAGTCTTCGTAACCGCAATAAGGCGTACATCTGACGCCGCACGGCCACAATCTTCTGCTGCATTCTTCATCTGCTTGGTTACATTGGCTAAATTTTCTTTTATATAAGACATTTTATCTCACAACCTTGTTATTATATAAATTTTTTCCGCTGACAATTAATTCATCATATAACTTTATTGTCGACCCCTTGTCAGAACTTTCGGCGGCAATAACCCATTCCTTGCTGTTATATATAATTTCAACCGGCAAAAAACGGGCTTTATCGTTTCTTATAACATAGACACCTGTCTTGCCGTCATTTATACGAATGCTTCGGGAAGGAATTTTATATCCTTCATAATGATGCTTTATAAGTTCTACCTTCATCTTTGATGTAGAATAAATTTTGTCAACATATTTGTTAGATTCGACAACAACTACAACCTTCCCGTTTTCCTCAGAGGTAATTTTTGATACCGTTGCCTCTATAGTGCTCACATCAATTTCAGGAAAGCGAATATCGATACAGTCACCCACATCTATATCCTCGGCAATGTCGGCTGGAATCAACGCCGCAACACTCCATAAAAAATTATTCACAATCTTGCCTATCGGCTGACCTTTTTCTGCCCGGGTATCCGTCTCTGCCTTTGTCAATTTTTTATTTAACTCCTTTAAATATTCAGGCGTTATCTCTTCAACATATTTAGGGTCAAGCATTTCTTCAAGACCATCTGTTCTGGCAGTAAAAGCACCCGCTTTTGGTGCGTGAACTATTGTTCTTTCGATATTATACTTCGCTTCAAGCTCTGCTTTTTTTAGCTTTAATGCCTGAAGTTCTTCGCTGTTATCCTTATGCTCGGCCTCGCCGGTTACAATTCTTCTGCCTTCAATGAGGTTGTTGACTTCGGCTTTGATTGTGTCAATCTCATCAAGACGTCCTTGAAACCCTAAAATCGGCACACGACTGAGTTCCTGAGCAATGCTTTGCTCGATTTTAGCCGTATCATTGCTGTATATATCCTTTTTTAACGAACTGCCCTCAAGCTTTGCTATCTCGCCTTCAACAGCTTTAAGCTCAGCCATTGCCGATGTGCTTATCTCATTTTTATAAATATACGCTACTGTTTCACCGATTTTTACACGCTGCTCTTCATCAGCCTCGCAGTAAAGATAACCCTCTGCCGGTGCCTGAATAACTGTTTGCTCCCTGAACAAATACCCTTCAGCGGTAACACTCTCTTCTTCAGTCCCTGTACGCACAATCATTGTCTCCAGACGATTATCAAAGCTCATAGCAACATTAACCGCAATGCACAGCACAAAGGCGCCTATCAGAAAGGTAATAAATCCCCTGCGGCTCTTTCTTTTTTTTCTTCGTTCCTGCCTTGATGGTTTTTTCCTTTTATCCATCTCCACAAACTCCATTCCGCTAGATTTGTAAGAAATCTTTGCATTTCTCTGTGATAAGTGCCATGAAATCTGGGGCATCTGCACGCACCCATTGAATTTTGTCATTGCGCCTAAACCATGTCATCTGTCTTTTTGCATATCTACGGCTTTCCATCTTGATTTTCTCTACTGCCTCATCAATGGTGACCGCACCTTCCAAAAATTCTAAAATCTCCTTATATCCAATTGCCTGCATAGCAGTTGTATCGCGACCTATGCCCATATCTTTAAGAGACCGAACCTCTTCAAGCAATCCATCATCCATCATTTTGTCAACACGCTTATTTATTCTTTCATAAAGAGTTTCGCGGTCAGCATCAATTCCCAGAATCAATGCATCATACACAGGTTCACGTCTTGACTCAAGATTTACCTGTGTAAAGGTTTTACCGGTAAGCCTACATACCTCTAAAGCACGGATAACCCGCCTTACATTATTGGGATGAATTTTATCTGACGCCTCAGGATCCTTCTCGGCAAGCAAACGATGAAGTGCATCAACGCCTTCGGTATCTGCCAACTCTTGCATTTTTTCACGAAATTCAGGATCACTGCCAAAATCCTCAAACACTATATTTTCAAGAACACTGTCCATATAAAGTCCCGTGCCGCCGGCAAGTATGGGCAGCCTGCCACGCCTGATAATGTCATCAATGCAATTTCTTGCCATAACCACAAAATCTGCTACGCTGCATCTTTCCTTGGGGTGAACAATATCAATCATATGGTGCACAGCCGCCTCAAGTTCACTCTTGTCAGGTTTGGCTGTACCTATATCCATAAACCTGTAAATCTGCATAGAATCACAAGAAACTACCTCGCCGCCAAATCTGCGGGCGATTTCTATCGCCAGAGCTGTCTTGCCCGAGGCTGTAGGTCCTGCAATCGCTATAATCTTTTTCAGCATAAGCTAAACAATCCTCTTAAACATTTTTTCAATTTCACGCTTTGTAAATTCAATTTTAATAGGTCTGCCGTGGGGGCAGGTGGTAATTCCTGAATTTTCAAGCTCCTCCACATCACGCACAAGAACCTCCATTTCAATCAGGCTAAGCTTTTTATTTGCCTTGATAGCATATTTACAGGAGATTGTGTCAAGCAGTCTTTCTTCAAAGCTCAAAAGGCCCGACGGTCTTCCGTCGCTCAATATAGAAATTACCTCTGTCGCAAGGTTTTTTATATCTTCCTCATCCGAGATAAACGGAGTTTGCCGTATAATTACCGAATTACGTCCGAACTCTTCGATTTCAAAGCCCATATTTTCAAGGGTCTCTTTATTATCCTTGACTACATCAACTTCGCAGGTGTCAACATCCATAACAATGGGAGCAAGCAGAATCTGCCCCGAAACTCCGCGGTCACAATAGTCTTTTTTTAAAGTTTCAAATCTCTTTCTTTCGTGGGCAGCGTGCTGTTCTATCATAAACATTTTATTGCCCTTTTGCACAATCACATAGGTGTCAAAAACCTGACCCACAACCCGAGTAGGCTCTGCTGCATCTATACTGCCTTCCTCAAATAATGGCAATTGCACAGATTGTCCATTACTCTGCGGAACAATCGCATCTATTTTTAGGGGAATATCCTCAATTTCAAGAACGGGAAATGTTGCAATGTCACTTTTATCAGGAGTTTCATTAAAATGCTCTCTCGTGCTTTCAAAAACATTTTCCTGCTTTGGAGAATTAAGTCGTCTGCCCGAACTGTTTGGAACAGTATTTTTAAGAAATTCGCTAACCGTTTGTCTGTTAACTCTTTCGGGTTCTTTGTTTGCAGATATGGATACCGAAGTCGACTTTGCAGCATCTGCCGTCTCTTCCGGTTCTTTGACATGAATTTCTGGACGGCGGTAAATTGCATTTTTCACACCGTGATAAACTATATCGTATATTTCCTTTTCGTTGGCAAACTTAATCTCGGTTTTTGCCGGATGAACATTCACATCAACCAGACTTGGTGCAAGCTGAATATTCAATACAAAGAACGGAAACTTCCCCGTCATAAGTACATTTCGATAGGCTTCTTCAACAATCTTTGAAATAACATGATTTTTAATGTACCTGCCGTTTACGAACAATGTCTGTCTGGCACGATTGCCTCGTGCAAGCTCTGCCTTGCCTACCACACCTGAGACGGTTACCCCTTGCTCGGTATGGTCTACCTCCACAACACCCTTAGCATGCTCAATTCCGTAAATATTAAGGATTGCATTTTTGAGATTCCCATCACCCGATGTTGAAAACTGCTCCTTTCCGTCGCAGATATACCTGAATGCAATCTCAGGCTTCGAAAGGGCAATACGGCTGAGCACGTCAGCCACATATCCTGCCTCTGTAGAATCCTTCTTTAAAAATTTCATTCTGGCAGGCACGGATGCAAAAAGATTTTCAACAATCATAATTGTACCTTCGTTGCAGGCAACTGTTTCTTTTTGTGACGTCACGCCATGGTTCACCGTCACATGGGCACCATCAAGGGCACCTTTTTCTTTTGTGATTACCGTCACATCAGAAACCGCACATATACTTGCCAATGCCTCACCTCGAAAGCCCATTGTCTGTATCTCAAACAAATCATCTATATCTCTCAGCTTGCTTGTTGCATGACGAAGAAAGGCAAATTCCACCTCATCAAAAGGAATTCCTTTGCCGTTATCCTCAACGGATATATATGTGATACCACCCTTTTTGATTTCAACAGTAATTCTGTCAGCACCAGCGTATATTGAATTTTCAACAAGTTCCTTTACAACTGCCGAAGGTCTTTCCGCAACTTCACCTGCTGCAATTTTATCAGCAACAGCCTGTGACAACACTTTGATTTGTGCCATAACAATTTTCCTCTTTTTATTATAAATTCTCCGCCTTTGCCTTAAGGGCATAAAGCTTTGTCAGTGCCTCCATAGGCGACATATTATCAAGGGCAAGACCCTTTATTTCGGTCACAATCTCATTCTCCTCAAACCCGCCAAAGCTTAATTGGTCAATGCTGATATCATCAACTTTTTTCTTGTTATCGCTTTTTACCGAAACATTTACGGCTGCGCCGCCATCACGCAGTTCAAGCTCCTTAAGAATTTCCTTGGCACGTTTAGTTACTTCCTTCTTAACCCCTGCAAGTGCAGCAACCTCAACACCATAACTGCCGTCAGCCCCGCCGCGGATTATCTTTCGTAGGAAAGTGATGTCATCGCCGTGTTTTTTTACGGCAATGCAATAATTCTTTACCCCGCTAAGCCTGTCCTCAAGCTCGGTAAGCTCGTGGTAGTGGGTTGCAAACAGAGTTTTTGCTCCGCACTTATTTTTATTTGCCATATACTCAACAACCGACCAGGCAATTGCAAGCCCATCAAAGGTACTTGTTCCTCTGCCGATTTCATCAAAAATCACAAGACTCTTCTTTGTGGCATTGTCAAGAATATATGCCACCTCGTTCATCTCAACCATAAATGTACTTTGCCCTGCAGATAAATCATCGGATGCACCGACACGGGTGAAAATTTTATCTACAACACCGATTTCAGCAGAGCTTGCGGGAACAAATGACCCAATCTGAGCCATAAGAACAATCAGCGCAGTCTGTCTCATATATGTTGACTTACCCGCCATATTGGGGCCTGTAATAATCGCAATCTGGCTATCTGCACCGTCAAGATGGGTATCGTTGGGTATAAACATAGTGGCTAAATTTTCAACCACAGGATGTCTGCCGTCTTTAATCACTATTCTGTCAGAAATATTCATATCAGGCATAACATACCGATTTTTCTCGGCAACATACGCAAACGAACACAAAACATCGGTCATCGCAATAGCGTGTGCCGTGCTCTGAATTCTTGCTACCTGGTCTGCCACAAGGTCACGAACCTTACAGAACATTTCATATTCCATATTGACAATCTGGCTTTCTGCCTCGACAATCTTTTCTTCAACCTCTTTGATTTGAGGAGTTATGTATCTTTCACAGTTTGAAAGAGTCTGTTTTCTTACAAAATATTCAGGAACATCCCCTGTGCTTTGCTTACTTACCTCAAGATAATAACCAAAGACGCGATTGTAACCGACTTTGATGTTTTTAATTCCAGTCTTTTCTTTTTCTTCCTCGGCAAAGTTTTTTATCCAGCTTACACCATTTTGCATAAGCTCGCGACGCGAGTCAACCTCGTAGTTGAAGCCATCACGAATCAAATTGCCTTCTCTCAGGGAAATCGGCGGGTCAGGATTAATTGCATCACGAATTACACCTCTTACGTCTGAAAGCTCGTCCAACTGCTCGTAAATTCTCTGCAAAACACCTGATGAGCATTTGCTCAAAAGATTTTTCATTTCTGGTAGTGCATCAAGGGAATCGGCTATCGCCAGCAAATCCCGACAGTTTGCGGTTTTGTAGGTAGCCTTTGCTATCAGCCTTTCAATATCCTGAATTGATTTCAGTGCCCCGATAATTTCTTCACGCAAGATAGGGTTTGCAACCAATTCAGCCACCGCACGATGTCTGTTTTGAATTTTTGCACAGTTGGCAAGCGGCATGGTAATCCATTTTCTTAAAAGTCTGCCGCCCATTGATGTTTTTGTTTTATTAAGCACTGCAAGAAGGCTTCCCTTTGCCTTTTTATCACGCATAGTTTCAAGCAGTTCCAGGTTGCGAATGCTATAAAGGTCAAGCTCCATGTACTCCTGTGACTCTACCACCTGAACCTCGCGCAGATTTGCAAGCTCGGTTTTCTGAGTTTCGCCAAGAAACATCAAAAGTGCCCCGAGGCTGGATATAGCAAAGCCCTTTTCAAACAATTCCGGCTGTACTTCACCAAATTTTTCCGCAACACTCTTTTTTGCCGCCTCTCGTTCGAACGCCCAGTTATAGTAGTTTCGTATGGGGCACCCGAATCTTTCGGCAACCATACCAAGAAGATGCTCTTTTTCATATGCTTCAAGGTTAAGGATAATTTCAGCAGGTGAAAATCTGCTGATTTCGTTAAGAAGCTGAATTTCCAAATCCTCGCCCTCGAATTCGTTTACCGATATTTCCCCTGTGGTAATATCCACAAAAGAGATACCGGCGCCCTGTCCTTCAATATACACAGATGCCAGATAATTATTTTTTGATTCATCCAAAGCCGCAGAGTCCATAATTGTGCCGGGGGTAATAACCCTAACAACGTCACGCTTGACAATACCTTTTGCTGTACTTGGGTCCTCGGTCTGCTCGCAGATGGCAACAGTATAGCCACCTTCAACCAGCTTTGCAATATAACTGTCCACCGAATGAAATGGCACACCGCACATGGGCGCACGCTCCTCCTGACCGCAATCTCTGCCGGTAAGGGTAATTTCAAGAACTTTCGAGGCAGTCAGAGCATCATCAAAAAACATCTCGTAAAAATCACCGAGACGATACATAAGAATACTGTCTTTATACTGTTCTTTTATCTCAAAATACTGACGCATCATAGGCGTAAATTCAGCCATTTGCAATTCCCCCAGATTTAACTCAATAATCATTTGCCGCTTTAAACCACACAAGATTTAATGAATCTTCGTCAAAAAAACTAATGACAGCTACTGCAGCTTGAACAGTTGCCGCTGCAACCACCCTCTGCACTCTCCTGTTCCTGACCGGTAATAAAATAGCTGAGAACAGCATTAACCTGCTGAACCATTAAATCAAATTCCTTGCTTGCCTCGATGTATTCGGCAATCAGTTTGTTTTCTGCAATCTTTTCAAATTCTGCCTGAACATAATTTCTGTAATCCTCAAGCTCTTCTTTTGTAGGCTCCTTGCCTCTTAAATTCTCTGTTGCAGTTTTGCGATTTTCGTTGTATGCGTGAAGAAGGGCTGTTGCCTCTTCGTTGTTGTTCATTGCATCGCCGGCTGCAGTAAGTCTTTCTCTTTCAGGGCTGTCAGCAATAAGTGTTCCAAGTTCCTGTGCTTTTTCAATAATTGTATTTCTCATTTTAATGTTCCTCCTTGATTATCTCACCAATCAGCGACCACGTTTTAATCTCTGTAATTTTTATATCAACAATTTGTCCAACCAAATCTTCTGTACCACGGAAATTAACAATCTTTCCGCCGTCTGTCCTTCCGCTTAAGAATTCAGGGTTAGTCTTGCTTAATCCCTCAACCAACACCTTTTCGCATCTTCCAAAATAAGCATCGTTCTTCTTTTTGGAAATCTCGTTCTGGAAGGCAACCATTCTGTCAAAGTTGCGATGTTTTTCCTCATCGGTCAGGCAATCCTCCATCTCAGCCGCAGGTGTACCCTTGCGCTTTGAATAGATAAAGGAAAATATCATATCATACTCAACTTCAGCAAGTATAGACATTGTATCTTCAAAATCTTCGTTTGTCTCTCCCGGGAAGCCAACAATGACATCAGAGGTCAAAACAATATCAGGCATCCTTTCGCGTACCTTTTTTACAATTTCTAGATACTTTTCACGTGTATAACTGCGATTCATCTTCTTTAAAATCCTGTCAGAACCACACTGAACGGGTAAGTGAAGCTGTTTGCAAATTTTATCTTGCCTTGCCATAACATCAATCAGCTCGTCCGAAATATCCTTAGGATGCGAGGTCATAAAGCGAATACGTTCAATCCCGTCAATTTGGCAAACCATCTCTAAAAGCTGAGCAAAGGTAATTTTATCGTCCAAATCCTTGCCGTATGAATTTACATTCTGTCCAAGAAGCATAACTTCTTTATACCCTTTTGCCGCAACCTCGCGTACCTCATTTAAAATATTCTCTGCACTTCGGCTGCGTTCTCTGCCACGTACATATGGCACGATACAATATGTACAGAAGTTATTGCAACCGTACATAATGGGAATTTTTGCAAGCGGCGGATTGTCACGCACCGAGGTAACACCCTCAAAAATTCTGCCATCGCTGTCTTCAATATCAATAACTCTGCCATCAGCCAAAACATCGTTTAAAAGCTGAGGAAAACGATATACAACATGTGTGCCGAATACCATATCTACGTGCTTATACTTTTTCTTTATTTGCTCGGCAATATGTTCCTGTTGAATCATACATCCGCAAACACCGATAATCATCGACGGTTTTTTGCGTTTAAGATGCTTAAGAGCACCAAGATTACCGAAAACTCTGAGCTCTGCATTTTCGCGCACGGCACAGGTGTTATAAAGCACTAAATCTGCGTCCTCTGCCGTATCACAAAAACCATAGCCCATATCACTAAGCATTCCCTTAAGATGCTCGGAATCGTTTTCATTCTGGGCGCAACCATAGGTCTCAACAAATGCAAGAGGGCGTCGGTTTGCAGTTTGGTTTTCAAGACGGATTTTCTGTATAAAATCACGCTGTTTTTCCATTTCAATACTGTCAATTTCCTTCAAACAAAAACACTCCCCTTAATATACAGATATACTATTTTATTATACTATTTTTCGAGAGTTTTTGCAAGAGCTAAATCTTAAAAATTTCGTCTATTTCTGTCTGGGCTTGAAAATAATAGCAGCTAAAAACCCAAAGAAAATCGACGCTGCAATTCCGCCTGCTGCAGCCGCTGTTCCACCGGTAAATACACCCAGGAAACCATTCTCACGAATCCCTTTAAAAACGCCCTTCGCCAAAGTGTTACCAAAACCGATAATGGGCACAGTTGCTCCTGCACCCGCAAAATCTACAATCCTTTCGTATATACCCAGGCTGCCGAGTATCACTCCTGCAACTACAAATGATACCAAAATTCTTGCAGGGGTCATTTTTGTTTTGTCAATCAGAATCTGAGCAATAGCACAAAACGCTCCTCCAACCCAAAAGGCATTAAAATACTCCCAAAACATTTTCATTTTCATCTACTCCTTCTCTGTTGAAATCGCTACTGCATGAGCAACCGATGGTATAGACTCTCCCTGCAATGTTGATGTGGGACTAAGAAGTGCCCCTGTACCCATAAATAGTACATTTCTAAGTTTTCCCGCCTTAATCATATCCATAATATATCCGCATAATGTCACTGCAAGGCATCCGCAACCTGAGCCTCCTGCATGCATATCCTGTTTGTTGATATCAAAAATCATACAGCCGCAATCATCGTAATTTGCAGATATACGATAGCCCTTTTCATACATCAAATCAATAAGCGCCGCCTTGCCCACAACTCCTAAATCACCCGATAGAATTAAATCATAAAAATTTGGCTGTCTGCCTGTATCCCTGAAATGTGCCGCCAGGGTATCTGCCGCCGCAGGCGCCATTGCCGCACCCATATTATTGGCGTCCTTTATGCCGAAATCAACAATCTTTCCTGAAGTAAAATGTGTCACATAAGGGCCGTTACCCTCTTTTGAAAGCAACGCCGACCCCGAGCCCGTAACAGTCCATTGCGCCGTAGGGGTACGCTGACCGCCGTATTCCAAAGGGTTTCGGTACTGTCTCTCTGCCGTGCAGAAATGACTTGAGGTCACCGCCGCCGTAAGATTGGCAAACCCGCCGTCAATTGCCATTGCCGAAAGCCCGATTGTCTCTGCCATTGTTGAGCACGCACCGTAAACTCCCATAAACGGAATATCAAAATCCATAAGCCCAAAGGTAGAGCTGATACACTGATTAAGAAGGTCTCCTGCAAAGAGATAGTTTATATCCTTAATATCAACCCCTGCCTTTTCGACAGCGCGTATAACCGCAGATTTTTGCATTTTGCTCTCGGTTTTTTCCCAGGTTTCCTCGCCCCATTCGGCATCTTCCATAATGATATCAAAATGCTGTGCCAACGGGCCTTGTGCCTCCTTTTGCCCGACAACACTTGCAGTCGCAAGAATATTTACAGGTGTCTCCATTTTAACAGTTTGTGTTCCAAGCCTTTTATTCATAACTACACCCCCAACCCCAAAAGATAATATAAAAGACCAATAACAATGGATGTGTTTATGCCGTAAACCAGCACAGGTCCTGCGATGGTAAACATTTTAGCGGCAACGCCCAGAACATACCCCTCGCGCTTAAATTCAATTGCCGGAGACACCACCGCATTTGCAAAGCCTGTAATGGGAACCAAAGTTCCTGCTCCTGCGTGCTTTGCAATTTTATGATACACATTAAGACCTGTAAGCAAAGCGCCAAGAAATACCATAGTTATGGGTACTGCTGTCTTTACGCTCTCTTCGTTAAGTCCAAAAACATCTTTATAAATATTACCTATTACTTGCCCGATTGTACATATAATTCCGCCGATTACAAAAGCACACAATACATTTTTCCACAGCCTGCTGTCGGGAGATTTTTTCTCTATATAGCTTGAATAATCCTGATTGGTGAAATCCATAACCTTTCCTCCGATTTAGTATTTTTAGTATTATTTGCAGTTTAAAAGATTGTATGCAAAAAAATAACGCTTTCATAAGCGTTATTTTATGTATTAAATTCTGCAATAAATTTCATTCAGTCGGCGGTATTCTTCTTTACTAATAGAATTAAGCTGTTCCTTAGTCACCCGAAAACGCCAGTTATTTTCTGCCCTGCCGGGAAAGTTAAGTCTTGTGTCCGAACCAAATTTCAACAAATCCTGAATGGTAAACATAACCACACCAGCCGAGCTTTGCCATATTGTACGCAGCATTGCAGTTAAGCCTTGTGTCCAGTCAGGGGCGGTATATCCGCAATATTCAAGCATATTGCGCCGATTTTCATCACCAAGCTCCCACAAAAATCCTAGAAGAGTGTTGTTATCGTGAGTTCCAGCATAAGCAATACAGTTGTTTTTGTAGTTGTGAGGCATATGGGTTGACTCGCCGCCAAAAAAACCAAACTGAAATACTCGCATACCGGGAAAGCCGCTGTCTTCAACAAGCTGTTCCACTTCCTTAGTAATGTGCCCCAAATCTTCGGCAATAATCAACTTATCTCCGGCAATCTCTTTGATTTTTTTAATCAGGTCCATTCCCGGACCCTTTATCCATTCTCCATTTTTTGCAGTTTTTTCCTCTGCAGGCACCGACCAATATGCCTCAAAGGCACGAAAATGGTCAATCCTTAGCCCGTCAAAGATTTTCAGCATAAAGTCTATGCGGTCAAGCCACCATTTGTAACCATCCACCTTCATTTTATCCCAGTTGTATAAGGGGTTTCCCCACAACTGACCGTCTTCTGAAAAATAGTCAGGCGGTACACCTGCAACAGATGTAGGGATGCCGCGTTTATCCAGTTGAAATAGGTCTTTATTCGCCCATACATCAGCACTGTCGGGAGATACATAAAAAGGAATGTCCCCAATAATTTCTATCCCCTGATTATTGGCATAAGTTTTGATATCCTCCCATTGAGCAAAAAATTCATACTGAATAAACTGCCACATAAAAAGAATATCTTCATCATAATTTACAGCTTTCCAGTCTTGCCATTGAATGTCGCCATTGGCAGTCTTTAGTGCCATAAACTTACAAAAGCTTTCTATGTATGGATTTTCTGAAATAAACTGTTTTATATCATCCCTATTGTTGATACGTTTTGATGCTTTATACAGCAAATTAAGACGTTCTGCCGAAAGACGTTCAAACTCGCACAGATATGGTGAATTTTGCTCTGCATCATTAATTTCGGCATCAGTAATCAAACCTTTGTTAAAAAGAATTTCAAGGTCAATAAAATATGGATTGCCCGCAAAGGTAGAATGTGATTTGTATGGCGAATTATATTCGTCCACCGGACAAAACGGCAGAACCTGCCAATATGAAAACCCACAGTCTGACAAAAAATCGATAAAATTCTTTGCATCTTTTCCAAAACTACCGCAGGAATAATCCCCCGGCAATGATGAGATGTGCATAAGAACACCGCATTTTCTTTTCAAATCAAAAACCTCCGCCTACATTGTAACTTCTAATATTATATATTTTATCATAATATTCCTGTTTGTGCAACAGGCAAATAACACCACCATTTTGCCTTCTCACTCCATCTTTCTCGACAAATAAAGGTAAAGTTTTTTAGTTTAGTTACTATGGACATTCAAAAATGGACAAAAAAAGAGACGGCATAAAGCCGTCTCTTTAAATTAAGCTAATTGTGATATTAAGCTGCAGGAACAGCAGCGCCGTCACGAACGATCATGTCAGCAATACCCTTAACGATTACGAGGTCTACAACCTTACCGTCATAAACTGTTGCGTAAACATAGTCAGCAGCCTTCTGAGCATCAGGCTGAGTTGCTGTGATATCAGCACCACGGTCGATAGAAACCTTTACGTTAGCAAGAGTATCTTTGTAGAGAGATTCGTATGTCTTGAAGCTTGAAACGCTAGCCTTCTTAACTTCGAGGTTTCTGCCGTTAGCATCGATAACATAAACATTCTTAGCCTGTGAAAGCTTGAGTGTTGC
>JAZRJT010000090.1:0-12917 GCA_045645905.1 Clostridia bacterium
AATACTCAATACCCAAAATATTATTAGGAGTGTTGATTAATTCTGCAGTATCGCTGCCGAGAATTTGGGTTATGGCAGCGGCTCTTGCAGCAGGGTATGTAACTCCTGTGTCAAGTTGTACTTTTAATATAGTGCAAAATTCAGATGATTCATTACATAAGAGGGCTGCAATATCTTTAAGATGTTGAGTATCATCGCATTCCGCACCGAATGAGAGAAAATCTACAATTCCCAAAGTGTTTGCAATGGAAACACCGCCCATAGCAAAAAACTCAGCCGACTGCATAGCAAATACTGTGGGTAGTTCAATTACCAAATCTGCGCCCGCGGCAATGGCTGCTTTAGAACGTAATTCCTTAGAGAATATTGAAACATCGCCGCGCTGAACATAGTTACCGCTCATTATGGCAATAATAAAATCAGTATCGCACAGCTCTTTTGTGCGTGCAATCTGGTATTCGTGACCCTTATGAAAGGGGTTATATTCGCAGATTATTGCGGCGGTTTTCATAAAATTCTCACTCCTTAAATTTAGTATACTCTATTTTGTTTGTGAAATAAAGTGTTTTTGTCAAAAAAATAAAAAATTTAGTTTTTTCCTTGCATATAATGGAAAATTGGTGTATAATATTATCTGGATAATTTTATATATACGGAGGCGGAATATGAGTAAGTTTTTGGACACAATAAAGGAAAGAGCAAAAACAGATAAAAAGACAATTGTTCTTCCTGAATCTATGGATGCCAGAATTTATGAAGCGGCAGAAAAAATTCTTAAGGAGGACTTTGCCAACATTATTATTGTGGGCACTCCCGAAGAGGTTGAAAAATACAGCAAGGGTTATGACATTACAGGTGCTACAATTATCAATCCCTTCACATATGAAAAGACAGAAGAATACCTTAACCTTTTTGTTGAATTGAGAAAGTCTAAGGGTCTTACATACGAAGAAGCAAAGGCAACTGCTCTCGGCGATTATATGTACTATGCGTGCTTGATGGTTAAAGCAGGTGATGCAGATGGTGTTGTTTCAGGGGCTTGTCATTCAACTGCAAACACTCTGAGACCAAGTCTTCAGATTATCAAAACCAAACCAGGCACAAAGCTTGTTTCTGCTTTCTTTGTTATAGTTGTTCCTGATTGTGAATACGGTTCAAACGGAACATTTATTTTCGGCGACAGCGGTCTTGTACAGAACCCCAATCCCGAAGAACTCGCGGCAATCGCTGCGTGCTCTGCAGAGTCTTTTGAACTTCTTGTTCAGGAAGAGGCAATTGTTGCAATGCTTTCGCACTCATCAATGGGCAGTGCAAAGCACGATGATGTTACAAAGGTTGTTGAAGCAACAAGAATTTGCAAAGAAGAAAATCCCAACCTTAAGGTTGACGGCGAACTTCAGCTTGATGCAGCTATTGTTCCCGAAATCGGCGAATCAAAGGCTCCGGGAAGCTCTGTTGCAGGTCATGCAAACGTCCTTGTATTCCCCGACCTTGATGCAGGTAATATCGGCTACAAGCTGGCACAGCGTCTGGCAAAGGCAGAGGCTTATGGTCCTGTAACTCAGGGTATTGCAATGCCTATCAATGACTTGTCACGTGGCTGCAGTGCTGATGATATTGTTGGCGTTGTTGCAATTACTTGTGTTCAGGCACAGAAGAATTAAAAAATTCGAAAGGAAGTAGATTTAAATGAAAATTTTGGTTATAAACGCAGGAAGCTCTTCGCTTAAATATCAGCTTATTAATATGGAAACCGAGCAGGTTATGGCAAAGGGTCTTTGCGAAAGAATAGGTATCGAAGGCTCAAAGCTTAATCACACCCCCGCAGGCGGTGAAAAAAACGTTATTGAAAAGAATATGAAGGATCATTCTGATGCAATCCAGATGGTTCTTGATGCACTTACCGATGCAAACTATGGTGTAATCTCGGATATGAGCGAAATAGCAGCCGTTGGTCATCGTGTTGTTCATGGCGGTGAAACCTTCAGTGGTTCTGTAATCATTAACGATGAAGTTAAAAAGGCACTTGAGGCTTGTGTTCCTCTTGCACCTCTTCACAACCCTGCAAATCTTATCGGTATCGCAGCTTGTGAAGCAGCAATGCCGGGCGTACCTCAGATTGGTGTATTTGACACCGCTTTCCACCAGACAATGTCAAAGGAAGCATATATGTATGCTGTGCCTTATGAACTTTATGAAAAGCATAAAATCAGAAGATACGGTTTCCACGGTACTTCACATAAATATGTAGCTCAGGAAGCTGCAAAGATGCTCGGCAAAAAGCCTGAGGAACTTAAGATGATTACCTGCCATATGGGTAACGGCTCAAGTATTACTGCTGTTGACGGCGGTAAATCTGTTGATACATCAATGGGCTTTACTCCTCTTGCGGGCGTTGTTATGGGTACACGTTGCGGCGATATCGACCCTGCTATTGTTAAATTTATTGCTGAGGCAGAAGGTATGTCAATTGCTGATGTTGACGCACTCCTCAATAAGCAGTCAGGCGTTCAGGGTATTTCAGGCGTAAGCTCTGACTTCCGTGACCTCGAGGCTGCTCAGGCAGAAGGCAATGAAAGAGCTGCTCTTGCGCTTGATATGTTTGTTGAAAGTGTAAGAAAGTTCATTGGCTCTTATATGGTTAAGATGGGTGGCGTTGACGCAATTATCTTTACAGCAGGTATCGGTGAAAACACACCTATTATGCGTGATGCTATCACAAAGAATTTAGAGGTATTTGGAATCAAGGTTGATGCTGAAAAGAACGAAAAGGCAATTCGTGGAGCACAGATGGATATTTCTGCAGCAGATTCTAAGGTTAAGATTTTGGTTATTCCCACAAATGAGGAACTTATGATTGCTAAAGAAACTCTTGAGCTTCTTAAATAGTTTTAATGATAAAATGGGGCTGTCGGAATAGCGGCAGCCCATTTTTGACTTTGTAGAGGAGGCGGAATATGTCAGACTTTTATGCTGGATACGAAAAAATGGCCGACGAGGAGTTGGTAGAGCTTTCGGGCGCAGGAGATAAGGATGCTACCGAATGCTTGCTTGTACGCTATAAAAATCTCGTTCTTGCGAAGGCCAGAATGTATTTTCTGGCAGGAGCTGACGAAAAAGATATAATTCAGGAGGGTATGATTGGCCTTTTTAAAGCAATTCGTGATTTTGACAGGGACAAGCTGTCCTCATTTAAGGGTTTTGCGGAGCTTTGTATAAAGCGTCAGATTATTACGGCAGTGAAAACTGCTACCCGACAGAAGCATATGCCGCTTAATACATATGTGTCCCTTAGTAATCCTATGTATGACGGCGATGCGGAAGGCTTGCTTGAAGAAATTCTGCCCAGCTCGTCAGATGACCCTGAACGCCTTTTTATCAGTAAAGAAAATGCAGAATTCCTTACTGGAAAAATGAAAGAGGTTTTAAGTACTCTTGAGAAACAAGTGCTTGCTCTCTATCTTGAAGGGAAGTCGTATCAGGAAATAGGTGCGATTTTGTCACGTTCGCCAAAGTCAATTGACAATGCTTTGCAAAGAGTAAAAAGGAAGATGGAAAAGTTTGAAACGGTGTAAAAAGAAGAAATAAATCGGTAAAAAATTGAGTAAAAAGTGTTTGTCAAGAAAAAGTTTTTTTGATTATGTAAACCATAAAAATCAATAAATTTGGTTTACATAATATTGAATGAAGCGGGCAAAGCCTGTACTATAAGTTATTAACAGACTTATCCACGTTATCCACAGCTTTGGGGATATATACAGGCAAAAATTGGCAAAAACAGGGCAAAACTGTGAAAAAGCCTATTATAATCAGGGTTTGAGAAACTGCCTCAAAAATTACTTTTGGTTTACAATAATAATTTATAAAATTAAAAAAGATTATTATACAGCTAATGATTTTGTACTGATTTTTTACGGCAATTATGACAATGGATTATTGTTAGTGCGATAGATAATATATTTAAAAAATACTTGAAAATATTCCTGAAATAGGGTATACTATTTGTGGAAGATTAAATTCATGTGATATACGAAAGCGAGGTTTGAAAAATGGCAAAGGTTACAAAGGATACAATTATTCTTGACGTTCTTCGTCTTGACCCGGAGACTGCTCCATTCTTTCTTGAGATAGGAATGCATTGTCTTGGCTGTCCTTCAGCAAGTGGCGAAAGCATCGAACAGGCTTGTATGGTACACGGTACCGACGCAGATGCTCTTGTTGAAAAGATTAACGCATTCTTAGAATCAAAGGCGTAAGTCAATATTTTTGCAAACGAAAAGCCACTCATCAGGGTGGCTTTTTTGTGTCTATTTACTTTTTTTAATCTTATCCCAATATTCCTTGGCTGCCTGTTCGGTTTTGTTGGAGCCATATTCATAATACCTTTTGTTTTTAATTCTGTCAGGCAGGTATTGCTGCACAACATAATGATTGGGATAGTCATGGGGATACAGATAATTTTGTCCCTTTTGTACATCGCCTTCGCCGTCATAATGCTTATTTTGCAGGTGTCTTGGAATTTCACCGGTATCCATTGATTCAATATCTGCTAAAGCTCCTGCAAGAGCCATATATGCCGAATTTGACTTCGGAGCAGTTGCAAGAAGGATAGTCGCATCTGCAAGAGGGATTCTGCCCTCGGGCAGACCAAGCATCAGCGCACTGTCAACGCAAGACTTGACAATGGGGATTGCCATAGGGAAAGCAAGACCTATATCTTCAGCGGCTATTACCATAAGACGTCGGCAGGCTGTCTGTAAATCCTCGGCGGCAATAAGCCGTGCCAGATAATGAATTGCGGCATCAGGGTCAGAGCCTCTGATTGATTTCTGCAAAGCACTCATTACATCATACTGACTGTCGCCCGATTTATCATAACGAAAGGCCTTTTTCTGAGTGCATTGCTCGGCAGCCGCAATTGTAATAAAAAGATTTCCGTCGGAGTCGGGCTGAGAATAGATTACTGCAAGCTCCAAAGAATTTAGTGCCTTGCGCACATCACCGTTTGCCATTTCTGCAATATGTTTAAGGGCTTCATCTTCTGCTGAAATATTGCCAAATTCCTCTGACAGCACATCAAGAGCACGCCTGAGTGCCTTTACAATATCTTTTGCCGGGATTGACTTGAATTCAAAAACTACCGAACGGCTGAGCACCGCATTATAAATGTAAAAATACGGGTTTTCAGTGGTACTGGCAATAAGGGTGATTTTTCCGTTTTCGATGTATTCAAGCAGGGATTGCTGCTGTTTTTTGTTAAAGTTCTGAATTTCGTCCAGATACAAAAGTATTCCGCCTTGACCCGAGAGTGTTTCAGTCTGGGCACAAACCTCGCGGATGTCGGCAACTGATGCTGTGGTGGCATTCAGCTTGAAAAGTGTTTTGTTGCACGCCTTTGCCAGAATGTTTGCAACAGTTGTTTTGCCCACTCCTGAAGGCCCGTAAAAAATCATATTGGGCAGTTTACCCGACTTTGCAATCTGTGTCAGAACTTTATTTTCACCTATAATATGACTTTGACCCACAACCTCTGAAAGAGATTGGGGCCGAAGTCTGTCTGCCAATGGTTTATTCATAAAGCGGATATTTTTTGCAAAGAGCGTCTACACGCTTTGCTGCATCTTCTTTGTTTGCTTCAAAATCGCAGATTACCATATTGATTATCTGTGCAACCTCACGCATATCTTCTTCCTTGAAACCACGGGTTGTTACTGCAGGTGAGCCAAGACGGATTCCGCTGGTAACAAATGGGCTCTGGGGGTCGTTGGGAATGGTGTTCTTGTTTGCGGTAATACCGATTTCGTCAAGGTTATGCTCAACTTCTTTACCGGTCAAGCCCTTCTTTGAAAGGTCAACAAGCATAAGATGGTTGTCTGTACCGCCTGATACAATATCAATGCCAAGAGATATAAGCTCCTCGCAAAGGGCTGCTGCATTCTTTTTAACCTGCAACTGATATTCCTTGAATTCGGGTGAAAGAGCTTCCTTAAAGCATACAGCTTTAGCTGCAATAACGTGCATAAGGGGACCGCCCTGATTTCCGGGGAATACAGCCTTGTTTATCATCTGTGCATATTTTTCCTTGCAGAGAATCATACCGCCTCTGGGACCACGCAGGGTCTTGTGAGTTGTGGTTGTAACGAAATCGGCATAAGGAACCGGGCTTGGATGAAGACCTGCCGCAACAAGACCTGCAATATGTGCCATATCAACCATCAGGTATGCACCAACCTCGTCTGCAATTTCACGGAATTTTGCAAAATCAATTTCACGGGCGTATGCACTTGCACCTGCTAAAATCAACTTAGGTTTGTTTTCGATAGCAAGCTTACGGAGTGCATCGTAATCAATTCTGTGGGTTACGTCATCAACGCCGTAGGGAACAACGTTGAAATATTTACCTGAAATGTTTACCGGTGAACCATGGCTCAGGTGTCCGCCGTGAGCAAGATTCATACCAAGATAGGTGTCGCCCGGCTCCATTGTTGCAAAAAATACAGCAAGGTTTGCCTGAGCACCTGAGTGCGGCTGAACATTGGCAAATTCTGCACCAAAGAGTTCTTTTGCACGCTCTCTTGCCAAATCTTCAACAACGTCAACAAATTCGCAACCGCCGTAATATCTCTTGCCGGGATAACCTTCTGCATATTTATTTGTAAGGGGGGTTCCCATAGCTTCCATGACAGCGGGGCTTACAAAGTTTTCAGATGCGATAAGCTCAATTTTGCTTCTCTGTCTGCCGATTTCGTTTTTTATGGCAGCGGCAAGCTCGGGGTCTGCCTTCATTACATTTTCAAGTTCAAACATTTCTAATTCCTCCTATGTTATTTACAAAAAAAGTTTTTTATGTTATATTTAAACCATAATCAAAGTTATTATACTATGAATTTACATTTTTTGCAAGAGGATATATTAAAAATGAAGGAAAACATTGAAAAAAAGAAACAGCGTGTGCTGGATATAATAAAAATCTTTGATAAAGTTTACGCTGATGCAGACTGCACCCTTGAATATAAGTCTGCCCTTCAACTGCTGATTGCAACTCAACTTGCGGCACAATGTACGGATGCACGGGTTAACCTTGTGACCCCTGCTCTTTTTGAACGCTATAAAACAGTTCGGGATTTTGCCGATGCTGACCCTGAAGAGTTGTCGGGGCTAATCCGTTCAACAGGATTTTTTCGCAACAAAACAAAAAATATTATTGCCTGCTGTCAAAAGCTGATTGCAGATTTTGGCGGCGAGGTTCCCGAAACAATGGAGGAGTTGCTTACCTTGCCCGGTGTTGGCAGAAAGACAGCAAATCTGGTGCTTGGTGATGTTTTTGGTATACCTGGTATTGTAGTTGATACTCACGCCACACGACTTGCAAACCGTATGGGTTTTACTGTGAATAAAGACCCATATAAAATTGAAATGGATTTGCTGAAAATTGTTCCACCAGAATATCAATCATGTTTTTGTCATCAGCTGGTATACCACGGCAGAGAGTTCTGTGATGCAAGAAGACCAAGATGCGCAGAATGCCCAATTGCAGAGCTTTGTCCTAAATTATTAAAGCGGTAAAATTTAAAGAAAAAAAGAGTATTTTAAAGAATTTATATAGATAATCGTGTGTAAATGAAGATAATCGCATTTATATATTTTGACTTTTTCGCATTATGGTGGTAGAATACTAAAGTCGCTGATTTGGAAAACAAATGCGGCATATGTGGGCGCATAGCTCAGCTGGGAGAGCATCTGCCTTACAAGCAGAGGGTCATAGGTTCGAGCCCTATTGTGCCCACCACATATGGTCCGGTAGTTCAGTTGGTTAGAATGCCAGCCTGTCACGCTGGAGGTCGTGGGTTCGAGCCCCATCCGGATCGCCAGTTACATAAAGGAAATCATATGATTTCCTTTATGTAATAAATTTCCAGGCTATATGCCTCTGTAGCTCAGTCGGTAGAGCAGAGGACTGAAAATCCTCGTGTCGGTGGTTCGATTCCGCCCGGAGGCACCATTCACATTTTTAAGATTTGTGAATATAATGTATTATGCGGGAGTGGCTCAGTGGTAGAGCGTCACCTTGCCAAGGTGAACGTCGCGAGTTCGAATCTCGTCTTCCGCTCCAAAACTTAAGACAAAAGGACGCAAGACTCCGCGTCCTTTTGTTCTAAAACTAAATACGGCGCCATAGCCAAGTGGTAAGGCAAAGCTCTGCAAAAGCTCTATCCCCCGGTTCAAATCCGGGTGGCGCCTCCATGAAAAAAGCGTACTGAAATTTTCAGTACGCTTTTTTCAGCTAAATTCGCCTGACGGCGAGCTATATGTGCTGGCGCACGCTAAATTACTTTGTAGCTAAATTGCCCTTCGGGCAGATACAAGGCGAATTTAATTTAGCTACTCCAAAGGAGTTATTTAGCTATTGCGAAGCAATAATTTCGCTTTGCACGAATGTGCAAAATTTAGCTAAAAGTTTACTACATCTATAATGTTCTAATTTGCCGCAAAAATCACTTTTTACGAAATACTTTTTTATCTTTTTTTAAAATCATCCCCATTTATCAGGTAATCAATTGAAACATTAAAATATTTAGACATCTTATTCAGCATATCAAGGCTCGGCTCTCTTTTTCCGTTTTCATAATGAGAAAGAGCTTCGCGGGAAATATTTAAATCCATAGCAACTTTTAATTGATTTAAATTACGCTCTTTTCGGATTTGTTTTAATCCTTTCATTAAATCACTCCTTGACATTATTGTAACAATTTGTTACAATAATTATGGTACATTATGTAACATAATATTAAGGAGACCAACTATGGATATAAAACTTGAGCTATTGAAAAGCTACATATCTGATTTTATAAATAGCAATTTAGTGGATTTTGAAATTGACGCAGAAAAAATTGCCGATACCATCGCAATAAATATGTTGCGTGAAATACAAGGTATAATAAAGAATGAAAATTGTTCAGATTTTGATGCTATAGAGGAAATAGTATGTGTATTTGAAAACAATAAGATTGACTTCGGATTTCGGCACGATTTCTAATGTAGAATAATTAAAAATTTGCATCTATATTGAGCGCAAAAATAAAAAAACTGCAACTTTTACCAAAGCTGCAGTTTTTTTAAATTTATAAAGTTTTAGTCCTTCAAGAAAAATTCTATAACAGGAATAACTACATTGGGGCGATACTGTGGAAGACGGAATTTAACATAACCGTTTTCGGATTCGGTAAAGAGTATTTCACTGCCGTCGTGTAGCATCTGTGCATATTCAACCTTACCTGCAAGATTTGGCACCAAGACATCCTTGCCGGAATATTCAAAAAGATGCAAATAAAGTCTTTTTCCGTCGGCACTTTGTGTCAATCTGCAGCCTGTAGGTGCTGTAAACTCGGGCTCTGCCATAGTGCAGCCATAAATTGAACGGCTGTGATACTTCATCCACTTTGCATATACATCCAAAGCGTTATCTGCTCTCTCGTCAAAACATCCTCGGGAGGTAGGACCTACATTCATAATAAGATTGCCGCCAAGACTTACGCAGTTAATGAGTAACTGAAGAAGGGTCTCGGGTGATTTCCATGTCCAGTTTTCATCGCGGTTGTATCCCCAGGAGCCTGCAAAGGTCTGGCAGGATTCCCATACGATAAGTTCGCCTGTTTCGCGGTGAGTACACCACTTATCGGGTATCATTTGTTCGGGAGTTGTGAAGTCCTGTTCGATTCCTGCACGATTATTTAAAAGAATATCTGGCTGAAGTTCTCTGATCATTTTGATAAGGTTTTCAGCATCCCACTGCTCGGGACCCTTGGGGAAATCACGTGTAAATTCTGCAACAGGTTCATCGGGCTTTACGTGACCGTATCCGTGCTCGGTGTAAGAAAAATCAAACCATAAAATATCAATCTTGCCGTAGTTGGTAAGAAGCTCGGTAATCTGATTTTTCATATACTGGGCATATTTTTTCATATCACGGCCTTCGTTTAACTTTTCTGCGCCTTCGTCGTGCTGTCTGGGGTGAAGCCAGTCGATTGTGAAGTCGGGATGATGCCAGTCGATAAGAGAATAATAAAGACCAACTTTAAGACCTTCTGCTCTAAATGCCTCAACATACTCCTTAACCAAATCGCGGTTAAATGGTGTATTCATTATAGTATAGTCGGTATACTTTGAATCAAACATACAAAAACCGTCGTGATGCTTGGTGGTGAGCACTGCATATTTCATTCCGGCTTCCTTTGCTTTTTTTGCCCATTCTTTTGCGTCAAACAAATCGGGGTTGAAATATTGGATGTAAGAATCATATTTTTCATCCGACATATTCTCTAAGTTTTTCAGCCACTCACGACGGGCAGCAAGAGAATAAACGCCGTAGTGGATAAACATACCAAAACGGTCGTTTACAAACCAGCTTGTATCTCCGGGGGTTTTTCGGGTAACATAACTTGACATAAAATCGCTCCTTTGTTTATTGACAAAAATAATATAAAGTATTACAATAAATATGTATAATACATATTTAGGTTAACAAAGAAACATTGTTAAATCAATGCATAATATATTAAAAAAATATGGAGATTTTGTTATGAGTAAAAATTCATCGGTAAATTTTGCGGATATTTGCGAAATAAATATAAGGGCTGCAAGCCATACTTTTCTGGATGAAAATTGGCATTATAAAGCCTCTTGCAGCCCCTTTTCCAGATTATATTATGTAAAAGACGGAGAAGGTTTTTTGAAACTCGATGGACAAGAAACAAAAATGCGGGGAGGATATGTGTACTTTATTCCTGCTGAATGTACGATTGATTATGGTTGTACATATTTAGAGAAAATATTCTTCCATATATCGGTTAAAACACCGGATAATTATGATTTATTTTCCAATATAAATCAAATATGTGTGTTGCCCTTTGAAGAGAGCGTGTATTATTCAATTTTAGAAGTATACAACCCCGAAAGCTATCAGGATGTTTTAAAGTTAAAGATGTTGCTGCTTAATACCATTAATGAATTCCAAAACGCATATAACCTTGAAGAAATACCTATACAGCAGTATTCGGATGTGGTAAAATACGCTTTTGAATATATACATAAAAATTTAAAAATAAATCTCAAGGCGGCAGAAATTGCGGAGTGTCTGTTTATTTCCGAAAGCAAGCTGAGGAATGTATTTAAAAAAGAGATGAATATGACAATTGGTCAGTATATTGAAGATATGGTGTTTATAAAGGCAAAAAAACTTTTGGGTGACAAACATCATTCCATAGATGAAGTAAGCGCTCAATTGGGATTTTATGACAGATTTCATTTTTCAAGAAGATTTAAAGAGAAATTCAATCAAAGTCCGGGAGAGTTTAAAAAGCGCAGTGCATTTATTTTATAATGGGATATACATATTTTTAAACATATTATACATTGAATTCATAGGGTTTTAATGATATTATGTAATTACATTGTGCATATTTGTAATATGCATGGGGGAATATTGAAAAATTGCAGGGGGTATCACAATGAAAAAAGAACTAATTTTAAACGGATTTCGTATTGGCGAGTACAGTATGAGCAACGAGGAATTTTACGAAGTATTCGAACAGAAATATACCGAGGGTATGAATTATGTTGGAATTTCTGTGAATCATTTAAAGGAAGAACTGCCTCAGGAAAATTACATCGAATGGGCAAAATTCCTTGCAGACAGAAAGGTATATTTCTACTTTGCCGGCGGTGGCAACAGAGGAGAGGTTGGCTTTACCAACGAAACAGTAAAGAAGATGAAGGAAATCGCAGGCGATTATTTCATCGGATATTATCTTGGCGAAACAGGCTCTTCATTCTCCTGCAAGGGCTCGGGCTACCCTGATGGAGCTCCTAATAATGTTTATGAAAATTTACAGCAGGCAAAGGATATGTATGTTGAACGTGTACGCGGCTTTGCAAAAAGCAACAGTAAGGGAGGTCTTTTAAAGACATCTGTTATCGAGTCAACTGCTATGGTTACATATAACTGCGAGGCAGGAACTACATTCCCTGCAATGGAAATCTGGCCCGGCGACGTTGAAATTGCAACAGCTTATACCCGTGGTGCGGCATCTTCTTACAATTGCCCCGGCTGGAGTGCATATATGGCTCACGAATGGTACGGTGGTCTTAAATGGGATGACCTTAAGGAAAAGCGTTTCAAGATGGGTTATGATTTCTCTTATCTTGCAGGCGCAAAATACTTTGTCAACGAAAGCGGCGACGAAAAGACAGGCTCTCACTCGGATTTTGTGGGCGGACTTGACCACCCACGCACACAAAACTATGTCAAGGTTATGAGAGATTTTGCTAAATTCACTCTTGAGGACGCTCGTCCTGATGGAGGCCCCAAGGTAAGAGTTGCATTTGTACGCGGTAATCTTGACGGCTCTTCCTACAGACACAGCGGCGGTTCATTATGGCGCGGACATCAGCAAAAGGAATACGGCTACGGCCCTGCGGAATTCTCATGGAGAATTCTCGAGGACGTTCAACGCAAGCGTCGTTGGTGCGATGTACATAACTATGGTGATGTAGATACATCGGGTGCTCCCGGTTACGGCCTTTATGATGTTATCCCTGCAGATGTTGGCGCAGATATATTCTGCAAGTATGATTACCTCATTTTTGTTGGCTGGAACTCAATGACTCAGGAAATTTATGACAATCTGAAGACATTTGTTGAAAAGGGCGGACGTCTGTTTATGATGGCGGCACACCTTAATACATCAATCAAGAGAGATGGTTCTATTAGCCTTATCAACGGCGGTGATGTATCAGACTTGTTCGGTTGTACTCTCGATGCAGAAAATGTTATCTGCAAAGAAGAAGGAAGCAAATTCTGCAAGAGTATTGTTCCTGAATTTATGTACCCCACACTTCGCTTTGAATGTGGCGACCCC
>JAZRJT010000091.1:0-2598 GCA_045645905.1 Clostridia bacterium
GCAGATTTGCGCTCAGAGCGTTATCAATGCTCAGGTAACAGCTAACCTTGCTTGTATGCAGGGCAACATTAACACTCTTATGGGACTTACCAAGACAGTTATCCCGATTACATCGGTTTGTCCCGAACCGATGCCTGCGGCAAATTCTTGGGTGGCACCTACCGCTACAGCAACCACATAACACATTTAAAGGGGTGGGCGATTTCCTCCGCCGCTCACCCCGAACCTTATGAAGAAAGGATAATGTTATGAATTTTGACAGAGTGCTTTACGGTATCAATAAATATCTCGATAAAGAAATATACGCAGGTATGAACGATTGGCAGGAAGTTGTTGCAAGAATAGCTGTATCAAGAATTATCGGCAACAATAATCTTGAACAAACTCTTCTTGGCAATCCTTACATCAAAACATTTGCTATTGCTGATGCAGAGGGCAACATTGATGTTGAGGGTTTGTACCGTGATTTAAAAAAATTAATTCAGGCAAAAGGCAAGATTGAAATTGAACTTCCGATATTCGGTAAATTCACCTTCACCGAATCAGATGTTGATTGCCTCTACTCCTGCATTATAGGTGGTTAAGTTAATATGAAAATAATACAAAAGTATGTTGATTGGGTAGAAGAAGAGCTTGAGTCTGCGGAAACTTATATCAAAGAGGCAATTACCCACAAGGAAGATAACCCAAAGCTCGCAAAGGCATTATTTGACATCTCCAACGATGAGATGAGACACGTGGATATTCTTCACTCTGAAGTAGTTGACCTTATTGCAGAACACCGCAGAGAAAAAGGTGAGCCGCCTGCTTCTATGCTTGCAGTGTATAACTACCTGCACGAGAGGCATATTGAAAAGGCAAATCGCATTAAAACGCTTCAAGCTGAATACCGAAAATAACATTAAAACCGCTCTCACCATAAGGTAAGGGCGGTTATTTTTGACTTGCATTTTTTGCATAAAGTAGCTAAAAATAGCATAAAGCAGATAAAAAACTCTTTAAAAAATCGTCAATTTTCAATAAGAAAAAGTGCCTACAATCGGCTTTGTAGAGCCATTTGTAAGCACTTGCTATTATGGCAGGGGCAGAAGGACTTGAACCCTCGGCACGCGGTTTTGGAGTGCAGAGGCCTTTATTGATATAGAGGCATTTTTAAGCATTATTGACTTGCATTTGACTTGCACTTTCATTTTTATCATATCCAAGGAAAGAATTGAGTTTTGATATGTCGCTCTGCTTCTTTTCTTGGCTAAGGTGAGTATAGATACCGAGGGTGGTTTTTATATCGGAATGACCGAGCAGATTTTTAGCAACAACCGCATCTATTCCTGACTCATATAGAATTGTTGCGTATGTGTGACGCAAGCAGTGCCACGTAAATGGCTCAATAACCATAGGAAGTTTTTCGGGAGCAAAGATATTTTGCTTGCGGCTGAATGTTGCGTAATGATAATTCATCTGCACAAGGTAACTTTCGAGCAGACGCTTCCACGCTGCCTCTGTCATTGGCTTATCTTGAGCTGACAAAACAACGAGAATTTTGCCCTTTCCTTGCGTTGCACGATACAGCCTTAAGTAATCACTTAAAACATCGGGCATAGGCACTGTGCGGTTTCCTGCTTCCGATTTTGGCGGTTTAACACAGTTCTTTTTAAAATTGTAACTTTTACTTATATTAATAGTATTATTCTCAAAATCTATATCGGACCAAAGCAGGGCAGTTACTTCTCCTCTGCGTAAGCCTGCAAACATCATAAGCATTGCAGGAAGCTGTGCCCGGTGCTCGAATTCGCAAATACGCTGACGTTCTACAGCGGTCAATGCTCTGCGTTCTTTTTGAATAGCGGTCTTACTGGTAGTCAGACGAGAAGTAGGGTCAAAGGTGATTGCTTGGTTATACAGTGCATATTGATATATAGCCTGTATTGTTTTCAAATATGAATCTAACGTTCTTTTTGCGCTTGGTTTACCGGTAAAGGGATTGAACCTTGCGAGTGAGTCAAGCACAGCTTGCAGTTGATATAGCTTAATTTCGTCCATAGGCATATCACCGAGTGTTACCGTCCTATCCTTTTCGGTTGCCCATCTGTTCTCAAACGGTGCCCATTTTAAAAACATATCTGATTTGGCCCGTGAAGCCTGCGCACGTTCTTCGGTAGTTTCAAAATCTCGATTGCTGCACCATTTGTTTGCCCAAAAGCGAAGTGTTCTGTCATCAGGCATATTTTCAAGCTTACCTATTGCGTTACGGAATTCGTCAGCTTTTGCGTTGGCTTCCTTCTGCGTTTTGCCGTAAAAGGTCTTATATTTACGTTTACCGTCAACCATACCAATATAAACCTGAACAGCTATACGGCCGTCATTGCGGCGACTGTTTGATTTTTTTGCCATACGCTATCACTCCTCTGTTTATTATTCTCCCTTTAATTTTGTGTAATAGTTATGTATTGCAATAATCTCTTCTTTATGTTCTAACTTCATGCGAAGTATTTCATTTTCTTTTAAAAGACCTGTCACCCTTTCCATAAGAGCGACATTCTCGTCCTTGGCAAAAGTAAGCTCAATACCTAACCGTTCAACCTCAGCTTGCAAATCTGC
>JAZRJT010000092.1:0-2057 GCA_045645905.1 Clostridia bacterium
ACAGCCATCAGTATAGAAGAAATCACGCGATACGTAGAGGAAAACTGCTGGGATAAACTTTCCTTGAATGATTTGGCTGAAAAATGCTTTTTTAATCCCTCTTATTTCAGCCGAATGTTTAAAAAGAAAAATGGCATGTCACTAAAAACCTTCATCCATACAAGCCGTATAAATCGCGCTTGTGCCTTGCTGAAGGAAACAGATATGACAATAGAAAAAATTTCTATTACTGTAGGTTATACGGATAAAACCAAATTCTATGCACAATTCAAAAAGATTATGGACTGCCTTCCCACAGAATATAGAAAAAAATATTCTGCATCTGCAGAATTCACATCCTGAAAAGTACAGAACGAGCGACAGGTTGGTAAAACTTGGCTGTATGACCGGACTTCGTCAACGCACTTTGCTTGACGGCAATAACCTTACAAATGACAGAGGTTCCTGTGAAGTGAGCTTTGTTGTTGATACAGGTGAACAAATCGTACCCGTTGAAATAAAGGCAGAAGTAAATCTTAGAGCGAAGAGCCTGAAAACCTATCAGGAGAAATTCTCGCCTGAAATTTCTGTTCGCACCTCTATGGCAGACTGCAAAAAAGAGGAATGTCTCGTGAATCTGCCACTATATGCGATAGATCAGATCAAAACCACGGCCGATACCCAATAAATGAAAGAGCAACTTATCATCAGGATATAAGGATACAAGACAGCGATAGGAAAAACTGTATTCGTTTTAAAAAATCAAAAAATAAACCAAAACCACAAAAGCCGCAAACCCTTGCAAAATAAGGGTTTACGGCTTTTTCCTTAAATTACTAATTTCGGCGAAGCGATGCAACGGGTACAGGACGGGCAATGTGAGAAGAACAAGATGTATCTGCCCGGTTATAAGTACAGCAAATAGCATAACCATGATAATGGTGTAGTTCATTCACTGTAACTTCGACAGATTGCAAAAAGCGAGTCCTGACACGCGAAAAGCCACGTATCAGGGCTCACCCTTTTCTTATAGAAGAAATCGCTTGATATATGGAAGAAAACTGTTGGGATAAACCCAAATCCTATGCCAATTCTAAAAAGATTATGGATTATCTTCCCAAAGAATACAGAAAAAATTGAAGGCGTAAGTCAACCTTGAATAAGTCCAGTAAAAACGGACAATGACAAAAAAGGCCTCCTATGGTAGAATAAAAGAAACTACCATAGGAGGTTTTGTTATGCCTAGAGAGTACAGACATATAAAAGATTATGAAAGAAAAATTGAAGAGCTTAGAAAAAAAGGATATTCCAGTCGAGAAATCGGCATCAAATTTGGTTTCAGCTATAAACAAATGCGAAATTACTTCTATAGACATAATGTCGAACAAAGAAAAATTGCCGCAGGAATAGCTATTAAACGCAAGGGCAGGCCACCAAAGGATTATGTTGTAAGCGAACAAGATAAAGTTGCCGAACTCAAATATATACTTGCTCGCAAAGATGCAAAAATCAAATCACTTGAAATGGAAAATGAACTAATGCGGGATTTTCTCTCGCTCACAGAAAGGAAGTGAGAACAAGCGTAAAATATATGGTTATCTATCGCCACAAGGAAAAATATTCAATTAGTGAGATGTGTAGATTTTTTGATGTATCAAGAAGTGGATATTATGGATATATGTCTCGAATGGATGTACCATCAAAAGATTTACCTTTGGCAGAAAAAATAAAAGAATGTCAGGATAAATATGGAAAAACGTACGGTTATCGAAGAGTACATTATGGCTTGAAAGACAAGGAATACACCACGATCCCAAAACAATACTTCGTGTAATGCAGAAATACAATCTTTTATCTGTTGTCAGAAGAAAGAAATATCGTAATTACGGTGAATATCTGCACCGTTATCCTAATTTGCTAAATAGAGATTTTAAAGCAGAAAAACCAAATCAAAAATGGGTTACAGATATTTCATACATCAAGACAAAGCAAGGAGTTTTGTATTTATCAGTAATCAGAGATCTGTTTGACAACAGTATAGTTGCTTACAAAACTGGAACAGAACAGAATATTAACCT
>JAZRJT010000093.1:0-7318 GCA_045645905.1 Clostridia bacterium
CTAATCGAGAATTTACGCCTGATTTCTTCAGGGTCAAAGTCCATTACGGTATTTCCGTCCTGTGTCTTTCCCATTCTCTCGATTGAACCCGCCGTGTTCAGAATTGCTTCTGCCAGCGATGTCTTTCCCGAGTTACCATGTCCTAAAAGACAAAAGTTTTTGATTTTTGATGTGTCATACATTTTCATTTTTCAACCCTCCTTATATATAAATAACAGAAACTGTTACTTATATTCTTATTAACAAAAGTCAGCAAAGCTGATTTGTTACATAAATGACTACATTCAGGAGGGTTGAAAATTGAAATTGTATGAAACATCAAAAATCAAAAACTTTTGTCTATTAGGACACGGTAACTCAGGAAAGACATCGCTGGCAGAAGCAATTCTGAATACAGCAGGCTCTATCGAGAGAATGGGAAAGACTCAGGACGGCAACACCGTTATGGACTTTGATCCCGAGGAAATCAAGCGTAAATTCTCGATTAGTGCAGCGGTTGCTACTTGTGACTGGAATGGTACAAAGTTTAATATTATAGATACCCCTGGATTCTTTGACTTTGTTGGCGAAGTTCAGCAGAGCATTAAGGTTGCGGATGCGGCGATAATTGTTCTCAGCGGTAAGTCGGGTCTTACTGTCGGTGCTGAAAAAGCGTGGAAGTATGCTGAGGATGCAGGTATTCCCAAGATGATATTCATCAACAAGGTTGATGATGAACGTGTTAATTACTATGGCGTTCTTGACCAGCTCCGAGAAAAATACGGAAAGAAAATTGCTCCCCTTCAGGTTCCTATCCGTGAAGGCGAAAAGATTACAGGCTTTGTAAACGTGGTTGAAGGAGAAGCAAGAAGATATATGGGCGACATGACAGTTACAGCCCCAATTCCTGATGGTATGGAAGAGGATATCGCACCTGTTCGCGAAATGATTAACGAAGCTGTTGCTGAAAGCTCTGAAGAATTGATGGAAAGATACTTTGCCGGCGAGAGCTTTACCCTTGCCGAAACCTATGAGGCTCTGCGTGCCGGCGTTGCGGCAGGTGACATTGTTCCTGTTCTTTGCGGTAGTGCGTTTAATAAGCTCGGCATTGCGTCGCTTATGAATGCAATTGTTGCATACTTCCCATCTCCCGATTCATCCGGCGATTTCTTTATTGCACACAAGGAAGACGGCAGCGATGCAAGACGAAAGGTTGACGTTAACGACCCGTTGGCAGCACTTGTTTTCAAAACAGTTGCTGACCCTTATGTTGGCAAGCTGTCGTACTTTAAGGTATATTCGGGTATTATGACTCCTGATACAACCGTATATAATTCTGTTTCAGGCACAAACGAAAGAATAGGTAAGATTTTTGCGGTTGTGGGCAAAAAACAAATAGAGGTTGAAAAACTTAACGCAGGTGATATAGGAGCGGTTACAAAGCTGGCAGCAACGAATACAGGTGATACACTCTGCAGCATCAGCGACCGCATAGTTATTGACGGCATTGAATTCTCAAAGCCCAACACATCAATGGCGGTTGTCCCCAAGGCTAAGGGCGACGAGGATAAAATCAGTCAGGGCTTAAATAAGCTGATGGATGAGGATAAGACGTTTACACTTGAAAACAATACAGAAACACGCCAGATGATTATTAAGGGTATGGGCGACCAGCACATTGATATTCTTGTCAACAAGCTCAAGGCAAAATTTGGCGTTGATGTTACATTGACCGAGCCTAAGGTTGCATACCGTGAGGCTATACGCAAGGCAGTTAAGGTTGAAGGTAAGCACAAGAAGCAGTCAGGCGGTCATGGTCAGTATGGTCATGTATGGATTGAGTTTGAACCATATGATGACGGATTGTTGTTTGAAGAAAAGGTATTTGGCGGCAGTGTTCCCAAGAACTATTTCCCTGCTGTTGAAAAGGGTCTTCAGGAAAGTATGAAACAAGGCGTTCTTGCAGGATATCCTATGGTTGGTCTTAAGGCAACCTTGGTTGACGGCTCATATCACCCCGTTGATTCATCAGAAATGGCATTTAAAACCGCTGCATCATTGGCATTTAAAGCCGGTATGGAACAGGCAAGCCCCGTTCTTCTTGAACCTATCGGTCATTTGAAGGTTTATGTTCCTGACAGCTACACAGGTGATATAATCGGTGACATCAACAAACGCCGTGGTCAGATGCTTGGTATGACACCTCAGGGTGACGGAATTACTCTTATCGAGGGCGAAGTTCCTATGGCTATGATGCATTCATATTCATCAGATTTACGCTCGATGACTCAGGCAAAGGGCAGCTATGAATTTGAATTTGAAAGATATCAGGATGCACCGCCCAATGTGGTTGAAAAAATAATTGCAGAAAGTAAACAATAATAGTTTAAGGCAGCTCTCCTAGCGAGGGCTGCCTGATTTAATGAAATAAAATATTATAAAACATTGCAAATATCAGGAATTTGTGATATAATTTCGGTGTTATGCAAAATTTTTAATAAAATATATCAGGAGGAAAAAATTATGCCGCTTCAAATTCATCCATGGGAAGGATATGTAAAACCTTTTAAGATTTTTGGGAATCTCTATTTTGTAGGAACTGTTCCTGCATCAACACATCTGATTGACACCGGTGACGGACTAATTGTTATAGACCCCGGATATCCCCAAAGTCTTTATCTTGTTATAAACAACATATGTGAGCTTGGTTTTAAAATCAAGGATATAAAGTACATTGTGATAACTCATGGCCACTATGACCATCTTGGTGCGGTAAAAGCCCTGAAAGAGCTTACCGGGGCAAAAACATTTATTGGTAAAGAGGATGTATCCTATGCAAACGGAACTGAGGATTTAACTTGGGCAAAAGAACTTGGAGCAGAATATCACGAGGCTTTTGAACCTGATGTTTTAATTTCCCACAATGATGTTATAGAGCTTGGAAATACAAAAATACTGTGCAAGGATGCACCGGGTCACACTCCGGGTACAAAAGCCTTTTTCTTTGATGTCACAGACGGAAAAACAACATTAAGGGCAGCTATGCACGGTGGTGTCGGGTTGAATTCAATGACTCGGAATTTTCTTGATAGATATGGTCTTTCCACAGAGATAAGAGACAAGTTTGTTCCTGCTATTGAAAGCTTTATAGACGAGCCTGTTGATATTTTGCTGGGCAATCACGTTGGAAATAATGATACCGTGGGAAAGGGAAGTCAAATTACCGAGACTTTTAACCCATTTATAGATAAAACTGCATGGAAGATATTCCTCACCAAAAGGATAGAGGAATATTACAAAATGATAGAGAGCGACAAAGAAAGGTAAAGGGGATTTTTAGCTATGAATATTTTATCGATAGGAAACAGTTTTTCGCAAGATGCCCAAAGATATCTGCACAGGATTGCAAAGGCTGACGGTTTCACGCTTAACACTTTTAATCTTTACATAGGGGGCTGTCCTCTTTCTCTTCATTACAGAAATATGTTGAGTGAACAAAGTGTATATGCTCTTGAAATGAATGGCGAAAGCACGGGCTTTAAAGTTTCGCTTAAAGATGCACTTTTAAATCGTGACTGGGATGTGGTGACCATTCAACAGGCAAGCGCTAAGTCGGTTAATTATGATACATATCAGCCATACCTTGACAGAATTGTAGAGTTCATTAAATTATGTGTTCCCAAAGCAAAAATTGCAATTCATCAGACCTGGGCTTACGAGCAGGATTCGCAGAAATTAAATGAATTGATGGGGTATAAAGAGCATACCGAAATGTTTGCAGATTTAAAGAAAGCCTACAACCAAGCATTTGAAGATATAAATGCTGACATAATGATACCATCCGGTGAAGCTTTTCAAAAGCTGATAGCAAACGGAATTGAAAAGGTGCATCGTGATACTTATCACGCAAGTTTAGGGCTTGGAAGATATACACTTGGTTTGCTTTGGTATGCTGTTTTGTCGGGAAACGATATTAAAAACAACAGCTTTTGTGATTTTGATGAAGATGTAACAGAGGCAGAAATTGCAACCGCAAAAAAGAGTGTTGCAGAAGTTTGTGGCTTTTAAATGATAAGGAGATAAAGTATTACGAGAAACCATTGGAAGAATAAGCTGTGGTATGCTTACGGAACATCTATGACCAGCATAGAGCAGGGAAAGTTTGTACTGCTAGTTGAAAAAATATCCGGATTAAAAGTTATCAACAATGGAATAAAAAGGTGAGTAGGTATGCGTGCAAAAGATTTAATAACAAAGTCACAAATCATAAAGCAGTTGGAAAAATTCCGTCATATAAAGGGGAAAATAGTAACAGTACACACATCACTGAAGGCGGTAGGAGAAATAGAAGGCGGAGGCGAAACCTTGCTTGACGCGTTAATTGAATTCTTTGCCTGTGATGGCGGACTTTTATGTGTGCCGACACATACGTGGAATAGCCTTGTATATGACCGTAGAAAGGCGGAAAGCTGTATTGGTGTTTTGCCACGTTTAGCGGCGGCGCATCCCGATGGCGTAAGAACTCTACACCCCACCCATTCAATGGTTGTGTTTGGTGACAAAAAACTGACAGAAAGTTTTGTCGAAAATGAGGCTTTTGCAGATACACCTGCCAACCCAAAAGGCTGTTACGGAAAAATGCTTGCTCAGGATGGATATGTGCTTTTAATCGGCATAGGTCAGGAGAAAAATACGTTCATACATTGTGTTGAAGAAATGCTTGAAGTGCCCGACCGCCTGACAGAACATATGGTTGAAAGGACAATTATTCACAAAGACGGCACAGAAGAAAAACGTCATCTTTATTGGTTTGACAGTAAAATATCTGATGTTTCGGTATACTTTCCCAAATTTGAGGCACCTTTCAGATATTTTGGATGTATTGAAGACGGCTGTATAGGATGCGCAAAGGTTCAGCTTTGCAGTACAAGGAAAATGAAGGATGTTATAGAGCTTATTTATAAAAACAATAATTTTGGCGAGCTTCTTGATGATGACCTTCCAATAAATGAAAAGTTATACAAAAATGGTGAAATGTTTTAGCATTTCACCATTTTAATTTTTATTCTTTTCTTAACCGATTTACAAGTTGTTCATCGGGGTCTACATATACTGTGTAGTTGGTTTCGTAAATTACAAAGCCGGGCTTTGAACCGTTTGGTTTGCGGATATTCTTTATAAGTGTATAATCAACCCCTACGCCCTTGGATTTTTGAGCCTTGCTGTAATATGCCGCTATTGTGGCAGCTTCAACCAACGTATTATCAGGTACTTCGCCCGTTCCGTTTGTGCGGATTATAACGTGCGAACCCGGTATAATCTTGGTATGCAACCACATATCGGTGGAGTAGGCTGTTTTGATTGTTAGTTCGTCATTTTGTTTGTTGTTTCTGCCCACTAAAATGGTGTATCCGTCCGATGAGGTAAACTCCAAAGGCTTTGATTTTTGCTGAGCCTTTTTCTTTTTGGGGTTTCCTGATGAAATGTAACCCTGCTCGGCAAGCTCTTCGCGGATTTCGCTGATATCTGCATAGCTTGCGGCACGTGTAACCGCGTCAAGAACTGTTTCAAGATATCTAAGCTCTTCTTCGGCACTCTTCAGCTGTTCGGTGGAGTGTTCTTCGGCAGTTTTTGCTTTGGTATAAAGCTTATAATATCGCTGGGCATTTCTTGATGGCGAAAGCTCGGGTTTAAGCGAAATGGTTATATCTTCATAGTTTTCAGAGTAATAGTTCTGAACAGTTACAGATGCCATTCCTTGCTCAATGCGATAAAGATTTGCAGTCAGCAAATCGCCATAGATTTTGTATTTTTCACGGTCTTTTGATTTTTCTAAAATATCACGATGAATTGCTATTTTCTTTTCACAACGCTCAATGTTGTTGGTGATTGTTTTTATTGTTCCTGAAGATTTTTGTGCTAAGCGGTCGTGCATATCGCGTGCCGAGAAAAACTCTTCAACGGCATAGCTTAAAAAATCACAGGGAATAATTTTGCCGGCCCCCTTGTATTGAGTAAGCTCCACACAGGAAAATGCAAGGGGTTTTTCGGTTTCGTCCTTAATCACACTGGGGTTTTCTTTGCCTGATATAACAGATGTGATAAAGTCTGCGGTATGATGTGCAAATTCTTTAGGGTCAACATCGGTTGATGATACCTTTGTGTCACCTGAATACCGGTACACAATTTCTCTTGCAAGCAGAGGACTCATACCAATTAATTCTGAAACAAGAAATTTATCCAAAGGAACATTGTTGGCAAGATTGGATATTTTATCACATAGTGCATCAGCAGAAATTTCCTGAGGATTGCTTTTATCCTGTGCCGGTGGCAATTCATAAAATAACCCCGGCAAGACCTGACGAACTCCACTTGTGGTAAAGTCAATATGCTTAATGCTGTCAATAATCTTGTTGTCGTTTTGTATAAGAATAATATTACTGTGCCTGCCCATAATCTCAATAATCAGGCTTTTTTGAGTCAAGTCGCCCATTTCGGTATAGCATTCGATATCAAACCTTACAATACGGTCAAAGCCCTGCTGATTTATGGCAACAATTTTTCCGCCCGACAGATGCTTGCGCAGTATCATACAAAAAAGTGGAGCGTTAATAGGGTTTTGACGTGGTGCCTCGGAAAGATGGAGCCTTGGATTTGCGGTTGCAGCAGAAAGAAGCAGACGGAATGTTCCGTCAGGGGTGCGCACAGATATGGTAAGCTCGTCCTTTTCGGGCTGATAAATCTTGTCAATTTTGCCGCTAAGCAGTATGTTTTTTAATTCTTCAACAATGCCGTGGGTAACAAATCCGTCAAATGCCATAGTAATTTCCTCTATGTTATTACAATATTTTTTAATTCATTTTAACAGTATACACCAAAAGTGAAAAAATTTCAACCTATAAAACTAATTTAGTGTGGAATGCACCAAAACATTGAAATCTCGCAACGGAATTAAATTGACAATGTATAAAAACCTCCAAAGTTGGTGGGATGATACAGATTTTTTATGTCATAGTCATTTATAACTGATGTCAAAAGTTTTATAAAATATCCGTGATTTTTTATAAAACTGTCGGACTTTTTTATAAAATATGTCCGTTTTATTGAAAATACGCCGCTTTTACGCTATAATGTACGTATATAGTTGTAAGGGGGGCGTTTTTTGTGCGGTTGAAGGATAAATATATGCAGGGCAAGGAAAAGCGTCAGAGAGATGCCGATATATCGGCACTTGCAGAGAGCTTGTCAATGGAAGATATGAAAAATTTGATTGCTGCTTTTGAAAAGAAAACAGGCGAAAAACTGCTGATTGACAAGAAAAAAACGGACAAGTTTGCTG
>JAZRJT010000094.1:0-14722 GCA_045645905.1 Clostridia bacterium
CATCAAAATTTTTGATAAGGTCGGATATCTGTTTGGCTGTGATAAATTCAGTTACTATATGGTCCTTTTGGTCATCATAAACAGCCAAATACCTTGCTATCTCCGCATAAGCAGAAACTGCACATCTCCAAAAATCAGCTCTGTCAAGTATCTCTGTAGGACTAAAGCTGGTGTGAGAATTTATACAGATGAGTAAAAATTCAAAAGTTCCCGCACGACCAAAAGGATATGTTGTATCTGTATCGTGCACATATCTAACAATATCCCCAACATTGTATTCTTTATTTGGTTGCCATAGCGGAATCACAGTTTCATCACCATTTGCTTTAACCCCGGTATCTGTATCACCTATCCACCAATTGCTGTTTTCACCTATGTGGGGTGTTAAGCCATCAGCACCCGCTTCACCCGTATCGCCTTTAGGCCCCTGTATTCCCTGAATGCATTGAATACCCTGAATGCCTTGTGGACCTATTTCGCCTTGAACACCTTGAATACCTTGCGGACCCTGTTCTCCTTTAGGTCCTTGTTCTCCTCTGGGGCCTCTTACTTCACCAGCGTCAATAAATTCATTAAAATCTGAATATATAAACAGGTGGCCAGTTGATTGAACTATATATCCGTCACCTATTTGTATATTAGTTAAATTTTTTAAGTCTTCTTCGCTTTCAACAAACCCTTCTATTTTTACAGATGTTCCATCTTCGCCCTTAGGGCCTTGTTCGCCTGTATCCCCTTTATCACCTTTAAGACCTTGAATGCCTTGAGGTGCCTGAGGGCCTTGCGGGCCTATTTCACCTTGAGGTCCCTGTGGTCCAACGTCACCCTTTTCGCCTTGAACACCCCGAGAACCTTGTGCTCCCATATCGCCTTTTTCGCCCTGTGGACCTGTTTCACCCGTTTCGCCCTGTGCCTGAACTCCCGTATCAACATATGTCTCTGTCGTAACATCATATTCAAACCAATTGCCGTTTTCGCCTATGTACGGAATTGAATTATCTATACTTCGCTGCATTTTTGACATATACTGCTGCCATATTTCCGGAGTGGGTGCAAGCGGTTCTGCGCCTTCCTTCATCCCCGAAGTCTCTATCTCAACTGTCGCAACATTGGCAGTAACAAGACTTTCTGTTCCGCAAAACAGCGAAACGGTAAACATCGGTGCCTTTATTACCTCCCATGGCACAATGCAGGAATTTTTATCATCCAGAAACACACGATAAAAACTGCCTCCATATCCAAATATTGCTGTAATCTCGCCTTTCCATTCCTCGCTCATCATAAACTCTGCCCTTAAATAATTGCGGCTGTCTGCAACAGGCAAAAAGTTATCTGTGCGCTTAATTATCTGGTTTTCTACCTTGAACTTAAGCATAAAACTCCCCCTTTAAATAAATGTAAGGTTAAAACTGGTACGACTGTGGATATATGGTACACTTTCAGGCGCACAATATGCATAAAAAACTAATGTGCCATCAAGTATATCAAAGCCATATTCTATCTCATTTGCACCTGATATCAGTTTTTTTGTATTATATATTACCGTATCATATGTCGTTATTCTTTGATGCGAAAATACAAATTGCTTAGCAGCAATGTCGAAAACGCCTCCGTATTTTGGTTTTCTGTCAACAATTTCTGTGCTGATAATCAACACATATCTGAATTTACTTAAATCAACCTTTGCTTCATTTATGGCATACCTTGCCTTTCCTGTTGACGAATTTCCTTCATAAAGATATTGAGGTCTTTCTGTAAGTTTTGCTTCATACGTCAGATTTTTCCCAAGGGTTGCAATCTTCGACTGTGCAAACTCTCTTTTATCACAAATCTCTCCCTCGACTGAAATTTCAGCAAGCAGAACTACTTCACCATTTTCAGGTAAGCTCTCAGCAAACATAATATCTGCCGTCTGAAGTGCCTGATTGTAGTACGCATATACAACTCCTGCCGTATTTGCCGATACTACAAGCGTGTAGCCATCTCTATCCACCGTAAGCCGCACTCCGCTTTCAAAAAACACTATTCCCTGTGACACAAAAACTGTCATATCCTGTGTGCCAACGTTTTGAACCGTACATTTGCAGCCTTCAAGCTGAACACCCGAGCTCACCAATGCCGACGTCAGTGCGTTTAAATCCGATACATTGTAACTCTCCTTTGAAACAAAGGGTGCAACTCCTGCACCCACTAAGCTTTTTGTTATATCGTTTATGTCCTCTGTTCCGTAAGCTGTATTATCCGCAAAGCTGTATGTAATTGCCATTTTCTCACTCCTCCAAACCTTCTAATGTAGGCTTTGTACCTACCGTGTCTATATCATAAAAAATTTCTACTGCACTTACCCTTTTTCTTTCTGTGCATCTGTAATCGCCAAACTGTATCTGTACCCTTACAATATCACCTTCGGTATAGTCTGCTCCGTATTCCACATGGCGAAGCGAAGTTTCACTTTTCTCATCAACCTTCATTGCGGCAAACTCTGTCTTTGCTTCGTCAGGCGTTTTAATCCCTTGCAAAATCCCTTCCCAACGTGCAGCACCTTCGCCACTTGAATTGCCCAAATATACCCATTTGCTGGTAGGCTTATCCTCACTTACCTTCCATATGCCATCTTCGGTATCGCAGTATAGATACGACCCTTTCTCACACGAAAGACCAAACCGAGTACCCTCAGTGGTAATTTTATAATAGGTAAAATAATTCTCTGCCTTTCCTGATGTGAGTCCGGGTGAATTTGCGGATGCACTCCAATCACCCATATCCTGCAGTTCTCGTTGATGCCATCCGCAATCATCAACAAGACCTTGCATATCACGGGTATAGCTCATATTACAGGCTGTACGGTTTGAAGCGGAAATCAGCAATTGAAGTTCCTTACCTCTGTAAACCGAAAAGGTGAATTTTCTGCTCTTTATATCGGCTTCAAGTTTAAACCCAAGCCCCGACGATTGCAGAACACCGCAAACAGTATCATACACTGTTTTGGGTTCCTTTACCGAATAATCAATTTCCTCAACGGTAAGTTCAACATCTGTAACATCTACAAAGTCACCCATTGCGGTCTGCACAGCATAATTTGCAATTTCATAAGGAGTTTTTTTAGCATACGAAAATGGCGCAATTACCCTTTTGGTCAATAACCACTCGGGAGTTCTGCCAAAAATCGCTATATCTTCGCCAAGCTGCCAACCGGTAACTATCATCTGCATATCCTTTGCAACACATATGATATACGTGTTTTCCCAAAGCATCTCAATGATTTCTGTTTTGCTTATGGGGAAATGAATTTCTGCAGTTCCAAAGCCACAATACCTTTTGGTGACATTCAGCGAAATGCATCCCGAAGCTTGTTTTATTGGCTCAAAATCGAAGTTATAAAAAAATACATCCCTCACACAATCACCGCCTCACAATAGATGTTGCTGTACTTACATTCAACCGTAAATGCCGATTGAATATCCCCAACAACTACAGACAACTCATTTGTGCCCTTTTCAAGAACAAAATCACCCAAAAATGTATCATCAGACAAATTGCTCAGTAGATTTCCCATAATATTGCTTTCAATTTTCCGGTTTTTTATATCCACCGTAATCTTATCCTCTGCACAGGGAGCATATTCAAGCACAATTTTCTTTCCTGTTGTATTATTGGTTATTATTACAGTTTCTGCGTTTTGAAGTTCCTTGGGGCAATTAATATAAATGCACGGCTCAATAATACAATCTCCCTGATTTTTAATAACTGCACCCATTGTCGTGGTACCAAAGACCGCAGGTAATGTGAAAGGGGTGCTAAGATTTTTTGTCCGCACATAAAGCGGAACAGTACTTTCGCATTCGTCCTCAAAATAAGGGTTGTCGCACACAAACTGCACCGCAAGTTTTGCAATTCTGCCCTTTAAAACACGAACCGGGTCAGGAATTTTAACCTGATTGCAGTAAATTCTTCTGCGTATTTCGCCATTTTCAATATACAACCAGCCCGGGTTGCTTAAAATCCGCAATACCTTCGACACAGTTGCCGAAATATCTCCACCGCAAATTTCAATGCTTAAAGTAACTGCTCTGGGAAGTGCACGTGATGAGATAGTTTCCTGACCGTCATAGCCCGAAACATTTGCTGTAATATACTCGCGTTCGGCAATTCCAAGTCCATCTAGTTCTGTCAGACGGATGCTTTTTGCTGAATCTCCTGATATTTCAACTGTACCCTGACTGTTTTTATACCTTATTATCAATTGCATTATTCACTCGCTCCCCTCAGTTTTTCAAGCGTTGCCGCGCTCTTTGCCGCAGCAAGCTGAGCCGTTGTGGTATCACGCGACGAATTAAATGTATAGCTTGTGTTATACACATTTTTATTTGACACGTGCTGCTGACTGATACCTGCCGCTACTGCCGAAAGTTCAGCAGCTAAGCTATTCATACTGTCAATCATTGCGGTCCTTACTTCTGCAACAGTCTGCAAAATCAGATTTTCCAAGCCTTGCCCGAATGCCCTGCCTGACTCCTCACCCAACTTATAATAGCTTTCAGGTATATAATCAAAGCTATCCTCAAGAATTCTTATAAATGCTGTTTTCTCGGCATTGTCTGCCAAGAAATATCCATTGTTAAACTGCTCTGCAGAATATATCCCCGCATTCTGCAGTTCTTCTTTATTTAGAATTCCGTTAAGCTGTGCGGCAATACCAGCCGTCAGTTCCGACCTCTCGTTATAGCCGTCAATAAACTTTCTTCGGGTTTCGTCATCTGCGTGCAGAATTATCTCGGCTGCTTTTACTGCCTCGCTAACCGTCATATTACCAATTTCGGTAAAAATCCCGTCGGGAATATTCCCAAGTTCTTTTAAAGCAAGCACGGCGTCGCGGTATCTTTCAAGAAGACTTGTTTCATCGTCAAAATCAGATAATAAATCTTTTTGATAAACCTGGTCACTTCCGTCGGGATTTACACCCACAAGTCTTATTTTTTGCGATGAATACCACTTATCTTTGGTTTTCTTAAGGTTTTCTTCCAGTTCCTTTTGCAAACCATAAATTTTTTCAGCTACCTTGATTTGTTCCTGCTCTGCCTCATCGGTAAGTCTTTTGTTATAGGCAATAATCTCTTCGGTATATTTATACCACGCATCTGTTCCCTGACGCAGATTTTCATCGCGGTATTTTTTCAGCTCTTCATAATATTCCTGCTCTGATATCAGCTCCAGCTTCAGCGAATTTTTCAGATTGTCAATCTCACGCTGCTGTCGCTTTTTTGCCAAATTTTCAGCATTTTTTGCTGCATTTTTTGAAAGTGTTTCAAGCTCCACATAAACATTCTCAAGTGCCGTAATTGCAAGGTACGAGTTCTCGTCAATCCCCACACCTATTCCCGATGCAATCATTTTGCCGATATCATTATTTTTTGCCGCAGTTTCTAAGTCTTTTATGTACTTTTCAAAATCAAACGACATTTCATCCCTTCCCTCTTATTTAAAAATATTATGGCAGATGGTGCCTCAAATTTGCCACACCTCGTCACCTAAAAAAGACTTTCCAGCTTCTGTGCCATATCCATTTCCTTCTCTTCCTCGCCTCTCACATCGGGAAGTCTGTACCGTTTTTTCATTTTCTCATAAAAGCTCTTAAGCTCCCGATTTTTTATTCTTGATGTGTCGGTGCATCTGTATGACACAATCTGCGAAAATTTGCAGTTCTCACCAAGGCACGAAAGCAATCGTCTGAACTTCCACCAATGCATATCTGTGTGCATCAAATCAATACCAAATTCAGATAAAAAGCCTGCCCATATATATTCAAAATCTGCTTTCAGGTCATAGGCAGGGGTCGAAAAAACACCTTGTGCCTCAGAATTCTTAACCATGCCGCCTGAATAAAACCACATCAGACCTTTTACAGCATCCTGGAATCTATCGGGAAGAGTGGGAAAGGCAAGGGTAAAAACCCTTGCCAAGCCTTTACCGCCACTTCTCTCTCCCTTTAAAAGCTGCTGTTCTATTTCAATCCATACCGAAAAATCGGTGTTTATCGCATAATCCCTGCCGCCAATCCTAACCGTTTCGGGATACTCAACAAAATTATTCTTCATTTTCAGCTCTCCTAAGCCCTGTACCAATCTCCGAAATCAAACAACACAAAACCGCTGTCAAATTGACAATTTCGGGTGGCTCGCGGTCAAAAATCTCATCTGCCGCATCCCCCAGCAGACATTTGATACTGTCCTTTAAAAATTCCTTAACTCTAATATCTGCCGTATTTTCATCATTAGCCGATGTTTTAATTTCCTCCAGAAGAACCTTTGCAGCAGCCTTTATCCTCTCACACTCTGCCAGAATACTGCTGCACAAAAACAGCCGAGCCTTATATCCATCAATGTCAACCGACAGTTCCTTTCCGCTGTTTGGCATTTGTGTATTCATACATTATTCCTCCGTAAAGGTGCAGGTCTGCCAGTCATCATTGCTGGTTGCCTTGCCAAAAATCTTATCGCCCTTTACACGGAATGTTCCGCTGTACTTATATGCATCAAGGCCGCTGCCTTCGTTCTCGGCAATAACCGCAAAATCACGTTTTATTGCACCATTTTCATCATCTGCCATATCCACCATAATGATTGGTCTTACCGCGTCGGCACCCACCTTTTCGGCATCAAATATGTTAATAATGTCTTCATGAACAGCATCACCGCTGAACCTGTCAAACCCAAAGGTGATTGAGGGTGTATATCCAACCACATCTGTCTGCTCAAATTCCTCGTCAACATACTGTCTTGAATATTCCTTTGGATTTTTTGCCGTAGAAATTTCATCAAAGCCTTTCATACGGTAAAATGTATAACTGCCTTCATTGCCCGCTGTGGGTACGCCGTAAAAGGCAAGTTTTTTGTATCTCTTTACTATTTCTGCCATAAAATTCACTCCTTAAATTTAATAAACCGAGCTGACAGTAGCTAATCTCCCCGCCGTCAAGCCAAATAAACCAACCTAAGCTCCGCCTCAAACCTCGCATCCACACTACCCGTCGGCTCTGCAGTAAAACTCTTTTCCACCGTCAGCGACAACGGATTAATATCCTTGCCCAAATCAGGTAAATTCCCCAATTTGTTTTGCAGAGCAATCCAACCTTCAATGTCCTCGCATCTCTTTGCGGCAGCACGGTTATATTTATCTGCCCCGCTATATTCCTGCCGAATGGCAAGAATAAACCGAGCCTCAAAAACTCCTCCACCGTCAGTATACCGTTTAACCACCGGGCCGGAGGCCTTCATCCTGAGGGCAAAAGCCACAGGCTTGCCCTCAAGATAGTTTACCTTTATGCCTGCATCAGTAAGATACGGGCACTGTGAAAGATATTTTGCTGTTTCTTCAATCATAACTCGTCTTTACCCTCCGTGATTATCTGTACTCATACTCTGCCTGCAAATGCCAGTGCGGTATGCCTCCAAAATTATTTTCAGCAACCACCGCAATACGTCTGCACTCAGCCACCGAAAATTCTTCCCGGCTCATTTCACCAAAATATATAAGGTCTCCCACCGATATCTGATTTATCAGCTTATGCTCAATCCTCACATCAAAATTATCACGGAAGTATATGCCCCTTTCAGTACTGCGAAGCCGCTTTTTGCAGTGTATCCACGCAGGATATGTGCCACATTTTATATAATCCTCGCCATCGGGGCTGAGTGTAAACAGTGTTACAACGCCATTTTCAAGCATTACTCCACCCCCGCATATAAAAGACCTGTGCCATTAAGATGCTTTAAAATAATTTTGTGCAGATTTTTTGTCCCATTGCCATCTGAATACGTCACCGAATAGCCGTCAACAGTCTCACTTTTAACTCTCCCGCTTCTTTGGGCAAGGTAAAGCTTTTCAGCAACCTCGCAAAGGCATTGTAAAACCTCGGTGCAATTTAAATCCTCATCTTTTACGCTTCCGCACAGGCTCTTAACTTCACAAAAGGCAGGGAGTATGTATCTGTCAAATGACTCTTTGTCAAGAACACCGCGGCATCCGCCGCAATACTCATTGAAATAATATTCAAAAGTTACCTTAGGCTTTGTCACGGACTGCACCGCCTTTCACCACAGTTTTAGTTTTTGACGGTGCTTTCTGCGGAGATTTTTTTACTAACAGTCCAATATTTCTCACATTAATCCCTCCCTTATGCCGCTCTTAGTTTGCGGCGTGGTGCAAGTAGATGCCCTTTACCTTGTTCTCATACACATCCGCAATGCCGTATGAACGGTAGAAGAACTTCCACGCATCGGATACCTGATTTTCTTCGGGTGTTACAACCTTGCTTACCAGGTGCTTTTGATACTGAATAGCGGCCGTTTTTTCAACAATCATAAAGTTGATATTTTTACCGCCATTTGAAGCCTTTACAAAATGGCCCGCAGTTTCGCCGTCGGATGAGCCGTCATAAAGGCTGATTGCAGTATAAAATCTGCTCTGCGGAACCTTAACAATCTGCGAAAAGCTGTCAAGAACCGCTTTTGATTTTGTTGTGTCAATGTTCATCACAGCGTTATAGAGTGTAGGTGTAATAAACAAAATTCTTGACTCCATAGGAACTTCTGCTTCGTCCATAGAATTCTGTGCCGCAATAAGTGCCGCAAGTGTATCCTCAGCAGCAGCAAGGTCTGCTGAAACTTTTGTGATACCTTCAGTTCCCGCATACTGAGCAAAACGGAAGGCGTCAATCTCAGGTGCAGCCTTAGTGCGCACAAACTCGCCCGAAAGCTGACCGAATGCCACGCCCGCTGTTTCTTCATTATCCATTGCATCAATGGTAAACGAACGTCCTCTTTCATAATTAAAAGTTACTGTTTCATTTGTAAGGGTAACATCACCGCTTACATAACCGCCGTCTCTGCTGTAATCCGCAAGACCGTCCATAGACATCTTGGGGATTACAATTTCATTTGCATTGGCACCCATTTTAACGAGACGGTTGTTGCCGTCAAGGACAGATGTAACAGACGAAATCTTATACACCTCGTCAAGAGTATCAATATACTGTTTAAATTTTTCAATTGCATTAGCCATAAATTATCTCTCCTTTTCTTTTTAATCTACAGGCAAGCCCATAATCTCGCGGATATCACCACGGCTCAGCTCTCCGCCAAAACCCATTGTTGATGCAATAACAGCAGGGGTATCACTGGAGGCTATAAAAAGATTTTCAGTATCCTTTGTAATTTCATCAAAAATCTCTTTATCGTCCCTTTCCTGATTTTCACCGCTTTGCAAAGCTTTGCAAAAGCTGTCAAAAATCCCATCCCTTGTGTAATTGTTCAAAAACTTTGCCTCCCCAACAACTGCGGCAAATCGATTTTTCAAATCTACCGTCTGTGCATCCTTCTCATCCTGTGCACGTCTGTCATCAATGATTTTTTGCAGCTCCTCTGCTCTTTTTTTAATTTCTTCTGCCTCACATTGACTTGTTCTCAAAGTATCAAGCTCGCTTTCCATATCCGCAATTCTTGCGGCTTTGCCCTCAAGCTCGGTTTTCAGTTCTTCTGCTCCTCGCTTGGCTTTTCCGATGTCCAGAGAATTAATATCAAGTATTTTCTTCAGCTGTTCGTCCGAAATCCCCTCAATAATTCCTCTTAAATCATCTCTTGTCATAATGCATCATCCTTTCAGTTTGTTTTCGCAGTTTCTGTCTGCATTGGATTAGTAGTTTATCGACTTTTCGGTCATATTTTTATTTAGTTTTTTGCACTTTTAATTTTGCGGTTTCCTCGTCTTCACCAAAATACCACATTCTGAATTCCCATGGAGCCATAATACCGCTATTGACCAAAATTTGTTTTTCTTCAAACTGGGTCTTACGGTCTGCCTCGATGCTGTCATCAAAGTCAAAAGATACGCTGTAATCACTCTTCGGCGCAAGATTATAAAGAGTGCACCACACGTCCATCGCATAAACAAGCTCAAGCAGAGCATTTTTAAGTGCCTTTTGATTGTCCGAAACAGTTGCATAGCTTCTTTGCTTTGACGCACGAATTTCCTCTGCCGTCTTTTCGGTATCACTTACCTCGGATAATGTTCCGTATGCAAAACCGCAGTTAAACTCAATCTGTCTTAAAATGCGGTTAAGCCCCCTGGTAAGCTCCCCTTCACGAAGCTCGGGCGACCATTCGCGGAAGAAGTCCATATCTTCAACCTCCAAAGTCCTGTAAAGCCGTCTGTCAGGAAGTTTTGGTCTGCCGTCCTTGTCACGCTTGAATGCCATTGCATTGGCAATTAGTGCCCTCTCACCGCTTTCAAATTCCCATAGAAGACGTGAGTATTGCTTGTCTGCATCAGAAATTAAATTCACCGCATTAGCATATACCGAAACCCCAAGGGGCGAACCGGAATCAATCGTGTTTGCAATTGCAGGTCTGAAATACCCAAACAATGGCTGTGTAACATTTTTAATTGCCAGACTTTGGGCAAGATCCTTCCATTCCTCCACCTCGCCAAGCGGAACACTCTTTCCAAGATAATCGCAATTATTACTGCAAAATGCCTGATTGGTGATTTCATATGTGCCATCTTTAATGCGGTGCCCTTCAAGACGGGTATAATACCTTGACCCGATTTTGCGCTTCTGCACAAAAACTGCACCTCGGATTTTGCCGGTTTCATCGAACTCTGTGGGGAAAAACTTGTCCGCCTGAATAAAATCCACCTTAATCTTGCCACCTGAAACATATGGTTTCATTACAAGTCCGCCCTTGGCACAGCCGTATTCCACAGGAATTCTTATATTGTCAATTACCTCACGGTAACATTTATCAAGAAAGTCCCCTCGCTTGCCACCCGAAACTCTTGAATTCATTTCCACCGTAATCAGCCTTGCCATTTCAAATGAAATCGCCGCAGGCAGATGAAGCCCCTCGCTCTTCTCATACAGGTCCTTCCACACTCTCTGGGCACAGCTCATCTCATCAGATACCGCAATATCCGCAGCATAAGCCGACCCAATCACTCTTTTGTCAAACATACCTTTTCTCATCCTTCCGATAAATTCTTTTATATTTTCAAACATAACAATTTCTCCCTTTTACAAAAGTCTTTTTCCGGCAACAGTGGAACAAAAATACCTTATATCATCCATAGCATGGTCAAACTCCTTTACCACAGTATCCTGAGCGGCATTCTCGTCCCAGCAATATGTGCCAAATTCACGGATTGCATCCGTACAGCTTTTGTGTATAAGCAGCCTTCCGCTTTGCAACAGATTTCCCGTAATCCGTATACCGTTAAGCACATTGTTGTCAGCCTTTCTCACACTAAACTCACCGTGCCTGCGTATTGTCTCAATAAAGCTTGCGGCAGACGGGTCAATGATTACGCAATTTATGTTGTAGCCCTCAGCTAAATTTTGAAGACGGCTGTAATATTCCTCATCGGTAAGAAGCTTTTTGCTCTTTCTGCCCGAATAATAGTTTTCCTTAATTCTCACAGCACATTTGTCATCCAAGCGCCACAGACCCATACTGCAAGGGTTCAATGTTCCGTAGTCAACCGATATGTAATACTCAGCCACACCCTCAGACGGCGGTATTTCCTCCACTATGTGTGCTTTTTCATCAAACATAGGATAAACAAGCCCTTCAGCACTGCACCACTCGCCAAGTATAAACCGCCTGTAAAAAACACCTGTATACTCCTTTTTCAGCTCTTCTACATACCTTTTATCAAGGAATGTATTGTCATCAATCAAAAACTCCATTAACAAAAAGTCAAGCTCGTCCCGTCGGTCAATATACTTTTGCTTAAACCAATGATTTGGATTGTCAGGATTGGTTGTGCCAAAAAGTCTTGCTCCCTGCATCGATAATCGTGACAGCAGCATCCCGAAAAACTCTTCGGTATAAAGCGTTATTTCGTCACAATAAGCACCCTGCAGGGTCATTCCCCGAATTTTGCTTTCAGCCTCGGCATCGCTGACGCCTTCAAAGTATATCCGCCTTCCATATAAAACACCTTCCTTCTTTGATATGGAATATTTAAAATTATTTTTCCCCGCCAGTTCTTCAAGCAAATCAAGGCAATTTCGCTTAAGGGTTGACAACGTCTTTGCTGTCATCAGGAAACATCCGTCAGTTGGCATATTGCGTATCCACACGCACCACAAAACCAGACTTATCCAGGTTTTGCCTGACCTGACACTGCCGTGAAGAACGTTAATTCGCCTCAAGCCCCCGTTTTTTGCAAGCTCCATCAGTAGATTTTGCTTTTCGGTCAGTTTTTTGTATTTTCTCATATGGGTGTATCAGCCTCCGTCAAGTCGTCATTTCACATCATCAAAATCATCAAACAGCGTGGCAAGAGAACCCTCAGCCGTCAAATCTTTTTCGCCTGTGCCAAATTTGTCGATTAAGGTTCCCATCACCGAGGAAAGCTGATTGAGAGGTGCAGAAGAAATTCTCTCAGGGTTTCCTAATTCAGCCATTATGCTGTCAATCAGTTTACAGGCATCCTTCTTCTTTTTGCGAATATAATCAGAAATCATATTATCCTCATCAGTTTTTTTCTTTGCCACAAATCTCACCTCAAACGCTGTAAAAACTTATTTATAATTTAATTATACCTTTCCAAAAACGGACAAAACGGACATTATGGTCCGTTTTGTCATAATCACTCTTTAATTAAACTTTTCAAATACCTTTCCGCAATCTTGCGCACACCGTCCTCGCTGTTATATCCCCCCGTCATATAACTAACCTTCTTCCACGACATACACCTGACATATCTGTAATAAAAAATCTGTCTTGTCAGGCTGTCATCAATTGAATTCAAAAACTTGTCTATCTGACTTTTTAATTTGTTGCAACGTCTGATTTTTTCAACAATCGCTTTTTCGTGCCGTTTTATCTCTTCATCATCCACAAAGCTGTCTTCACCTCGTGCCAGAATTTTAAGATTAACAAGCTCCTCTGTGTCATGCATAATCTCCCGATTTAAGTAATAACATTGCATAAGCTCTTTTTTTGTCATATAGCCTTTCCTCCGTAATAATTTTTCCTGCACTCTTCAGTGCAAAAACTGCGTCCGAATCTGTCTGTTTCGCAATTTTCACCATCTGTATATACAGGTGCTCCGCAACAGTAACAAAACATACCACCGTTACCTGAAAAAAACTCAAACCAATTTATCATATTAAAATTAGTAAACACTTTCTTCATTATTCACCATCCTGTCCGGCTCTTCGTTTCCTTTAGGAAACTTTTTATTAAAAAAAATATGCATTATCTGCCTTTTCTTTAAAGAAAAAATTTGCGATATACATTTTATTTCCCACAAAGTAAATTCCGTTTCGCCGTTTAATTTTTTATCAAGCACATCATAATTAATCCCCAATAGCTGCGACAACGTTTCTTCTGGAATCTTTCTGTCATTTATCAGTTTTTTTAGCTCTTCGCAATACATTAGAGTCACCTCCTGTCAATATGGAACTCTAAAGATATTACCATTATTTTACAATTTTGTCAATAGGAAGTTAACAATTTTTTACTTTTTTGTAAATATTAGTTGCAATTAGTAAATTAATGTGATATACTTTAGCAAGAAAAGTTCTCCAAAAGAAAGGACCATTCACTATGCTTATAAACATCAACCAAAGAAGAAAAGACCTCGGATTAACTCTCGAAAAAATAGCCGACTACGTCGGGGTCAGCAAAAGCACGGTAAAAAAATGGGAAAGCGGTTACATAAAAAATATGGGTCGCGACAAAATCATGCTGCTTGCCGAAATTTTACAGGTTTCGCCTCTTGACATCCTTGATTTGCCCGAAAACAATGAAAATATTATTATATGTCACAAGGGTAGTATGGCAGAACGCTATACAGTGTCAGACGAAATTTATGACAAAATTCTTGCACTGATTAAAAATGAAAAATAATGTAGACAAACCTCACAATTTATAGTATACTGAAAATAATATCAATTAAGTGAGGTATTACAAATGAGTAAAATTACCATATTGAATCACAGTCTTCTTACACACAAGCTGACTCTTTTAAGACAAAAGGACACTCCTGTAAGAGAGTTCAGACAACTTATTTACGAAATTTCCACCCTTATTGCATACGAGACAACAAAGGATATGCCACTGCAGGACGCAACTATCGAAACCCCCTTGTGCGAAACAAAAGGCAAGCTTCTTTGCAACCAGCCTACTCTTGTCCCCATACTCCGTGCAGGCCTTGGTATGCTTGAACCTTTTATGGCAGTTATTCCTGCCGCAACAGTGGGTCACATCGGGCTCGAACGCGACCACGACACTCACCTTCCCCGCGAATATTACTGCAAAATGCCCCCCGACCTTGACAAACGCGAGGTAATGGTCCTTGACCCGATGCTGGCAACAGGAGGCTCAGCAAGTGCGGCAATTGACTTTTTGAAAAAACGCGGTGCAAAAAATATCCGCTTTGCCTGCATAATCGCCGCGCCTGAAGGTGTTGAAGTCCTCAAACGTGACCATCCCGATGTCGATTTGTATGTCGGCGCATTAGACGAATGTCTCAACGAAAACGCCTATATTGTTCCCGGCTTAGGCGACGCAGGCGACAGAATTTTCGGAACACTGTAAATTTCACAAACAAAAAAATGCTTCCTTGCAACCACAAGGAAGGATTTTTATATACCAAAATACTCTTCTGCCAGTCTTTTATCCAGTTCAATCTGCCTTGAAAGCTCATCTATATTCTC
>JAZRJT010000095.1:0-10655 GCA_045645905.1 Clostridia bacterium
ATTTTAATAGATTTAGAAACCGTATTTTACATATATTTTCTCACCAATCTCTTAGAAACAAACAAGCAGTCGCATAATAGCGACTGCTCATCAAAATTCTGTTTTAACTTTTTTACCCCAACTATTGACAAAGAGCCAATAAATAATGGAATTTTTGAAGGCGGTTTCAGCATTAAGCAGCCGCCTTTGCTGTACTTGACTTTTTGTAGTTAAACATATGCAGTATTCTTTTGCGAAATCTTTCAAAATTACGGTAACCGTAAGCATTTCTTTTTAAAACTTTAATCTTGTTATTACAGCCTTCTGTAAATCCGTTAGTGTATGGGTAATCAAATGTATTAAATATTGGTTTTGCCCAGTTAACAAAGGTAGATGCACAATTCCGATAATCACTAAGCCTGCTGTTTTGAGCTATTAATATCCATTGAGATAATAGTTTTTTGCAAGTCTCAGGGCTATGACTATCAAGTATTTCATAAAATAACTCCTTGAGATAATACGCACTTTGCATATCGGCATTGATGTACAATAGATGTTCAACTCTTTCTGATTGTTCTGGATTTAGTTTACTTTTTCTCATAGTTAAAATTCTTTTTGAGTTTTTGAAAAGCAACCTGTAGTCTTTCCCGTATTGCTTTTGAATTCGTTTTCTCACTCTTTCAAAAGCCCATATTACCTGACGTATGTAATGATATTTATCTACAAGATGTATGGTATGTTTAAAGTAGATTTCAGAAAGTTCGGAATATGGCTCACGAAAAACTTAACAGAGTTTCAATCATCGCGACTCTATTGTTTGAAGTATGAAATTAAGTGACAATGTTTTCTATCTGGAAGAATATCTAATACTGTTCCATCGGCGGGATTGGTGATGAATTGAAAAAATAATATGCAAAAAGCAAGTCTTTTGACTTGCTTTTTGGGTTTAATATCTTATAATTTTTCTGTCAGTTCCATACGGATAAAATAGCCTCTGTCGTGACTGCATACGGGGCATACAGGAGGGGCTTCTTTGCCTTCGTGCACATAGCCGCAGTTAAGACACATCCACGAAATTGAAACATCTGATACAAACAGCTTATCCTCTTCAAGAAGGTCTGCAAGCCGTCCAAAGCGTTCACCGTGAGTCTTTTCGATTGATGCGATATTATTGAAAATTCCGGCAATCTGTAAAAAGCCTTCTTCTTCGGCGGTTTGGGCAAAGCTTTTGTAAACGGGGTCGTATTCTTCAAATTCGTTGTGCTGTGCTGCACGCAAAAGTGTTATTATGGAGTCAGAGATGTCGATGGGGTATGTTCCTTCAATGGGAATATTTTCGCCCGAAAGGCTTTTAAGCTGATTATAAAAGACCTCGGCGTGTTCCTTTTCCTGACCGGCAGTAAATAAAAAGGCGGCTTCCACAACGTGAAGATTTTGCTTTTTTGCCTCGGCTGCCGCAAAGGTATAACGGTTTCGTGCCTGACTTTCTCCGGCAAAGGCAAGCATAAGATTGGTTTTTGTTTTACTTGTTGAAAATTCTACAGTCATAATTTACCTCCATATAATGTTTTTTACAGCATTAGTATAGGGAATTTTTTGGAATAATATACTTGCAGAAGACCCATAAATATGATAGAATAAAACAAAAATCTGAAAGGAAGAAAAGTATGCCAAGGTTTAAACGCTGGAATTCAAAGATATATAAGGAACATATAAAAAAGAACAAAGGCATTTTTGCGGTTTATGTTTTGCTTCGAGCGTTGGTTATCGGTGCAATGGTTTTATCGTGCGTCCGTGGAAATTATGAAAACCTGTTTTATTGCAGCCTTGCATTGGTACTTTTTTTAATCCCGGCTTTTTTTGAAAAAAATTTTGGTATTGATATTCCCAATATTCTTGAGGGAATTATTTTGTTGTTTATTTTTGCTACGGTTGTTATGGGCGAAATGGGGAATTATTATACAAAAATTCCTATGTGGGATACTGTTCTTCATACGCTGAACGGCTTTTTGTGTGCAGCGGTGGGCTTTGGATTGGTGGACATTTTAAATCGTCACGAAAAGGTAAAGTTTCGCCTGTCACCATTATTTCTGACATTGGTTGCATTTTGTTTTTCAATGACAATAGGTGTGCTGTGGGAATTTTTTGAATTTGGTATGGATGTATGCTTTAGCAAGGATATGCAAAAGGATATGGTGATTGAAAAGGTTGTTTCAACCTACCTGAGTGGCAGTACCAAGACACCTGCGATAATTGATAATATAAAGACGGTAAGCATAAACGGAACAGAGCTTGGAGCAGGCGGTTATCTGGATATCGGACTTTATGACACAATGAAGGATTTAATTGTCAACTTTATTGGTGCAGTTGTGTTCAGTGTAATCGGTTTTTTCTATGTAAAGACCCGAGGAAAAAGTCGTTTTGCAGGTCATTTTATTCCCAAAGTTGCAAGTGAAAGCGAGAAAGACGATGCCGAAGTCTGAAACAGCATACTTCGGCATTCTTTAAAGGCTAGTTTAATCCAAAAAATTTCATTCCGTTCTCACGAGTGATGCGAATAACATCATCAAGGGGCATTTCTTTTACTTCGGCGATTTGTTCTGCAACGCGGTATACCATACTGCTGTCATTTCGCTGACCGCGGAATGGCTCGGGAGCCATATAGGGGCAGTCGGTTTCGATAAAAAGACGTTCAATGGGTATTACCTTTAGTGCCTCAATGGCACGGCGTGCGTTTTTAAAGGTAACAACACCTGTGAAGGAAATATAAAGCCCCATTTTTATAAGTTCCTTTGCGGTTTCTGCACTGCCCGAAAAACAGTGGACAACACCGTTGGTTATTTGTTTTTCTTTAAGAATAGCAATGCAGTCGCCTTTAGAATCACGGTCGTGAATTACAACCGGCATATCAAGTTCTTTTGCAAGGTCAAGTTGTGCCCGGAACCAGAATTTTTGCTTTTCGGGGTCGGCATCATCATAGTGATAGTCAAGCCCAGTTTCGCCGATTGCCACAACCTTTGGGTGGGCAGCAAGCTGCCTCAAAGTTTGGACATCGTTTTCGGTCATTTCGTTGACGTCGCTTGGATGAACACCTGCCGTTGCATAGATGAAGTCGTATTTTTCGGCGAGCGCAATTGAGTCAAGTGAAGACTGTATATCAAATGCAATGTTGTTGACAAGACCAACCCCTGAATTTTTAATTTTTTCGATAACTGCATCACGGTCCGCATCAAATCTTGTGTCGTTCAGGTGTGCGTGTGTGTCATAAAGAAAGTTCATAACTACAACTCCATAGTACAGGGCAGCCGAAAATGGCTGCCCTGATTATATTATTTTATCTTTTTAACAAATGTTTCAATTCTTGTAAGTGCTTCGTTTATGTTGTCAAGTGAGTATGCATATGAGCACCTGATATGGCCTTCACCGCATTCACCAAAGGCGGTGCCGGGAATGACAGCAACCTTCATATCGTAAAGAAGCTTTTCGCAAAAATCGTTAGATGACAGCCCTGTTGATTTTATTGAAGGAAAGGCGTAAAATGCGCCTTCAGGCTCAAAACAATCAAGACCCATACTGTTAAATCCGCTAACGATTATTTTGCGGCGGTCATTGTATTCTTCACGCATAACCTCGATATCGTTGTCACCGTTGCGAAGAGCCTCAATTGCGGCATACTGTGCTGTGGTGGGGGCTGACATAATGGCATACTGATGCACCTTGGTCATCTGCGAGATGATATCCGGGTGTCCGCAGGCATAACCAAGACGCCAACCTGTCATTGCATAAGCTTTTGAAAAACCGCTGACAATAATTGTGCGTTCATACATACCGTCGATTTCGGCAATGGAAATATGCTTGCGGCCGTAAGTCAGCTCTGCATAGATTTCGTCGCTGAGAACCATTATATCGTGCTTAATGATTACTTCGGCAATTTCTTCTAAATCTTCACGGGTCATAATTCCGCCCGTAGGGTTATTGGGATAAGGAAGAACAAGTACTTTTGTCTTTTCGGTAATTGCTTTTTTTAGTGCATCTGCTGTCAGCTTAAACTTGTGCTCAGCCGTAGTAAGAACAGGCACAGCAACTCCGCCGCACAGCTGTGTAATGGGCTTATAGCATACAAAGCTGGGTTCGGGGATAAGCACCTCGTCGCCGGGTTCGATTACCGAGCGGAGGAATATATCAATTGCCTCACTGCCGCCAACTGTTACAATTGTCTGAGTCAGTGAGTCATATGACAGATTAAAGCGTCTGTTCATATACGTTGATATTTCGTGGCGCAGTTCTGCAAGACCTCTGTTTGGTGTATAATGGGTGTGTCCTTTTTCAAGTGAAGTTACACCCTCGTCACGGATATGCCAGGGAGTAACAAAGTCGGGCTCGCCAACACCTAAAGATATTACATCATCCATCTCTGCTGCAATGTCAAAAAATTTTCGTATGCCTGAGGGAGGGATGTTTTGTACGGTTTTGTTTAAAAACTTTTCGGGATTAAATATCATAAAGACAAGCCTCCCTCTCGTCATCGGATTCGGCAGCATAAATTATTCCGTCGCTTTTATAGCGTTTAAGAACAAAACGAGTTGCTGTACTGAGAACCGATTCCATAGGTGCAAGATATTCGGATACAAACAGGGCAATCTGCTGAATGCTGTCGCCTACTACTGTTATACCAAAGTCATAGCTGCCGCTCATCAGGTTGAGGGATTTTACCTCGGGGAACTGATAAATACGTTCGGCAAGGCGGTTATAGCCTTGGTTGCGTTGGGGAGCAACTTTCATTTCAATATATGCGGTAATCTTTTCGTATTCGGGAACCTTATTCCAGTTGATAATAGCACCGTAGCCTAAAATCGTACCGTTTGCCTCGAGGGCATCAATGGCGGCCGCTGCCTCGGGAACTGTTATATCCGCCAATGTGGCGATTTGTTCCAATGAAAGTTTACAATCCTTATGAAGGATTTCAATGATTTTTTCTGCATTTTTGATTTCACTCATAGCATTAGCCTCCTAAAAAACAAATATTAGTACTAATATACCATTTTTTTGAAATGTTGTCAACCCAGACAAAGAAAGTATTACAAAATAAAAAAATAATAAAAAAGAAAGCCAAAAGAAACAATAAGGAAAGTTTGGTGAGTGGTATTTATAAAAATAATGAAAAGAAAGTTTTTGAGTCGACTAAAAAACCTTGATTTTTGTGTTAATATGTTGTAGAATTAAATAGATTTTAACAGTTTATTAACAATTATTTCAAAGGCAGTTTAAAATGTTTTGGTACAATAGATACAGCGAATTTTGACGAGGTGATTTTTTGCATTTAAACAAAAAAACTGACTGTAAAACGGGTGAGTTCAGTGCAAAAGTTTTATCTGCAGCGGTTACTGCCGCCGTAGTAATTACAATTTGCATTGTGGTGAATTTTTTTGATTGGAGTCTGGGCTTTGAGGTTATCGTAGATGGCGAAAATATCGGGCTTGTAACAGACAGACAAGTGGTTTATGACGCAATTGATGAGGTGCGTGACGAGGTAGGACACTATCTTGGCAAGGATAAGGTGTATGATAAGGAACCGCTTTTTGTCAGACGACTTGTTGACGAAGAAAGCTTATCTGATAAGTACAGCATTAAATCTGCTTTGCTTGCCAATGTTGATACAATGGTCGAGGCTTGGGCAATTTATATTGATGACAAGGCTGTTTTGGGTGTTGCCAGCAGTGAGGCGGCGGATTGGGTTTTTGCAAATTATAAAAAGAAGTATGCAGGCTCGGAAATTACCGACGATATGTCGGTGGAGTTTTGTGAAAAGGTTGAGGTTAAAAAGGAATTTTTGCATATTGCCCTGCTTGAAACTCCGGATGAAGCTATTAAGGTTCTATCGGGAAACAATCGCAAGCTTTCGACGCATACCGTGAAAAAAGGTGATACCCTGTGGGATATTGCCGACAGATACGATACAACAGTTGAGCATCTTCTGGCAATGAATGATGACTTAGCTTCCGGTAACTTGCGGGAAGGTGAGCAGATTATGGTAGAGCAGGCGAATCCCTTGCTGTCGGTACGCACTGTACAGACGGTTTCTGTGACCGAGGCGGTGCCTTATGAGATTGAAGAAATCAAAGACAACTCAATGTATGAGGGAAGATCGGTTGTAACACGCAACGGTCAGGATGGCACAGCCAGAGTTCTGGCACGCGTTACAAAGGTAAATGGTGTGCAGACCAAAAGCGATGTACTTGAAAGTGAAACCATTACTAAGCCTGTAAGCAAAATTGTTAAGGTAGGAACAAAGGAAAGACCTTCGACAACGGGGTCTGGAACATTCATAAATCCTACCTATGGGACACTTTCGTCGCGTTATGGCTCGCGTTGGGGAAGTACACATCAGGGTATTGACATTGCTGGTGAATATAACAGCGATATAAAGGCGGCAGACGGTGGTGTGGTCACATATTCGGACTGGATGTCGGGCTATGGAAATTATTTGATAATAGACCATGAAAACGGATATCAGACTGCCTATGGCCATTGCGCTTCACTGGAAGCCAAGGTTGGTGACAGAGTTGCCAAAGGAGACGTTGTTGCAAAAATGGGTAATACCGGTAGAAGTACCGGTACTCATCTTCACTTTGAAGTGAAAAAAAACGGGGAATATGTTAATCCCTTAAAATATGTGGGATATTGATAAAATAAACCTACAGGAGGTTCTTACAATGGATAAAAAAATACTTATAGTAGACGATGAAAAGCCTATTGTTGAAATTCTTAAAATTAATCTTATGAAGGATGGCTATACCGTTTTTGAAGCTTATGACGGCGAAGAGGCCGTAAATAAAGCTATGGCTACAGAGCCTGACCTTATTTTGCTTGACGTAATGCTGCCCAAGCTTGACGGTTTTTCGGTGCTTAAGAAAATTCGCGAGAAATCTTCGGTTCCCATCCTTATGTTGACAGCACGCGAAGAGGAATTTGACAAGGTGCTGGGTCTTGAACTTGGAGCGGATGATTATATCACCAAGCCCTTCAGCATACGCGAGCTTATGGCACGTGTCAAGGCTAATATGCGTCGTACAGAAACTGATTTTGCCGACCGTCAGGAAAAGGCGGTTGATAAGCTGGAAATCGGTTGTTTTGTTCTTGATTACAACAGATATGAGCTTTATAAATCAGGCAATCCGGTTGAAATTACCATTCGTGAATTTGATTTAATAAAGTTTCTTGCAAGTCAGCCCAACAAGGTGTTCTCACGTCAGAGTCTGCTTGAAAGTGTTTGGGGATATGAGTATTACGGTGATGACCGCACAGTAGACGTAACCGTAAGACGTTTGCGTGAAAAGGTAGAGGATGACCCGTCAGAGCCAAAGTACATAATGACAAAGCGTGGCGTTGGCTATTATTTTCAGGCATAATGTTAGGGGTAACGATTATAGCTGTGGGAAAAATCAAGGAGAAGTTTTTTACCGACGCCATTGACGAATATGCCAAAAGGCTGTCAGCCTATTGTAAATTTGAAGTGGTGGAGGTAAAGGACGAAAAAACTCCTGATAATCCTACAGAAAATGAAAAAAATGCAGTTCTTGACCGCGAGGCAGAGCGGATATTGCAGAAAATCCCAAAGGGAGCAAAGGTAATTTCTTTGTGCGTAGAAGGAAAACAGATGACATCCGAAAAATTTGCTGACCTGCTTGCCCGCAGTACGGTTGAGGGGACAAGCAAGCTTGTTTTTGTAATAGGCGGCTCAATGGGTCTTGCGGATAGGGTGAAAAGTATATCTGATTTAAGGCTCAGCTTTTCGGAAATGACCTTTCCGCATATGTTGATGCGTGTAATACTTGCAGAGCAGATTTATCGCGGATTTACAATCATATCAGGAAAGACTTATCATAAATAAAAAAGACCACCATTGGTGGTCTTTAAAAAATGCAATATTCAATTTATTTTAAGATATAAACTTTCATCTGGCGTCTGCCAAAGCTGATAGCCTCTGACCTTGTGTTATAACAAAGGTCAATTCTGTTGCCCTTGATTGCTCCGCCTGTATCTGCTGCGATGGCTGTGCCGTATACATACGAGCCGTCAGCGCTTTCGATATAAAGCTTTGTGCCAAGAGGAATAATACTTGGGTCAACAGCAACAATTCCGTATCCCGCACGTCTGCCGGTGGCTGTTATGCCGTATGCGGGGTGCGAGGGGCTTTTACCGCAGCTTGATGCATCGTATGCTGTTGCATTTACTGAGATAACCTTGCTGTATGAAAGGTTGCCGCTACGTGATGTCTGTACAGTACCGGCTGATGCGATTTTGTAGCTATCAATGGTTTTTTTAGGACCAATTTCGGTAATCTGTGCAACTGCGTTTGAAACAACATCTTCCTTGACGGCTTCTCGTGATACTTCTACTCCGTCTTCAAAGTAGATTTTGTAAGAAACCTTCTTTTCACCGGGAGCACCCTTTTGAACAACCTTGCGGCGTCCTGTGGCAAGAGCCTTGTTTTCACGAACCTTACTCTCGAAAGGAATTTCTTCAACAACTTCAACAACCTTTTCGGACGTTCTGACAAGGGTTATTTCATCAAAGTCAGTAACCTTTGCTGTGTATGCAGGAGTTGTCTTGTCGGTTTCCTTTGCGTTGTAGCCAAGCTCGCCAAGAACTTCGCCAACTGTACGTTTGGTAGCAATATGCTCGGTTGTGTTGCCTTTTTCGGTAACATACACGTGAAAGGCACGGTATATTTCAATTTTCATATTGTCCTTAAGTACGGCATCTTCGCCGACGTTCATCTTGTCGCTTGTGCCAAGGGCAATGCCCTCTGCCTTAAGAACATCTTCAACATATCGATTAAATGTAATAACTTCTTTCGCGGAATTTACTCCGTCAATGATAACGACTCTCTTACAGGCAATTGCTACACTGCTTATAAGTACAAGTGCAACAGCTGTGAAAATCGCAGATATCAGGATATTCCGTTTGGCTGATGAGGATATGTTAAGTATTCTATCCTTCAGACCATTCAGCATCCAATCACCTCTGTTTTTAAGATTTTTACGGCGGAAATCCCGTCGCAACAGACCCCATTATACCCGATTTTTGACTTAAAAGTCAAATTTGATTATCCCGAATTAACCTAAAATAACTCTTTTAAACTTGTAAAACGAGCCCTCAAAAGGCGACAAAGTTTAAAATACTCTTGTTTACTCTCGTTTACTCTCGTTTTCTTTGAATTTGTAGGGTAATTGGGAAATTATGGAAAATACAGACAGGCTTGAACATAATTCCATAATATGGTACAATAGCTTATATATACATTGTAATATAATACCAATGAAAATATACTCGAAAGATAAAATTTAAAAGGAAACATTTTATGAAAGACATAACAATTTACCCATATGAGCGTCTTGATGACCTTCAGACAAAAAATAATTTACGGCTTATTCAAAATCCCCAATGGTTTTGTTTTGGTGTAGATGCTGTATTGCTTTCGCATTTTGCATCAAGGACAATAAAGGCTCATGCCAATGTTTTGGATATGTGTACGGGAAATGGTATAGTGCCGCTGTTACTTACTGAAAAGTCGGCGGCGGACAGCATATGCGGTCTTGAAATTCAGGAGTGTGTTGCCGAAATGGCTCAGCGAAGTGTTTTGCTTAATAATATAGAAGAAAAAGTCAGGATTGTTACAGGAGATTTGAAAAATTCGGCTGAAATTTTTGGCACCGAGAGCTTTGACAATATAACCTGTAATCCGCCATATAAGGAAAATCACGGCGGACTAAAAAATGCAGATGAGGTGGTGACAATTGCACGGCACGAAATTTTGTGTACTTTGGAGGACATAATTTCTGTTGCTGCAAAATGCCTTAAACCTTACGGCAAGCTGTGTATGGTTCATCGTCCTGAGAGACTGGCAGATATAATTTGTCTTATGCGTCAGCATCGTCTTGAACCTAAAAGGCTGCAGTTTGTACATCCGTCTCAGGCAAAGACGGCAAATATGATTTTAATTGAAGGGGCAAAGTTCGGCAATCCCAAGCTGCATTTAGAGCCTCCCCTTTATGTGTATAATAGTGAAGGAAGATATTCGGACGAAATAAACGAGATTTACGGAAGAGAGGTGTCAAAGTGATGAACGGAATACTTTATCTGTGCCCGACCCCTATAGGGAACTTAGGTGATATGACAATCCGTACGCTAGAGGTGCTGAAAAGTGTTGATATGATTGCCGCTGAGGATACCAGAAATACTTTAAAACTTCTTAATCATTTTGAAATTAATGTACCCCTTACAAGCTATTACGAGCATAACAAGGCTCAAAAGGGCGGGGTAATTATTGAGAAGCTTAAATCAGGGCAGTCGGTTGCTTTGGTTTCGGATGCAGGGATGCCTGCGATTTCTGACCCGGGCGAGGATTTGGTGCGCCTTTGCATTGATGAAGGGATTCAGGTGGTGCCGCTTCCGGGGCCGTCTGCATTTACTACCGCACTTGTTGCGTCCGGTATGCCCACAGGCAGATTTTCATTTGAGGGATTTCTTACAACCAATAAGCGAAATCGCAAAATTCACCTTGAAGAAGTGAAAAATGACACAAGAACGCTGATTTTCTATGAGGCACCTCATAAGCTGATGTCAACTCTTTGCGATATGCTGGAGTTCTTTGGTGACAGAGAAATTGTTTT
>JAZRJT010000096.1:0-20776 GCA_045645905.1 Clostridia bacterium
AAGACGTGGCAAACTTCTTTTCCTATATTTACAACCTCGCCGTCAAAGCTTTGGGCACTCTTCTGAAGGTTTACTATGTCTGTTTCGCCGCTTTCGGTCATACATTTATACTGCTCTGCCATTTTTGCTTCAATTTCGGGAGTTTTGTGGTAGTATGAATTGTTCATTTCAAGCTTATCAAATATATTCTTCTTGACATAGTCGGCAAATCTCATCCCCGAAATAACCTCAACCGCAGCCGCAAGAATATCGTGAGAAAGACCGTATTGCCATAGCGTTCCCGGTTCAAAAAGAAGAGGCTGCTGTGCAAGGCACTTTATAACCTGCACGGTGTCCATCTTGCCATTTGTGATTTTTCTCGCTTCTTCCAAAACAGAGATGTCGTTTGAATAATCATAGCCCGATGTCATTGTAAATAAATTCCACATTGTTATGGGCTTTTTACTCTCTGTTACATTCCCCTTTTCGTCCTTAACGTACACCTTTGAAAACTCGGGAATAAAATTATACAAAGGGTCAGAAAGCAAAAATTTGCCTTGTTCAAATAGCTGCAGTGCAGCAACAACCGTAAGCGGTTTTGAACACGAATAAATATTCAACTGTTTTTTTGTATCCATCGGGGTTTTATCCTCAATGCTGGCATATCCCGAGGCGTAATCAAAGACTTTTTTACCGTCTTTATATACAATTGCTCCATTGCCCGGGATTCCCTTTTCAACAAGTTCATCCATAAAATTCTTTAAATACGTGAAATCCATTTCCTGCCGCTCCTTAATAAATTATTTGCTATGTTCTTCAATCCACTCTTTGTACCAATATGCCGAGTCTTTGGGAATACGCTGCTGTGTATTGTAATCAACAAAAACAATACCAAAGCGTGAGGTGTAACCATATCGCCATTCAAAATTGTCCAAAAGTGTCCAAAGGAAATATCCGTCGATTTCTACACCATCATCTGTCGCCTTTTCAAACTCAAGGAGATAGCGGTTTAAAAAATCCACACGGTTCGGGTCGTGAACCTTGCCGTCAAGGGATACTGTATCAGGCATTGACGTTCCGTTTTCGGTAATAAAGATGGGCAATTTATACCTTTCGTATAAAAATCTTGGTACCCAACGCATACATTCGGGGGTGATGGGCCAACCATTGCCCGCTTTGGGGAACCCTGCATAACGCTCCACATATTCGGGCTTGCCGTCGTCACCTGCCTTAACCTCTTTACCATTATAAAGGTTTTGCGCATAAAAATCAAGAGGTTGGCTGATAAGTTTCATATCTTCATCAGAAATTTCGGGTAGGTACTCCTTATATAACTTCAGTCCGTCTTCGGGATAATGACCTAAAATCACAGGGTCGCTCCACCAGGATACATTCCACATAACCTCATTATCAAGAGGCGGGCAAGCAAAATATGCCTTGCGTGCCGCTTCAATATCCTCTGCACTTTCTGTGGCAGGGTATCTGCCCGCACAGGTGGGTGCATAACCCACTTTTATGGGTTGCTTTGCATTTTCACGCAATGCAATTACTGCGGCACCGTGCGCCTTTAACACATTGTGGCATATCTTGAAAATATCTTTATATGAAACCTTTAACCCCGGAGCATCCCCACCCTCTAAATATCCAAATCCTATAAAGCACTGTGGCTCATTAAGGGTAATAAAATGTTTCACACGGTCGGAATAAAGCTCCGAAACTTTGGCAGCATACTCAGCAAACCAATTAACGCTGTCATCATTCAGCCATCCGCCTTTTCTCTGGAGTTCGTATGGGTAATCCCAATGGAAAAGGGTGATATACGGCTCGATACCGTTTGCCATAAGCTCGTCAATCAGCTTTGAATAGAACTCCGCGCCCTTTTCATTAACCTCGCCTGTTCCGTTGGGGAAAATACGTGACCAGCTGAGAGAAAAACGGTAGGCTTTTATTCCAAGTTCCTTCATAAGTGCCACATCTTCTTTAAATTTATGATAGTGGTCAACTGCAACATCACCTGTATGTCCACATTCAATATGCCCCGGCTCGTGAGAAAATACATCCCACACATTAAGACCTTTGCCGTCTTCGTTATATGCACCTTCAATCTGGTATGCAGAGGTTGCCACGCCCCAGACAAAATCCTTTTTAAAGCTCATTTCAATCCACTCTCCTTTTAAAATCTTGGTATGTACAGCACCTTGGCATCCACCTGCCGATAATAGTAGTCGGTGAAACGCTTTTGCGTTTTTGTTTGCGATATATCGCAAACCTCTATGAAAACTAATGTTTTCATAGGCCGACTCTATTGCAATCATGCGTGGCTTTCAAGCTATTTGCTTGAAAATTGCGGAACGAGTTCCGCTTAAAACGGCATTCTACCGTTTCCACGATAATGATTATAACCGTTTGAATTAGTAAAAACAAAAACACCAATTATTTCCTTCTGATTATCACAAAAAAGATACAACATATTATATTTTTTTATGCAGCTTAAATACGCTGTACTTTTCTGTGGTATCAACACTTGTTTGCAACAAAAGTCCATCGTTCTTTCTTTCAAATTCAACAATAGATTCATCATTTAAAAATTCAACCTTTGTTATATTTTGTTTGCACGGAATAAAGCTGTCTTTAAAATCCTTAGCAACAACATAAACGAATTTTTCGGTCTGTGTATAAAAAATATTATCACACTTATACGGTGCACAAGGGCGTGTTTTAAACACAGCTTCACCATATTTTTTAAGCCAATCGCCAAAAGCATTAAGAGTTTTTATAGCATTCCTTGGCATACGTCCATCGGGTTGGGGCGATACATTCAGTGCAAGATTTCCGCCTTTACACACTATATCCATAAGAAGCTCAATCAGCTCATTTGGAGATTTATAATCATCATCATAAATGTAATGAAAGTTCTGACCCAAGGTCAGACAGCTTTCCCAGGGTACAGATATAACATCTTCAGGAATTGTCATCTCAGGAGTGATATAATTTTCATACTCACCGCCTGCTGTTCTGTCTGCAACAATAAGCTCAGGATTGATTTCTCTCAGCTTTGGAATAATTTCCTCAAGCTTTATGTCAAGGCCCTCTTTTTTACACACCTGACCGCCATCAAGCCACAGTATATCTATCTTTCCATATTCGCTGATAAGCTCTTCAAATTGCTTGTGCGTATATTCTGTAAATGCCTGCCACTTTTCGGGCTTTTCTTTCACGTCATATGTAGGCATTCTGGTTGTTTCGCCAATATAATCTTTTTCCCAATAATTATCGTTATGCCAGTCGGGTTTTGAAAAATATGCTCCAATTGCAAGATTCTTCTTTCTGAAAGCATCAAACACGTGTTTAACTACATCGGCTTTTTCGTGCTTTGAAAAAGGGCAATTGGGAGCCGTAACCTTAAAATCAGTCTGCTTTGTATCCCAAAGGCAAAAACCGTCGTGATGCTTTGTGGTAAAAATTAAATACTTAAAACAGTTATTTGATGCAAGCTCTGCCCAATCGTCCGGATTAAAGCGGATGGGATTGAATGAGTTTATGAGTTCAAAATATTCTTTTCTTATTTTTGAACCGTCTTCATGCCAGTTCGGTCTGTCGCCATACTCATTTTGTGCTCTTGACCACTCCTTTTCTGCATCAACCAATCCCCATGATGCAATGAGCCCAAGTTGTGCATATAAGCCCCAGTGTATCATAAATCCGAGTTTCATATCCTTAAACTCTTCCAGTTTTTTCTTTATTTCCAAAGACGGTTCAACATAGTCCTTTTCAGAAGAATAATCATGTACTCCCTCAACAATAATACTCTCGTTAAAATCTGCCATTTTCATTTTCCTCACTTTAGATTCTATTTTTCACAAAATTTGTTGATTTTCGGCAAAGTTTTTCTAATCCTAAACAAATTTGTTTAATTTTTTAGTATCAAAATAGTATCACGCCAAGTATCACATATATCTCCTCTTGACATTTATAGCGATACCATAAAAGGGCAAATATTTCAATTCCTTTGCCGAAAAATACCAAACAGCATCCGCAGCATCACTGCTAACCATCATATTTTTGCAATACTTTTAATTGGTCAAAATATGCACAAAACCGAACTGATACATTTGCTTTTATATCCTTGACAAAAGTAACTTGTAATCATATAATTAACCTGAGGTGTAACTATGAACGTAATATCATGTGTAAAATCAACAGAAAATATATACTCGTACCCAAAACACCATCACGATTTCTACGAAATAATCCTTAATACAGAAATAACCCGCCCGGCTTTGTTCTTTTAAGAGTTTCTTCAAAACCGGAAAAGTCGCTGCTGTCCGTACCATCGGGTACTAAATAGCAAAGAAGCTGACCGCACATATCATCAAGCGTCATATTTTCAATAATTGTTTCAATCATTTCATTTTTGGTTGTGTCTGTCATAAATTTCTCTCCTTTTTAAATCTCAATATTGACTTTTAAAAAATTTTACCATATAATATCGGATAAACAAATAGAAAAAAATATATATATTATGGAGATTTATATAGTTATGAATTTGGAAAACATAGATATAAGTGGCAAAATTAACAGTGTGAATATGGATATTAGTGTTGCATATTTCGCTCATTTAGATAATTCCTGGCGTTGCAAAAATGTATGCTCTTCTTTTACAAGAATGTATATTCCCACCGACGGCGAGGGTATTCTGACGTCCGGAGATGAGACCATTCCTCTTGTGAAAGGGAAAATTTATATCATTCCCGCTATGCATATCTTTTCATACAAGTGCAACAAAAAACTCGACAAGTTCTTTTTTCATTTTTCACTTGTTGGCGAGGATAAGCTTGATTTGTTTTCAAAAGTTAAAAAAATTCTCGTTTTAGACGATACCGAAGGATATGCAGAAAGAATTTCACACTTGTTTATGCAGAATACAGCAAATTCTGTTATTGATCTTAAATCCTTATTGCTTACTTTGGTAAATTCCGCCATTAAGAAAAACAATATTTTCCTTGGAAAAACATCAAATTATTCTCCCACCACAAAAAAGGCTCTTGAATACATCGAAAAAAATCTTAGGGTTACCCTCACAATAGACGAAATCGCAAAAGCCATTTTTGTTTCACGGCTTGCCCTGCAAAACAATTTTAAGCGAGATTTAAATAAAACAATTGGGAAATACATAGATGAACGTGTTCTGATTGAAGGAGAGAAACTGCTTTCAGAAAACAAGCTTTCAATTAAGGAAATAAGCGACCGACTCCATTTTTGCGACCAGTTTTATTTTTCAAGAAAATTCAGCGAGGGCTATGGTATTTCTCCTCAAAAGCACAGAAAAAATATAGTTTTGAGATAAAACCACGTTAGTCCCCATTTTATACTTATCTCGATTTATAAAAACAATAATCAACGGCAAAGAATATCACATTAAAGAAAATGATATTATGATAATTCCTCCTCATATGTATCACGAAGGATATTTTGACGACACATTTTCTTATTTTCCCGTTCAGGCAAATCACATTAATTTTGATGAGGTTTATATACTTCAGGACAACAATATCTTAATATAAATTTAGTCGCCAGACAATACTGTAAGGCGACTAAATTTATACACAAAAATGACTTTTAAACAACAGAATTTATGTTTTAACCTGCAAAATTTCCATATTTCTTAAACACATTATACATTGATTTAACAGAGTTTAGCTGATATTATGTATATATAATATACATATTTATAGTAAATCTAATATTGGAGGGAAACTCAATATGTTAAAAACAGGTTTTAAAGAGGTTAATATCAATCCACCGTTAGGGATAGCTATTTCGGGATATTATGTTCCCCGATTTGCAAAAGGCATTATTGACGATTTGACTACAAGCGCTCTGGTGCTTTCAATAAATGACAAAATGATAGCGTTGGTAAGCGTTGATGCTTGCGGAATAGATGATAGCCTTATAAAAAAATACAGCAATGCTGTTGAAGAAAAGACAGGTATTCCAAAAGAAAATATATTTATGTCAGCCACACACACCCACACTGGCGGTGTATTGGTGCCGGGTACAGCATTTGAAATGGATGCGGAAGTTATACATAAATATGCCGAATTTGTCGGTGAAAGAATAACCGATGCCGTAAGTATGGCAATAGATGATTTAAAGCCATCAAAGATGGGTTATATCGTGGGCTATGCCCCCGAAAGAGTGGCATACATCAGAAGGTATAAAATGAAGGACGGCACAACCTTTACCTGCCCGCCCATTAATGACCCCAACATTGACCATCCAATCGGAGAGCTTGACCAGAGAGTAAATGTTCTGAGATTTGACCGTGAGGGCGGCGAAAGTATTGTTCTTGTAAACTATGGTCTGCACGCAGATACCGTAAACGGTGAAATGCTTTCACCAGACTGGCCGGGCTGGATGAAAAAGACCCTTGCATCGGCTCTTGATGGAGTTAAATGCATCTTCTTTAACGGTGCTGAAGGCGATGTTGGTAGCACCAATGTTCATCCTCAGGGCGGAGATATGAACGATACAGAAATCAGCTTTGATAACGAAATGAAGAGCCCCGGAATGGCAAGATTTGTTGGTCGTGCCACTGCAGGAACGGTACTTCAGGTTTATGACAAGGTTCACTATGTTGATGTAGACAGTATTGATATTTTGCGCAAGGATATTAAAGTTCCTGCAAATGTTCCCAAGAAAGAGGATATGCCCCTGGCCCGTGAATACAAGCGTCTTCATGACGAAGGCAGGGATGACCTTATACCATACAAGGCTATGCAGCTTACAACAGTAGTTGCCGAGGCTCTTCGTATGTGCAGAATGGAGAACGCTCCTGAAGAATTTGAATTAAATCTCACCGGTTTGAAAATCGGTCCTGTGGCAATGCTCGGCATCCCGGGTGAGCCATTTACCGATATTGGTGTTGCTATCAAAGAAGCCAAGGGCTGGTCAATGATTATGCCCTGTGCTTTGACAAATGGTAACAGAGGCTATTTCCCTATGCAGTCTGCTTATGACGAAGGCGGCTACGAAGCACGCACATCACCCTTTAAAGCAGGCGTTGCTGAAAAGATTATAGACGGCGGAAAAGCTCTGCTTGATGAACTTAAAAAATAAAAGGTGGTAACGAAAAATGACTACAGTAACTAAAGAAGATATAAAAGTTGAATTAAAGAAACTTGGCATCGTGCCCGGTGATATAGTTATGATACATTCATCAATGAAAAGTATGGGACATGTTGAGGGCGGCCCCGAAGCTGTCATTCAGGCGGTTTTGGAAACCGTGGGTGATGAAGGAACTCTTTGTATGCCCACCCTTGTGCAAAGAGATTTTGGCAACGCGTATAAAAACTGGGATATTAATAAAAGCCCCTCGGATGTAGGTTATCTTACCGAATACTTTCGCACAAGGGAAGGCAGCCTGAGAAGCGACCAGGCAACCCACGCAGTATCAGCTATCGGCAAAATGGCTGAATATATTACCTCTGAGCATACTGCATACGGTCCAAGACTTGGGGAGTTTGGTGATTATGCATTTTCTAAGTCATCACCTTGGCAAAGAATATATGAACTTAATGCAAAAATGCTGTTTATCGGTGTGCCAATGAAAAAGGGAACGATAAGACACCTTGCAGAGCACATTATTGTTGAAAAACTTATAGAAAAATTCCCCGAGGCAACACCATATGTAAGACAGTACAACGAGCCTCTGGATAAGTTCTGGCCTGAAATACACGGTGATAAGGTACAGGTAAAGTACGAAGAAACAGGCTTGCTGTCAAAAACGACCATAGGCGATGCAACTGTTTTATGTGCTCCCGCCACCCCCTTTGTTGACGAGATGATTGAATTGTCAATTAAGTCACCATATGACTATATGGGTCATATGGCAACAGATCATCCGCAATACATCGAGCTTGTAAAGCAACTGTAAATATAAATTTTTATAAAGAGGAAATTACTATGAAAAATATAAAAGCAATAACAAATGCTCAGATAGTTTTGGAAAACGGTATCCTGTGGGATGGTATTATCATTATTCAGGATGACAGAATTGTATCAGTGGGAAACAAGCACAATACGGATATCCCTGCAGGTGCAGAGATTATTGATGCAAAGGGTGCATACGTTGGCCCCGGATTTATAGACCTTCATGTTCACGGCGGTGGAGGATATTCAACCTGTTATGATTTGAAAAACGCAGCCGAATTTTTCCTTAACCACGGCTCAACATCAATCCTGGCAACCCCTGATTACCATATGAACCGCGAAACAACTTTGGAGGTAATCCGCAACATAAAAGCCGATATAGACGAGCTTAAAAGCGTAAAGGGTATATATATGGAAGGCCCCTATACAAACCCCAAGTACGGCTCGCATTCAGATACAAACCCCTGGAGATGCGGGGTTTTACCCGAGGATTATATCCCCATTGTAGATGAAGCCGGCTCTTATGCAAAGGTGTGGACAATAGCCCCTGAAAGAGAGGATTTAATGCCCTTTTTGGAATATGCACGAAAGGTAAACCCCGATGTTGTATTTGCAGTAGGTCACAGCATCGCTACACCAATGCAGATTAGGGCTCTTGGCAAGTACAGACCAACCCTTGAAACCCATTCTATGAATGCAACCAAGCGTATTCCCGTCCCCGGCGGCACACGTGGCTATGGGCCTGATGAGTATTGCTTTAAAGAACCTGAAGTTTATTGCGAGCTTATCTCTGACTCCTGCGGAATACACGTTCATCCCGAGCTTCAGCAGCTTCTTTTGCACAACAAAGGAATTGAAAAGGTGGTGCTGATTACAGACAGTACAACTCACGTAAATCCTGTTCCTGACCACCTTAAGCATATAATCGACCTTAACTTTGACCCCCGCGGCGGTCTGGCAGGCAGCAAAATGACAATGGACTGCGCTTGCAGAAATATTATGACAAATACAAACTGCGGTATTGCGCAGGCATTCTTTATGGCGGCAACAACTCCTGCACGTGCCATTGGCATTGATAGCGAAACAGGTTCTGTCGTTGCCGGCAAAAAAGCCGATTTGGTCTTTGTTGATGATAAATTTAATGTTCAAAAGGTTATGCTTGAAGGCGAACTTGTAGTTTCAAATTAAAAACAACGAGGTATGTATATGTTACAAAAAGAGAATAATTACGATTTCCGAAAACGGATGCTTGCTGTTCACGAAAAAGATATACGAAACCTTAATGCACAATTGGGTGCAGACGAATTTGAAATTACCGACGGAATCAGCATCATTCTTGGCGACGAGAGCGAAGTAATTTTAACTGCGGCACAGGATTTTGTTGAGTACCTGCATATATCAATGAATATCTCTGCCATAATTGTTAAAAAAGGCATAGAGGTAAAGGGAACATACATATCTGTTGAACTTACAGAAAACAATGGTGTGGATTTAAAAGATGCAAACGGTTACAAGGGTTTTAGAATTGACACCAATGATGCCATCCGCATAACTGCATTTGATGACCGTGGCGCCGCTCAGGGACTTTATCATCTTGAAGAAATGATGACCCTGCGAAAAGCTCCCTTCATCAAAAAAGAAACTGTGTTCAGAAAGCCTATGTTTTCACCGCAAATGGTACATTCGGGCTACGGCCTTGACGAATATCCCAACGAGCACCTTCAGGCAATTGCTCACGAAGGCAGGGATGCTATCCTTATTTTTGTCAAGGATGTAAATATAACCCCCTACGGATATATGGACTTTAACGAGCTAATTCATCGTGCAAAGAAATACGGCATTGACGTTTATGCATACAGCTATCTGCAAAGTGATTTTCATCCTGCAACCAAGGGTGCGGAAGAATATTACGACGCATCTTACGGCAAATTGTTTGAAAAATGTCCTCTTCTTAAGGGTATAATACTGGTTGGCGAATCGGTTGGATTCCCCAGCCACGACCCGAATGTTGCACCCAGCCACAAAACAGTTCTTGATAGTGACGGTCTTCCTGTAGGAAAGCCACGTTCGGGCTGGTGGCCTTGCATAGACTTCCCCGAATGGCTTGAACTTATCAAAAAGGTTGTAAGAAAGCACAGCCAAACTGCAGAAATCGTATTCTGGACATATAACTGGGGCAGACAGCCCGAAAAGGAAAGGGTAAGACTTATCGAAAGTCTGCCGACAGATATTACCCTGCTTGCGTCTACCATAGAAAAATGTCAGAAGGTTTATTTTGAAGACAATGAGGTTGTCCTTGCAGACTATTCAATTCAAAGCCCCGGCCCAAGCCCCGCTTTCACTTCAGAGGCAATCGCCGCAGGTAAGCGTGGAATCAAGCTTTATACAATGACAAACACAGGCGGCCTGACCTGGGACTTTGGACTTATCCCATATGAGCCAATGCCCTTCCAATGGATGAAGCGCTATCAGGTTATGAAGGACGCAAACCGCGACTGGGGACTTTGCGGAATTATGGAGAGCCATCACTACGGCTTGTATCCCTCATTCATCAGCAAGCTTTCAAAATGGTGCTTTAATGACCCCAACCGCCCAATGGAAGAAATTTTAGACGATGTTTTGGTCAGCGAATACAGCGAGGGGGCTTTGCCAACCGTAAAGAAAGCGCTTGAGCTTTGGAGCGAGGCAATTAATTACTACACTCCCACAGATAACGACCAATACTGTGCCTTTCGTCTTGGACCTGCTTATCCATTCTGCTTTTTGGTACCTTATAAAAATCCTTCTGCACCATACGCACATTTTGGAAACGGAATTTATCATGCCTCATATGCTACCTGGTATCCTCACGAGGTAACATTCCACAAGGGAGCACCTGTTCCTATAAGAGTAGCCGCAGAAATCCGTTCCTTAGAGAAAATGCTGCGCTTAATGGAACAAGGAGTAAAAGTTTTAGAAAGTATCGAGAACAAAAACGACAAGCTTCTGTACCTGTTGAATTTAGGAAAGTACATCCTTAACACGGTTAAAACCGCAATTAATTCAAAGAAGTGGTACAAGCTTATAAGTGCCTTCCATTCCTCGGAAACAGCTGACGAAGTGCTGAATGTTCTTGACAATATGGAACAGCTTTTATCTTTGGAAATTGAAAATGCGAAAGACACTATACCGTTAGTTGAATGTGATTCCCGCCTTGGTTGGGAGCCGTCAATGGAGTATATGGGCGACAGAGAACATATCGAGTGGAAAATCAAACACGCAAATTATGTTATCAACACCGAAATTGCCGCACAAAAAAATGCTGCAATAATTGGAAGAAAATAATTCTATCTAACCGAAAAAGCAATGAAAGCTTTAAAGTTTTCATTGCTTTTTAGTTTTACATTTCCACCTCATCCGAGTTTTGCTTTGCAAAACCCACCTTCCCCTCAAGGGGAAGGCTACATAGCATCCCTTTAATTTGAATATTGTTCAATAAATTCCACTATGGGTGTGGGGTCATCAAGTCCGTGGGGATGGTGGTCGCATCCCGGTTTCATAATGAGTTTAATTGTGCCATTGTTTTGGGTGTAATAGTCATACAAATACTTGCCGTTTTCCTCATAGGGAACAACGCTGTCGCTGTCACCGCACACTAAGATAACGGGCATATCATTCTTTAAAAGAATTTCTTTTTGGTCAATAGGATGCTCCCTATAATTTAAAAGTTCAGCAAGACTTATGCCTGTAAACTTGTGGAACTGTTCCTGCGTGACGCAATGGGCATTTCCAAGTCCCATAGGACAGCTAAGAAAGTTCATAACAGGCGCATCAAGATAGAGTGCCGATACATTTTGGGGATACATACCGGCATATTTAACCGAAATCGCTCCGCCCGCGCTCATACCCACCATAGTACACTTTTTTGAAAGACCGTATTTCTCAACTATATACTCCTGAAATCGTGCACGTCTGTGATAATCCTCTTCTGGGCACCATCGGTAGGTATTTTCAATGTAAGTCAGGTGAAAGCCCTTTTCAACAAGAGCTTTTTCAGCATTCTGAAAGGCAGTAAAATATTCAGCCTTCATAAGCCATCTTCTGTCTTTGTCAGGAGTTTTGGGGCAGATAACAATAGCCTTTTTGCCCTCAAAAACAAACTCATCTTTTTTAAAGTCTGCCCACATACTAACCTCTCCTTTTTAATAATGGTCGTATATCGCCATTCTCTTTCTGTAGAAAATTCGTCTTAAAGAATCAATGTCTGAATAAACCTGAAGACCTGTTATAAATTCAGCATCTACATCAGTGTATCATTTATCATAGCTCTCTGTCAATAGTTGGGGTCAAAGATAAATAATGGAATTTTTAACGGCGGTTGCAGCTTTATGCAGCCACCGACAATTCTTCCACCTCTTCAATGTTCAGTGCAAAGGGTTTTTCTAAAAGAATGTTATAGCCTTTTTCAAAACGGGAATAGAGGTCTTTATGTGCAGATGGTCCATTGTCGCATTGATAACCGCATCCGCAAACTTATCTCTTTTTACAAATTCTTCAACATCCGAGAATAAGTTCTCCTGACAAACTGAATACTTTTCTGCCATAATGCCGCGTCTTACGGGGTCAGGGTCAACAATTCCAACAATTTCTATTTTGTCTGGTGCTTCAAGAGCGTATAATGAATATACATCCGCTCTGTTACCTGCACCAACCAATACAATTTTTATTTTTTACCCATATGTAACAACTCCTACTAAAGATTTAATATTCTGTTCGAGACCATGAAATTAGCCTTATCGCACTCATTATACTCACTTCAACACTCAATGTAAATGCATTCCCCGAACTTTATGGATTTTTCCGAACAGTTTTTAAGCCCCTGATTTTCTATTTTACAAACAAAATCTTATGCCCGTAAGGCAGAAGTTCAAAAGCAAAACCTACCTCTGTTTTATCAGCCATATCGGTAGCTGATGTTACATCCTCGCCAAAATCTACAGTAACAGACTCAATGACAGATGATGATATATTTGCCACAAATGCAAGCATCTGCACCTCGCCTGTCAGGGTGGTATACTTATAATAACTTACCTTCACATTTTTATCAGATGACTTTGCATTATTATTCCAATATGGTTTCCACTCGGATTTTTCGATTGGAAAAGCATCAAAGATTTTCCACACCTTGCTCATTATATCTAAGGGTCCGTTAATATTATTTGGTCTTGGCAAAACTCCGTGAATCAAACTGATTGAAAGTGCCGTTTCATAATCCCAAAGAGGAAGATTTTCATAGACAATAAATTCCACAGGCACACCCACATTTCTGCCGATATACTCTGCGCGGAAATAATCAAGATTTACATTTTCGTGACTAGAATTCATAAGCTCCTTCCGCAAAACCTCGCCAAACCAAAACTGGTGAATGTACGGTGCAGCTGTGTAATTAAGTACTCCGCTTGAATGAACCGTAATCACACCGCCTCTTGAATCAACCGTATCATATAAATTCTTAAATAATCTGCGAAGGGCTTTAAAAGGATATGAACCATGCAGATTACCGTCATAATCGTACCAACCGCATCCATGCGAAACTTCCTCGCAATAACGGGGGAAGACTGTGCTGTCAAGGTAAATGCCGTCTACATGGTATTTATCCATCAGTTCTGCCACGCCTTTAACCATCCAGTCGGCACACTCGGTATTAAAGCAAAGACCGTAATTTCTTTGGAACGGAACACGCCAATGTCCGCCGTGGAATTGATTTGCCTTTCGTGTAACAAGCACATTCTCTTTAGCGCTGCTCCATTCAGGTGACATTGTTGAAAGTTCAAATCCGAAATATGGAAGCACCTTTATTCCCCGTTTATGACATTCATCACATATATATTTCAGCTGATAGGAACTTAACTCCGAAAGTTCAAACCAGTTCTGGCTTGTATTCCATTTTTCATGCAGAATTAATGTGGTAACGCCTTTTTCCACCAAGCGGTCAAAGCGATTTTCTGCCGCCAGATAGTCCATATAATTTCCTTCGATTTTTGAGCCGCAACCCAAATGGAAGGCATTGTGTATATATGGTTGCTTGGGGAATGTCTTTACAGGCGTAATATGGAAGCCAAAATTAAATTCTATAGGTCGATAAAATATGTTGCCTTCCAACGGGTCGCCCTCCCATGAACGAGGATGACTGTCAAGCAGACGAACCCTCAGAACAACGGCATCCTTCTCGCGGATTATCTCCATTGCAGTGCTCTCGGTTTCCGGCTGCCAATAACGGTTTTTTTCAGCAAACCAACAGAAGCCGCGTTCTTCATTGCCCAACCATAAAAGAGGTTTAAATGACATACTTACCGATTGGTTAGGAATTTTCCCGCTTGAAGACATTTCTATCCCTTGGTCAACCGTACCGTCAGCATATTTAATTTCGCTGTTTATCTCGGTGTTTCGGTACACATGAAACAATGTACACTCCTCAGCCTTTAAGGGAATTTCTATCCACAATTTATCCAGAATATACTTTGTCTCTTCAATCTTCTCCAGACCATAAACCTGCCTGAATGTAAGACTGCTGGTCATCAACTTTAAATCAATATCTATGTTTCCATCAAAGTTCACGGTGTTGCAAACGTCTATAACAAATCGTTTGGATTGTTTGGCGCCGCAGATTATGATTTCCTTATCTGTGCGTCTTTGCACAAAACTTGCACTTTCATTTGCATAATAATTGTCCAGCCATTCAGAAGCCTTGCCGTCTTCCTTCATAACAATCCGCACCGGGCCTGCCAGAAGCTCGTGACCCTGGGACAACACTGATGTCAGCATTCCATCGGCACCAAAGGTATAGTCTCTCCCAAGAATATGCACAGTGTGATTTGGGCCATCGCTTTCTGCTCTAAGCGGAATAAATGGTTTTGGAATTCTCATAATGAGTCCTCCCTTTTTAAGCTATTTATCATCTTTTTTATAATACAACATAAATTTATAAAATACAACCCCCAAATGAAAGGTAATAAAGCAAAAAATCCCACTTTGTATGCAGGTTTCTGAGAACACATTCTGCAGCAATTCCCCTCCGGGAAATAAACCTTGTCAATATTTACCATACTCTCCTGCACGTATTTGTCATAACCCATTCTTATTGAGCCACCTATTAAAAATATTTTTTCATAGCGGATAGCCCCCTTTTTTACTAAAATAGCATTTCAAGACCGAACCGTAAAGATTTTTGGTCGAACAATTAGTGTTTTTTCGTACTAAAAATTTGAATAATGGTTGAAATTTAATTAAAATGTGATATACTGAAAGCAAACGGGAGGGATTCTTGTGCAAACCATAAACTGGTTGAACGGCTTGTGTGTTTCGGAAATAAGCTTTGTAAACGCTCATACGGCACCGGCAAAAGTATATCCTATGCGAAACAAAGGGCGCAGGTACCACGGCTTTATTTATACAATCAAAGGACCGGAAACCTACACCTTTGACGACAGAGAGCTTGTGTCTTCGCCGGATTCCGTCCTTTATATTCCCAAAAATGCTCAATACACTATGCATCTGCAGGGTGATGAAAGTATTGTTATTTTTATAGATTTTGAATTAGCATGTGATGCACCCCCCATCCGCCATTTTGGGTTAAGTTTACAGAATTGGACACCATAAAAAATCTTTTTCTGCTGCTGAAAAAGCATGGAACAGAAAAAATGCCGGCAGCCCCTCTGCCTGCAAATCCCTCTTTTTCAAAATATGCGAATGTATAGTCAAACGTAAGGAATCATATTTATGCTCGGAAGGCTACTCAAAGATTGCAGAGTCAATTACATATCTGCACGCCCACTATCTAGAGCCCGATTTCAGGGTTATGAAACTTTCGGAAATTGAAAAAATAAGCGCAAAGTATTACGAAAAATTATTTTATCAAAGATTTGGAGTTTCACCAAAGGAGTATGTTCTCTCTCTTAAAACAGAACGTGCGAAAGAGCTGTTGTTTAGCGAAAAGAACTTAGTCAAGGATGTTGCATTTCAGCTTGGATATAGTGACATTTATCATTTTGGAAAAATATTTAAAGTCCGAACAGGCTACACACCAAGCGAATACCGTAATTTAAATATGTAAAATACATACAAATCATAATAAATATTTTTTATTTAAAAGGAGGATAAAGATATGCAAGAATATGTTATCAAAAAAGCAAGTGCCGACTTTTGTGAAGAGGATTGGGCAAATGCCAATGTTGCAGACGTGAACGGAAATCCCTGGAAGGAATTTACCCCCGAATTTAAAACCACCGCGCGTGTTTTATACAACGACGAGGCAGTATATGTACGTATGGAAACAGACGAGCTGCCCATCGTGGCAAAATATGTTAAGAGAAATGACCCTGTTTGCACAGACAGCTGTGTGGAATTTTTCTTCTGCCCCAGCGAAACCGACGGCAGATATTTTAATTTTGAACTTAACGCATTGGGAACACTCAACCTATCTATTGGAAAATCGCGACACGACAGAAAGTATATCGAAGACCCGTTATCCACATTTGACATACACCCCGAATTGTTTGACGGCGGCTGGAGAATGTCCTTTAAAATCCCCATGGATTTCATCAGAAAATATGTGGGTGAACCCACCGAAATAATGCACGGAAACTTCCAAAAGTGCGGAAGTGCAACAGGCCACCGTCATTACGGAATGTGGAAGGCAATTGAAACCGAAAAACCCGACTTCCACAGACCTGAATTCTTTGGAAATTTAAAATTTGAAAAATAAAAACCAATACAAAATGGCTCAAACACTGCGTTTGAGCCATTTTGTATGGCAGGGGCAGTAGGACTTGAACCCACGGCACTCGGTTTTGGAGACCGATGCTCTACCAACTGAGCTATACCCCTATGTTATTGAGTTAAAATCAAGAGTGCGCCAAGGTTGCACCAAAGCGCACTCCCAAATGCAAAAACTTACGCAATCTTGTTCATCTTAGCTGCGTACTGGCTCTTTCTGCGAGCAGCTGTATTCTTATGAAGAATACCCTTAGCAACAGCCTGGTCTGTCTTTTTAACAACAGCAGCGTATGCAACAGAGGCTGCATCTTTGCCTTCTGCAAGAGCAGCTTCAAACTTCTTTACAGCAGTTTTAAGCTGTGACTTAACCATCTGGTTCTGCAAAGTCTTTGTAGCAATAACTTTAACTCTCTTTTTAGCTGATTTAATGTTAGGCATGATTTCACCTCCACTTAATAATCTGTTTTTTAAGTCAACTCCTAAGATGATACCACACATTTTTAAAAAAATCAAGTCTTTTTTTAAATTTATTAGATTTTTTTTAATTTCATTGACAAAATATGCATATTATTGTATACTTTGAATATATATTCGCGGGGTGCTGTGGGTATTCCCACGGTGCCCTGTTTGTAATTTGAACAGTTTTGAAATTCAGTAATAACAGGAGGAATCCGCTTTGACAAACATTCCCGAAATTTTTGGAAGTATGGTTTTTAACGAAGCCGTTATGAAAGAACGTCTTCCCGAAGACATTTACCGTGCTTTGAAAAAAACCATTAACGATGGCATAAGCCTTGACCGTGATGTCGCAGATATTATTGCATCAGCAATGAAGGACTGGGCTATTGAAAAGGGTGCAACCCACTTCACCCATTGGTTTCAGCCTATGACAGGTATCACTGCCGAAAAGCACGACAGCTTTATTTCACCCGGAAAGAACGGCAGCGTTATTATGGAATTTTCAGGCAAGGAACTTATTAAAGGTGAGCCTGATGCCTCGTCATTCCCTTCAGGCGGTCTTCGTGCAACCTTTGAAGCAAGAGGCTACACCGCTTGGGATCCTACTTCATATGCATTCATTAAAGACGGGACATTGTGCATACCCACAGCCTTTTGTTCATATGGCGGAGAATCCCTTGATAAAAAAACACCGCTCCTGCGTTCAATGGAGGCAATCAACCGTCAGGCAGTAAGAATTCTTAAGCTGTTTGGCAAGAATGATGTTACACGCGTTGTCCCAACAGTAGGTCCCGAGCAAGAATACTTCCTTATTGACCGCGAAATGTTTGAAAAACGCAAAGACCTTATTTACTGCCGTCGCACACTTTTTGGTGCACCTGCCCCCAAGGGTCAGGAAATGGAAGACCACTACTTTGGTCACCTGAAGCCCAGAGTTTCAGCTTTTATGAAAGAACTTGACGAAGAGCTGTGGAAGCTTGGTATTCTTTCAAAAACAAAGCATAACGAAGCCGCTCCTGCACAGCACGAGCTTGCTCCGATATTTACCACAACAAACATTGCCACCGACCACAATCAGCTGACAATGGAAATGATGAAGGTTGTTGCCGCCCGTCATGGTATGGCGTGCATCCTTCACGAAAAACCTTTTGAAGGTATTAATGGCAGCGGCAAGCATAATAACTGGTCACTCTCAACCAACACCGGAGAAAACTTGCTTGAACCGGGCAAATCTCCTCACGAAAACGCACAGTTCCTTATATTCCTTTGTGCGGTTATTAGCGCCGTACATAAACATCAGGACCTTCTAAGAATTTCTGCCGCAAGTGCGGGAAACGACCATCGACTTGGTGCTCACGAAGCACCACCGGCTATTATTTCTATGTTTCTTGGTTCAGAGCTTGCAGCGGTACTTCGTTCAATCAAGGAAGATAGCGATTTTAAGGGCATTAAAAAAGAGAAAATGAGTGTAGGTGTCAGCGTTCTGCCACAGTTCCCCAAGGATTCTACCGACAGAAACCGTACATCGCCCTTCGCTTTTACAGGAAATAAATTTGAGTTCCGTATGGTAGGCTCGGCTGACTCGGTTGCCTGTGCTAATATAATGCTTAACACCATTGTTGCCGACGAACTGCAGAACTTTGCCGAAGAACTTGAAGGTTCAGAAGATTTCTTAGGCACAGTTCACAACATAGTAAAACGTGCAATTTCTGAACACGATGCTATAATCTTTGACGGTGATGGATATTCAGATGATTGGGTTGCCGAGGCAGAACGCCGCGGATTACTCAACCTTGAATCTACCGTTGACGCTCTCCCGCATTTCATTAAGCCCGAAAACATAGAGCTTTTTAAAAAGCACGGTATTTATAATGAAACCGAGGTCCACGCCCGTTATGAAATCATTCTTGAAGAATACTGCAAAATAATTAATATTGAAGGCCTTACCATGGTTGATATGGTTAAAAAGGATTATATCCCGGCTATCAGTAAAATCCAGAGATGTCTGTGCGATACCTTAACGGCAAAAAAAGCTGTTTCTCCCGACATTCCCTGTCAATCTGAAAAGATTAAACTGAATCGCGTGGCGACCCTTGCAGACCGCATTTTTGAGACAAATAACAGTCTTGATGCCGCACTGAAGTCTGTCCCCAGCGGTGATGTTCTTGAAAAAGCTACATATTACCGCAAAACAATATGCCCCCTTATGGAAGAACTAAGGGCTCTTGTGGATGAAATAGAGGCCGACTCCGACCGTGAATTCTGGCCAGTCCCCTCTTATGGCGACTTGATATTCAGTATAAAATAATAATGCTAAAGAAGGCAACACAATAAGTGTTGCCTTCTTCTTATTTAATCCCGACAACCTGCAACGCACTTAACGAGGCAAGCAGTTGTTATTATCATTAAGGAAAAAAACGCCAGCAACAAACCGGTTATGATTGCACCGATTACACTTGTAGCGGCAAAGGTTATTCCCAAAAGAACAATAGACAATAAAATTGTCCCTAATATTCCGGCAAGCAATACCGGAACAGTCTCACATACACAACCTACTATCCCCGTATTTCGTATAACCGGACTAATAATTAAAGTTATTGCAAGATAGACAACAGCTATTCCCAGCAATACCCACAAAAATGCAGGTGTGAGCGCGATAACCGCAGAAAATGTCAGAAACGCTGTTATTATACCTATAATAATAGCAGCAATAACCGCGATGCCGGTACAATTTATTCTACAACCGCAATTGTAGTTAGTCATTTATATTCACCTCCCTACTAGAAATATATGCAAAAATTTGTCGAAGGGTGAATTGAATTTGGTATAATATGTTAATTTTTTCTATTGATTTTTTTGGTCTTTTAATGTATTATATATAAAAAAACTATTAAAGGAGCTGTAATTATGTCAAATATCTGGCACGATATATCACCCAAAAGAATAAATACCAACGATTTTATATGCGTGGTAGAAATCTCAAAAGGCAGTAAAAAGAAATATGAGCTTGATAAGGAAACCGGTTACATTATGCTTGACCGCATTTTGTACACATCAACCCATTACCCTGCCAACTACGGATTTATTCCACGCACCTACGGCGATGATAACGACCCCCTTGATGTTCTTTTACTTTGCTCGGAGCCTTTGGAGCCATTATCTCTTGTAAGGGCATATCCCATAGGCGTTATTTCTATGCTTGACAACGGCAGAAATGACGAAAAGATTATTGCCATTCCTTTTAATGACCCCACATACAATCAGTATACCGATATTGACCAACTTCCACCCCACATCTTTGCAGAGATGCGTCATTTCTTTTCTGTTTACAAAAATCTGGAAAACAAGACCACCGCTGTTGATGAAGTCAGCGGCAGAGAAGAAGCCTTGAAGATTATTGACGCGGCAATATCAAACTATATAGAAAATTTCTGTAAATAAATTAAGTGAAACAGAAAATAAACAAACTGAATTTCACCCAAAGGGCCAAAGAACTTGTTGCAAAAACAACAATTAAAGAAAATTTGTAACAAATGAATTACAATTCCCCTGCATATCGGACTGGATTTGAACCTGCGAGAATTATGGGGACGTGCCTAAAATTGTACATTATAATTGAATAACCTTTCTTCAAAATGTGCAAAAACAGGCA
>JAZRJT010000097.1:0-26759 GCA_045645905.1 Clostridia bacterium
ATTGCTTGCATTGACGCAGGGTGTTTTTGCAGCAGAGTTCCCTGATGTTCAGCATACTCATACAAACTATGATGCGATAATGCACCTTACAGACCTTGGGGTTATTGCTGGATATGATGACGGCACCTTTTGCCCCGAAAAGGAGATTACCCGAACGGAGTTCTGTGCCCTTATGGCAAGGACTCTTGGTTACAACAAGGATACATATGTCGCCGGGGAAATACCCTTTGATGACGTTGCCGAGAGCTATTGGGGCCGTGCTTATATCTCGTTCTGTTATGAACTGGGTCTTATAAACGGTATGGAAGAAGGGGTTTTTGCTCCTGCTGATAAAGTTACTATGGCACAGATTGCAAAAATGTCGGTATGTGCTGTGGGTAAGGAAAGCGAAGCAAAAGATATAGAGGGCAAAAAGTGGTATTCAGGCTATGTCGAGGTTGCAGAACAATGCGGCTTGCTTGATGAAACCAACCAGCAACCCGACGAAAACGCTGTTCGTGCAAATGTTGCTCAGGTGGTATACAATATGATTGAGTCAGGTATTTCTGATGAACAGGAAGAGGAAGAGCCCTCAAAAGATGAAAATTTGAATATTCCGAGTGATGAAGAAACAGAAGAATTATCAGATATAGAAAAGGCTTTTTTAAAAAAGGATTATTCTGATGTAAAAGTAATTCTGGTTGACCCGGGTCACAACTTTGAAGGCAAGGATACCGGTGCAAGGTGCGACCCCTATAATGCTGTTGAAGAAGTGATAGCCTGGGAGATTGCAGATAAACTTCGTGCAAGACTTCAGGATATGGGGTATACAGTTATTATGACCCGTGAGGAAGTGACCGACAGTATTGCCAACACATCTGCCACAGATAGCCTTCAGGCGCGGGTGGATATGGCACACACCAATCTGGTTGATTTGTTTATTTCCATCCATTGCAACATGGGCGGGGGAACAGGTACCGAAACCTATTGCTTTGCGGGGGGCGGATATTCCGCAAGACTGGCAGAGCTTGTTCAGGACGAAATATCAGATGCAACGGGGCTTTATGACCGTGGTGTAAAAACTGCAAATTTCTTTGTGATAAAAAATACACTGATGCCGTCAATACTTATTGAAACGGGTTTTATGGATACCCAAAGGGATGCCCTTTTGCTGACAACCGAATACGGACAGGAGTGTTTTGCCCAGGCGATAGCCGATGCAGTTTATAAATATGATATGATGGAACCCTTGCAGATTGCGGAAGAAATTAAAGCACAGGCAGAAGATGAATCAGAAGCAGAGGTTGACTACAATGATTAAAAAACCCGAATTGCTTGCTCCGGCAGGAAGTCTTGCAAAACTTAAAATAGCAATAACGTATGGTGCAGATGCAGTTTATGTAGGCGGTGAGGAATTTTCGCTTCGCGTAGCAGCCGAGAATTTTACGCCCGAAGAGCTTGCCGAGGGCGTGGAATTTGCCCACAAGAGAGGCAAAAAGGTATACCTTACTGCAAATATCATACCTCATAATGAGGATATCTGCAGATATGAAGAGTTTTTAAAAAAATATTCCAAGGCAGGCTTTGATGCAGTTATTTTGTCGGATTTGGGGATGTTTCAGTTAACACGTGAAATTGCCCCCGACCTTGAAATCCACGTAAGCACCCAAGCAAATAATGTGAACTTTAAAAGTGCCGAAGGCTGGTACAAAATGGGCGCAAAAAGAGTGATTCTGGCAAGAGAAATGTCCTTTGAGGAGATTGCTGAAATTCGCGAAAAGACGCCCGATGGGCTGGAGCTTGAAGCCTTTGTTCACGGGGCGATGTGTATATCCTATTCAGGCAGATGCCTGCTTAGCAATTATATGACAAACCGCGACAGCAATCAGGGTGCTTGCTCGCACCCCTGCAGATGGAAGTATTATCTTATGGAGGAAACACGACCGGGTGAATATATGCCGGTTGTTGAAAATGAAAGGGGAACCTTTATTTACAACTCCAAGGATTTATGTATGATTGAGCATATTGACAGACTTATTGAAAGCGGGCTTGACAGTTTTAAGATTGAAGGCAGGGTGAAAACCGAATATTACCTTGCAACTGTAGTCAAAGCATACCGTGATGCGATTGATAAGTATTTTGAAAATCCCGACGGCTTTAAGACAGACCCAAGGTGGCTTGAAGAACTTAAAAAGGTCAGTCATCGAGACTATACAACCGGGTTCTTTTTCGGAAAGCCGGACGGCAACGAGCAGAACTATGAAACAAGCTCTTATATCAGAAATTACGAGCTTTTGGGAATTGCAGACAGCTATGACCCATCCACAGGGCTGCTTTCGGTTGTGCAGAAGAACAGGTTTTTTAAAGGCTCAGAAGTGGAATTCCTGAGACCTCGCGGAGATTTTATAAAGCATAAAATCGAGTATATGGAAGATGAGGAAGGTAACGAGCTGGAGATTGCAAACAGACCCCAGAAAATTGCCAAAATCCGCATTGATACCCCTATCGAAAAAGATTCGATGATGAGGGGTGTAAGGGAGAAATAGTTCTCCACTCACTTTTGTAAATAATATTAAATCATAAATATTTTTAACAGGAGGTTAAAAAATGAAAACTTCAAAACGTATTTTGTGTACACTGATGCTGGTAGTTTTCACATTGGTAAATACTGTTGTTATGCCCGTTTCGGCTGCAACCTTTACTGACGTGACAGCAGGCACAAGCGTATACAAAGCAGTAGACGTCCTCAACAAGCTGGGTGTTATCAACGGCTATGATGACGGCACATTCAAACCTGATAACAATGTTACAAGAGCAGAATTCACAGCAATGCTGCTCAGAACACGTGGTATGGGCGCTCTTGGCTCAACAAGCCTTGAAAATCCCCCATTCCCTGATGTTGTAACCCCCAATGTATCATGGGCAATCGGCAATATCCGTACAGCTCATAGTATGGGAATTATCAATGGTTATGATGACGGTACCTTCAAACCCACCAACAACGTATCTTATGAAGAAGCAATCAAGATGATTGTTTGCGCTCTTGGTTACGGTGAAATGGGCAACGAGGGTGCAGCCTGGTATTCAAAATACCTTACAACAGCAATACAGCTTGGATTTACCGAAGGTGTAAAAGGCGTAGTAGGTACTCCTGCTACCCGTGCAATGATTGCTGAAATGCTTTATAACTGCCTTGAAGTTGAGCTTGCTGAAAATAACGAAATCACAGACAAGACAATTTTAGAGGATGACCTTAAGCTTAAAAAGCAGGTTGGTTATATTTCATCAAACCCCACAGTAAGTCTTACAAGTCCAAATGCAAATCTTCGTGCTGACGAAGTTGAGATTACCGTTGGCGATGAAACTGATATTTATAAGGTAGACAACGCAGCAGAATATAATGATATGCTTGGCGCACAGATTACCTTCTATTCAACTGTTGACAGAAATGCCGGAACAAAAACTCTGGTTATGGCAACTGTTGAAAGGTCAGTGACACTTGAGATTTCTGCAGATAAGATTGATGACAGTCTTTCCGACGAAAATGCTGTCGTTTACTATGAAAGCGACGATGCAAAGCGTGCATCACAGGTTTCAATAGACCCTAATGCAATCGTAATTTACAATGACCAGCTTTATGGCGCAAATGCGGATTCAAGCACTTATGCTCAGTATTGCACAGATAAGGGTGTGGATGCTATTCCTACATTGGGTAGTATGAAGTTCCTTGACAGAAATGCTGATAAAAAATATGATATCGTATTTATTGATTCATATGATGCATACATTGTATCTTCTGTAACAACTTCAACTTCTACATTTGCAGACAATAACCTGAGAAAAGGTCTGGCAAACAACAAAGTGACTCTTGATGTTACTGATACAGGCAAGACAATCAAGATTGTTGATAAAAACGGCAAGGATACATCCTTTAGTTCAATCAGAACAGGTTCAGTTGTTTGCATTAAGGAAACAAACACTGCCAACGGCGGTCAGCACGTTATCACAGCTGTTGTTTTGAACGATGCTGTAATAGGTACAGTTAAAGGTACAAATTCTGATGGCAGCATTAAAATTGAAAACAAGAATTATAAATATTCACCTCAGGCACCTTGGGTTAATCCCATATCAGGTGCAGATGTATCGGGTATGCCCGAGCCTGAGATGGGTGAAAGCGGCAAGTTCTATCTTGATATGAATGGCGATGTTATCGGCTATGACAAGACAGAACAGACCAACAACCAGCAGTATGGCTACATTATGCAGGCAAGAACAAAGAGAACCGCCCTTGATGAAACGCTTGTGTTCAATATTCTTACAGAATCAGGCAGCAAGGTTTCATACTATGCATATGAAAAGACAAGCATAAACGGTGAAACATTTGACAGCTACAGCGACCTTCTTGACACACTTGATGATACAGCATACATCACCGGTTCTGAAAGTGATTATCCCAATGCATCAAACGGTGAATATTCACAGCTGGTTAAGTTTACTACCAAGTCAAACAAGGGCGAAACTGTTATTGATGACATCATCACAGCAGAGCACGCAACATCCGGCAATAATGTATCAGCAGAAGACCTTTATTTCTATGCTGTAGATGGATTTATGGCAGATAGTGCACTTACCTATAAGTCAACAAACAAGCAGTTGACAGACGGAACAAAGAAAATCAATATGAGCAGTGCAATAATGTTCAAAATCCCCGAGGACAGAAGCCAAACCAAGGATTATAAAAAGATTTCATTTGGTGACCTGGAAAATAACACAGGTTATAATGTTGAATTCTATGACGTAACAGGCACAAATTCTGCAAAGGTAATTCTGGTATACGGCGGTGCATCAACTGCAGGTGAGGTTAAGTCAGACTCTCCTGTTATGGTTATAACAGGCATTACTCAGGAGGAAGACCCAGCAGGTGAGCTTAGCTCAAGATACAGACTCGTAGGTTATGTTGGCGGTACAGCTGTTGACTACTGGGGTTCAGAAGAGAGCGAAGACGTTCTTTCAACACTTCGTGAAGGCGACATTGTAAGACTGGGTACAGATGCTGATAGTTATTATACAGTTCAGCCCGAACATATTGTATTCAGTGTAGCCGACGGTCATCGTGACACAGCAATTGATGTTGTAGATGATTATGGCAATGATGATTGCTATCCCAAGAAGTATCGCAACTCAGACGGCAACAACCGCTTCATTGGTATCTGGGGTTCAGCATACCAGAGAGATGACGAATTGTTTGTTGTTTCAACAGATGTTCTTGCGGGAACCGAAAATGCTGATGCAGTTGATGCAACACGTCTTGATATGCAGAGAAGCTGGTTCAACGGTGCAAAGGTTTATGAATTTGATACAACCGGTTCAAGACTTAAGATTACCGAATATGGATCAGGCGATGTTGCAGGTGTGATTGATGCACTCCAGCTTTATGACGGAACATCCAAGCCTGCTGAAGTATTTATTCATATGACCTCTGATACTCACGTAGCTACAATGATTATTGTTAAAAGATAGGCTTGTATCAAGCAAAGATGCAAACAAGGCCCTCACCAAATGGTGAGGGCTTATCTTTTTATATAATGAAAAGTAGTATAATTTCTGTTAATCGTTATTTTTGTCCAGTTGCTCAAAATAACTTTCAAGAATTTTAATAACAATATTATTAAAACTGGTATCGTTTTCAATAGCAAGGTTGGTTACCTTGTCAGCTAACACATCAGAAATATATAAAGATTTGTAACACGCCTGTACCTTTTTTCTTGAGAAATCAGGATTAAATGCCATATATTATCACCTCGTAAAAATAAATGTTATATTTACAGTATAATATAAAACAGAAACTTAAAATATATGAGAAAAATATATTGATTTTTTGTGCTATATATGTTAGTATACTATTGAAGAACAAAATATATTTGTTTTTTTGTTGTTACACACGCAAAAAAAGAGTGGTACATATTCTGCCAACATATCCTTTTTACTTTAAATTTCCAATTAGTCGGTATGAGTATGATTATCACTCTTTTTGCGTTTATTTAAGATATTTAATTCAATATTCCGTTTTCGGATACTTCGAGGAATTTTTCACATACACGGTTACTAAGACCCATATTTTCAGGTAATTCAAGATTGGGGTCGCGGGCAAGTAAATTGTCTGCGGCGTCTTTTGCAAGGCTTAAAAGATACATATCGCATGATAGGTTTGCTATCTTCAGCTCGGGCAGACCATGCTGACGTATGCCAAAAAATTCTCCGGGACCGCGAAGTTCCAAATCTTTTTCTGAAATCTTAAAGCCGTCGGCAGTTTCGCACATAATCTTCATACGCTCGTCGGCAATTTTTCCGCCGTTTGAAAACAGAATGCAATGCGAACTGTGACCGCCTCTGCCAATTCTCCCTCTCAACTGATGTAGCTGTGAAAGCCCGAAACGCTCGGCATTTTCAATAACCATAACCGTAGCGTTAGGTACGTCAACGCCAACCTCGATAACGGTGGTAGATACAAGAATATCAATTATACCTTCCGCAAAACGAGACATAATATCCTTGCGTTCAGCAGCCTTAAGTCTGCCGTGCATAACCTCCACACATAGGTCAGGAAAAACTGTCTTTTTAAGGTTGTCGGCATATTCAATCGCTGATTTTGCGGTGAGAGCCTCAGATTCTTCGATTAAAGGGCACACAATATATGCTTGCCGACCGTCTTTTATGTTTTTGCGAAGGAATTCATAAACACGGCTACGCATCCTTTCGCCAACCGAATAGGTTTGAATTTGTTTTCTGCCGGGAGGTAGTTCGTCAATTACAGATATATCAAGGTCGCCGTAAAGTATCAGCGAAAGTGTACGTGGTATTGGGGTTGCCGTCATAATCAGGGTATGTGCCCCGATACCTTTTTCGGTAAGAGCAAGTCGCTGACGCACGCCAAAACGGGGTTGTTCGTCGGTTATGACAAGTGCGGCGTTTTTGAAAACTGTGTCATCTGTAATAAGGGCGTGAGTACCGATAATGATTTGTGCAGAGCCGTCCTTAATTTTTGACTTTGCATCACGTTTTTCGGCGGCAGACATACTTCCGCACAGAAGAACGGTTTCAAAACCAAATTGAGCAAACAATGGTTTTAAATTTTTGTAATGCTGAATTGCTAAAATTTCTGTGGGCGCCATAAGCACAGCCTGATAAGTGGAGCTTGCCGCTGCAAACATAGCCGCCGCGGCAACCATAGTTTTACCCGAGCCAACATCACCCTGCACAAGTCTGTTCATAGGGGTTGATTTTTGTATATCGCTGCAAATTTCGTTGATAACACGCTTTTGTGCAGATGTCAATTCAAAAGGCAGCGCTTTTGCAAAGGACTGGATGCATTTGACGTTTTTTATTGGCGTTGCAGTAAAGCTTTTGCGTTCGTCACCCAAAAGATGTATACCTGTTTGCAGAACAAGAAGCTCTTCAAAGGCAAAACGTCTACGTGCATTTTCAAATGCCTCATAGCTTTTGGGAAGATGAAGGTCAATCAAAGACTCCATAATGGCTTTAAAGCCCTGCTCTTTGCGGATGCTGTCGGGCAGAATGTCAGGAAGCGGCTTTTCAAGCTCGGTCAGCACGATGCTTGCGGCATTGCGTATTGTGTCCTGAGAAAGACCTGCAGTTGACGGATAAATGGGAAGAATTTTGCCCGTTTTTTTGTTTTGTCCGGTATTTACTTCGGTAACGGGGTTTATCATTTCGAAATAATTACCCTTGTATGCTACCTTGCCGTAAAAGGTAAACTCACCGCCAGTGCTGAGCGTTGAGGCAATGTAGGGGGCATTAAACCAGCTTATCCGCATAATATTGCTGCCGTCTGATACCCTTGCCTGAGTAACGGTTTTTCTGCCACGGACACGATAGGTTTTAACTTCACCTGCAAGGCTTGCACATACGCAGACGGTTTCACCGTCCATAAGCTCGGATATTGGCTTGATTTCGCTTCTGTCCTCTAAACCTCGGGGAAAATGAAATAGTAGGTCAGCTGCTGTGGTTATCCCAAGCCTGCCGAATGCTTTAGCACGTGCCTCGCCGATGCCTTTTATGTATTGTATGGATGTTTCGGGTTTCATAAAAATCTCCATTCCGCCGCCATACGTAGGCACAAATAGCAATTAAAAAACTCTCTTATCCGTATGGCAAGGAATGATAAGAGATTTTTACGCCCATGTGCGATTTTGAGCGAACGCGAAAAAAACTTCGCACGGGCAATCAAATCCGCCAGAGGCGATAACGGGAAAGGAACTTTCACGTTATCGCTCCAAAAAAAGTGGAGTTTCCGGCAGTGCCGAAAACTCCGGGGTTGTAACTTAAGTTAAGTTATTCAACAGAAATGATGTAATAATATACAGGCTGACCGCCGTTTATAAGACTGATATCCAAATCGCTGTAGGTTTCCTCAAGCTTGGATGCAAGACGTTCGGCATCTTCCTGTGAAGTTTCTTCGCCGTAATATACTGTTATCACGCCCGATTCATCATTTACAAGACTTTCGACAACCTTTTCGGCTGCTTCTTCGGGGGTGGGGGTAACAGCGGTGATTTCCTTTCCGCAAACTGCAAGGCAGTCGCCCAGGTGAATTTCCATTCCGTCAAGGACGGTATCGCGTGCCGCAAAGGTAACCTGACCGCAGGCAACACATCCTGCAAATTCCATCATAGCCTCGGCATTTTCTTCGGGAGAGAGAGCTTCGTCAAAGGCTGTCATTGCTGAAATTCCCTGAGGAATGTTAACGGTAGGAAGAACGATAACCGTTTTTTCGGTAAGGGGTGCAACCTGCTCGGCGGCAAGAATGATGTTTTTATTGTTGGGCAGAATGTAAACCACCTCGGCAGGAATTTTTTCAACTGCTGAAAGAAGGTCCTGCGTGCTGGGGTTCATGGTTTGTCCGCCTTCAATTATTTCGTCAACTGACAAAGAACGGAATAGCTCTGAAATACCATCGCCGACCGAAACTACCGCAAAACCGTATTTCTTTTCGGGAGCGGCTTTGACGGGGGTTGTATCTGTTTCTGTCTCGGGTTCGGGGGCGGGTGTTTCGGTTTTGTTTTCCATATTGTCGTTGTGCTGATATTTCATATTCTCGATTTTAAGGTTAGTAAGCTCGCCAAGCTTAATTGCCTGTTCAAGCACAAAACCCGGATGATTGGTGTGGATATGAACCTTAACAATTTCGTCATCCTCGATAACCAGCATACAGTCGCCTTTTTCTGAAATTGCGGTGCGGAACTGGGTTATCTGTCGGTCGGAGGTTTTGTTGATTATAAATTCGGTGCAGTAAAGATATTTTATGTTGACAGGCTCGGCAGATTGAGTTGCGGTGGTTGCGGTAACAACTGTCGGCTCGCCGCTTTCGATTGCTTTGCCGTTGTCAAGGACATAAACCGCACCTTCAACAATGGTGACAAGACCTTTACCGCCGGCGTCAACAACCCCTGCCTTTTTAAGTGCAGGAAGAAGCTCGGTAGTGCCGGCAAGACTTTCTTCGCCTGCTGCAAGAATGGCACGTAAAAATTCGCCCACGTCATCGAAGGATGAGTAGTTTTTCTCGGCAAATTCTGACATCTGACGGATTACAGTAAGAATTGTACCCTCGGTGGGTTTCATTACTGCGCGGTATGCGGTTTTCTTTGCGGATACAAGAGCGTTTTTAAGGTCGGCTATGCCGATAAATTCCTTGTCCTCAACCCCCTTTGAAAAACCGCGGATTATCTGTGAAAGTATAACGCCCGAATTACCTCTTGCGTTGCGGAGTGATGTGGATGCAAGCTTTGCAAGTAATTTGCCGCAACCATCAAATTCTTCGGCAAGAGTTTGTGATGCCGCACCGCTGAAGGTAAGGCTCATATTTGTGCCTGTATCACCGTCAGGGACAGGGAAGATGTTCAGGTCGTCAATTATTTTCCGGTTGTTTTTTAAATTTGCAGCCGCAGATGCAATCATCAGCCTCAGCTGCGCTGTATCAAAATTGTTCATATGAATCACCTCGTAATACCCCGTTATGCGTGGTCAATACGCACGCTTTCAACATTAACCTGTACGGATGCAACCTCCATACCTGTCATTTTTTCAACGTGGTATTTAACATTACTGCGGATTGTCTCGCCTATTGTGCCAATGTTGAGACCGTATTCAACAATGATAAAAAGGGTGATTTCGATAACATTATTTTCTGTTTTAACCCGAACACCCTTATCCATATTTTCTTTTTTCAAAAGGCCTGCAATTCCGTCCTTGCTGTTGCGTGCACACATACCTACAACGCCGTAACACTGGGTTGCGGTGTAGCCTGCCAGCTTTGCAATAACAGTGTTTGAAATGCTTATAATACCTTTGTCATTTTTAATTTCAGCACTCATTGGTTTTCCTCCAATCATATAGTGTCAAGATTACATAATTTAAATCTGAATTATGAGGTATGCATATAACCTCAAAATATATTTTACACTATTTTTTGCATTCGGTCAAGAGTAAATATCTGTCGGTTAATGTCAATGTTCAAAAATATTAAAAACCGCCATTTTTTTTATTGCCTTTTGGGTGGATTTATGATACAATAAAAACTGTATAACTATGTGTAGGAGACTGTGAAAATGGAAGATAGAATATATGGTACAAATCCTGTTTTAGAGGCACTTAACTCGAATCGGGAAATTGATAAAATTTTTATTCAGGAGGGTGCACGGCACAGCCGTCTTGGTCAAATCATCGCCGCTGCAAAAAAGCGGGGGATAAGATATACAACAGCAAGCCGTCAGAAGCTTGATGAACTGTCAGAGGGTGGCAACCATCAGGGTGTGCTTGCCTTTGCGGCTGTACATTCCTATGTTGAAATTGAAGATATAATCAATATCGCAAAGGAAAAGGGTGAAAAACCCCTTGTAATTATTGCAGAAGGTTTAAATGACCCCCACAATTTGGGTAGTATAATAAGAACAGCCAATGCGGCAGGTGCTCACGGAGTTATAATTCCCAAAAACCGCAGTGTCGGGCTGACCTCAACCGTTGCCAAGGTTTCGGCTGGTGCGATTGAGCATACTCCCGTTGCACGATGCACCAATGTTGCATCGTGTATCGAAAAGCTCAAAGATATGGGCTTATGGATTGTAGGAACGGCGTTAGAGGGCAGTATACCCATTTACGAATGTGATATGAAGGGTGCAACAGGAATTGTAATCGGCAGTGAAGGAGAAGGTTTAAGCCGTCTGGTGCGTGAAAAGTGTGATTTTCTTGTAAAAATCCCTATGCTTGGCAAAACAGAATCCCTTAATGCATCTGTTGCCGCAGGGGTTATAGTATACGAGGCGGTTAGGCAGAGACTCATTTAACATTCCGTGGTTTCAACCGGCAAATTGTCCGTGATACTGTGACAAAATGCTCGCAAAGGCACCAAGCATTTGCTCCGCTTTTGCCTTTGTCTCACGAAAAATTTGCTCGGTTCAAACTCTTCGACCCTGCATCTGGCAGGGCACAGACTATTAAATTCATCTCTGCCAGACAGAGGTTAGGATAAAAGTCGCTGTTTAATGATATTTGCAAAATAAAAGTAAAGGTTTAGGAGTATATAGTATGATGACACATATTTTTGCATCAGTCAAAGAGGCACTTACGTCAGTTTTGCCTATTGCGATTATTGTGCTTGTTCTTTCGGTCACTTGTGCATCACTGGATGCAGGGGTGCTTGTTCTGTTTTTATTCGGAACAGTTTTGCTGATTATGGGAATGAGCTTTTTTACGATAGGTTCAGGGATGTCCATGGAGCCTCTGGGCGACGGCATAGGTAAATCTTTAAATAAAAACAACAAAATTATACTCCCCCTTATTATATGTGGAATTCTTGGCTTTTTAATTACTGTTTCAGAGCCTGACCTTCAGGTGCTGGCTGAACAGGTTCCCACCATTCCAAATGCATTGCTGATTAACTGCGTGGGTGTTGGCGTGGGGATTTTCTTAAGCATTACACTTGTGAGAAATAAAAAGAATATTCCTCTCAGAACGTTGCTGTTGATATTTTATGTTTTAATTATCGGCTTGGCGTTTTTTGCCCCAAATGAGTTTGTGCCTACGGCATTCGATTCCGGTGGCGTTACCACAGGTCCCATTACGGTGCCGTTTATAATGGCTCTGGGTGCTGGCCTTGCATCTGTAAAAAAAGGTAAACATTCGGGCGAAAACAGTTTTGGTCTTGTTGCATTATGTAGCATAGGGCCTATTTTGTCGGTGTTGCTTCTGAGTATTTTTTATAATCCGCAGCCTGCAACAACGGCATATAAGATTACGGACATTCACACTACAACCGAGGCTTTTCGCCAGTTTGTTTATGCACTTCCTGCATACGCCAAAGAGGTTGCCCTTGCTTTTGTTCCTATTGTTTTGGTGTTTATGATTTTTCAGCTTACAACACGAAGATTTCACATACATAATATCCTTAAAATGTCTGTGGGATTTGTATACACATATATTGGGCTGGTTTTGTTTCTGACAGGAGCAAATGTAGGGTTTATGCCTGCAGGCAGACTTATTGGCGCAAAGATTGCGGAAGGTAATTTCAGGAATATGCTTGTTCCTGTAGGTATGGTTATGGGATATTTTGTGGTTTCTGCCGAGCCTGCAGTTCATTCACTTAAAAGACAGGTAAGTGAAATAACAAACGGTGGGATTTCTCAAAAATCGGTTGCGGTTGCTTTGTCAATCGGTGTTTCGGTATCGGTTGGAATTTCAATGCTGAGAGTTCTTACGGGGATGCCCATAATACCGTTTTTGATTTTCGGTTATGCAATATCCCTTGTTATAAGCTTTTTTGTACCAAGCATCTATACAGGTATTGCGTTTGACTCGGGTGGTGTTGCAAGTGGACCGATGACATCAACCTTTATGCTTCCCTTTGCAATGGGTGCCTGCGAGGCTGTTGGCGGTAATGTAATGACCGATGCATTTGGTATTGTTGCTATGATTGCTATGACTCCGCTTATCACCATTCAGATTTTGGGCTTATATGAAAGAAGAAGACGGGCACGAATGCTTAAAAAGCTCCATACCGAAATCAGTATGATTGAGGATGATATTATATTCTTTGATTTATAGGAAATTGCATAATTTCCTATAAATCAAAAAACATAAATTTTATGCCCGTGCAAAATTTCGGCTTTGCCGAAATGCACGTGGGCAAACAAAGCGTAACTGCTTTCACCGCCGCCTGCGGCGAGCGTTGATGCCGCTTTGTTGACAAGGAGGAAATCGCATATGAGTAAACGTCCTATGATGCTTTTATCCATAGTCGAACGCGATAAGGGGAAAAAGCTAATCAAAGAATTAGAAGATATTAACATAAGAATAAATTTTCAGTCGGTGGGTTTTGGTACTGCACCAACAGAAATGATGGATATATTCGGACTTGGAACAAACGACAAGGATATAATCATAAGCCTTGGTGCTGAAGATGTTGTCAAAAATATGCTGGCAAATTTCGGAACAATATTTGCCAGCCATTCAAAGTACGGCGGGCTTATGATAATTATTGAAGTTTCTGCCGCAAGCAGAGTCCTGACAGAAATACTTGATTTTAATAGTGACAAGAATGCTGAAAAAGGAGATGGCGCTATGAAAAACGAGCATCACAACAATTTGATTATCATATCTGTTAACGAAGGATATTCTGATGATGTAATGCAGCTTGCCCGAAAAGCAGGGGCAACAGGCGGAACGGTTATCAAAGGGCGACTTGCAGAGCTTGAACAGCTTGCCGAAATGCAAGAGACCGATATGGATGGCGAGCGTGAAATTCTTTGTATTCTTGCTCCTCTTAAAACAAGCAAGCAGATTATGGAGGATGTAAATAAAGAGTTTGGGCTGACTTCCAAGGCAAACGGAGTGGTATTTGCAATTCCAACAGAAAAGGCATATAAGATATAGATTTTTCAGGAGGATAAGGATGATTTCAGTTTTAAACAGCACAGCTCTTTGTGGGCTTGACGGATACATTGTAGATGTTGAAACCGACATTTCAAACGGGATGCCCGGGTTTGACATTGTGGGACTTCCTGATGCGGCGGTGAAGGAGTCAAAGGAGAGAATTCGTGCCGCAATTAAGAATTCGGGTCTTGTCTTACCTGCAAAGCGGATAACTGTTAATCTTGCTCCGGCAGACATAAAAAAGGAGGGTGCACATTTTGATTTGCCCATTGCTTTGGGTATTTTGGGTGCATCCGAACAGCTTGATGCCGACAAATGCAAAGATTCGATATTCTTGGGCGAGCTTTCGCTGAATGGCGACTTGAGGCGTGTCAGCGGGGTTTTGCCAATGGTTATTTCGGCATACCAAAAGGGGATAAGAACTGTGTTTCTGCCCGCTGATAACGCTAAAGAAGCCGCTGTTGTTGCGGGGATGGAGGTTTTTGGAGTAAAAAGCCTTAATGAAATTCTTCAGCACTACACAGGCGAGAATATTCTATTACCCACAATGGTTGATATTGATGAGCTTTTAGAAAATTCGCAAAGAAACAAATTTGATTTTGCTGATGTAAAGGGTCAGCTTTATGTAAAAAGAGCTCTTGAAATTGCGGCGGCAGGCGGACATAATCTTTTGATGATTGGTCCTCCCGGCTCGGGCAAGACAATGATTGCACAGCGTATACCGTCAATTCTCCCTGATATGACCTTTGAGGAGTCGCTTGAGGTTACCAAGGTGCACAGTATTGCGGGAACACTTTCTGACAGCAGCCCTTTAGTTGCCGAAAGGCCATTCCGTCATCCGCATCATACCATTTCGGCGGTGGGTCTTACCGGCGGTGGTGCAAACCCCAAGCCCGGTGAAATCAGTCTTTCACACAACGGTGTGTTGTTTATGGACGAGCTTCCTGAATTCCGTCGTGACGCGCTGGAGGCAATGCGTCAGCCACTTGAGGATGGGCAGGTCACGATAACCCGTGCAGGAGGGTCGGCAACGTATCCCTGCAGTGTGATGATGGTGGCGTCTATGAACCCTTGCCCTTGCGGTTATTATGGTGACAAAACTCGTGAGTGCACCTGCTCGCAGACACAGATAATGAAATATATGAGTAAAATAAGCGGTCCGCTTCTTGACAGAATAGATTTGCATATTGAGGTTCCCTCGGTAAGCTATGACGACTTGGAAACAAAAAAACGTGGCGAAAGCTCCGCAGAGATTAAGGCAAGAGTTGATATGGCAAGGAAAATTCAGACTCAAAGATATAAGGGCACGGGAATTTTCTCCAACAGCCAGCTTACGCCCGAACTGATGAATACATACTGTGCTTTAGGTGAAGAGGCAAACACCCTGCTTAAACAGGCTTTTGAAAGTCTGGGACTTAGTGCAAGAGCACACAACAGAATTTTAAAGGTTGCAAGAACGATTGCTGACCTTGCAAATTCCGCACATATTGAAATGGAGCACATTGCCGAGGCAATTCAGTATCGTGCTCTTGATAAGAAGTTTTTCAATTGATTTTTGAAATGAAAGAGAGTAAGATAAAATGAGACTTAATATCGTATTGGTAGAGCCTGAAATTCCTTCAAATACAGGGAATATTTCACGAACCTGTTCGGTAATTGATGCAGCCCTCCATCTTGTGCATCCTTTGGGCTTTGACATTGACGAAAAGGCGGTAAGGCGTGCAGGCCTTGATTACTGGGATGAACTGAGGCTTTTTGAGTATAATAGCTTTCATGAGGTCAGGGCAAAATATCCTGACGGGGAATTTTATTTCTGCACCACAAAGGCACCCAATAATTACAGCAAGGTAGACTTTACCGCTTGCGAAGATAAGGAAATCTTTCTTGTTTTCGGCAAGGAAACAAAGGGGCTTCCCGAGGATTTGTTAAGGGATAATTTGGACCGTTGTATACGAATACCAATGAAGCATAATAAAAGGTCGCTTAATCTTTCAAACTCTGTTGCCGTTGTGGCATACGAGGTGTTAAGACAGTTTGATTTTATAAATTTAGACGAGAAAGGATTTTTAAAAAATGATTAAAATTATGACTGATATGTCGGCAGACATAACAAAGGAACAAGCAGAAAAATACGGAATAAAGGTTCTTCCCTTTTATATAAATTTTGGCGATGAGAGTATCCTTGCGGATGTGAATTATACTCCTCAGGAATTTTATGCAAAGTTCAAATCAATGGAGGAGCCTCCTTCAACAAGTCAGGCAACACCTGATATTTTGGAGCAAATGTATCGTGAGCTTGGCAAGGAAAATCAGATTATCCACATTACCATTCCTGCAAACAGCAGCGGAATTGTAAATACTGCACGTATGATTGCGGCTGACCTTGCTGACGAGGGCTTTGATATTACAATTATTGATTCAAGTCTATATAGCTATGGTATCGGTGCAAACGTAATTGAGGCTGCAAAAATGGCAGAAAAAGGTGCGGGCAAGGATGAGATAGTAACATATCTCAACGAGAGGTTTGCTAAGGACAGAGTATATTTTATTGTTGATGACCTGACAACTCTTAAAAAGGGCGGAAGAATAAAGGCTACAACAATGGTTGTATCATCAGTTCTTGACATCAAGCCTATACTTTATTCAAACGACGGTATGGTTGAAGCCTTTGCCAAGGTAAAGGGTATGAAACGAGCTCTTGCAAAATTAGTTGACTGTATTGAAGAGAATATCGAAGACCCAAAGAATACAGAAATCCACATTCTTAACGCAGATTGTCCCGAAAAAGCAGAAATGCTGAGGGATATGATTGCCGAGCGTCTTGGCACCGATAAATTCAGACTTGCAGAGGTAGGACCAATCATCACCTGTCACGCAGGTGTAGGAGTCTTTGGTTGTTATTTCAGACATAAATAAACCAATTTACACACGCCCTTGCCTTGTTAAATTCACACCTTTTCGGATTATCGATTTTGCAAGGCACAAAGCCTTGCTTCAATCTGCTGCACCGAAAAAACGCGAATTTCCCGTCGGCAATGACATATGCCATTGGTTTATTTATGTCTGTGGGTGTCAGGTTGATTTGATTAGAATTATATTTAAGGATTGATATTGTATGTTTCTTGAAAAAGAGGAAATGAAATTTACGGCAGTTTATGCCTTAAAGCAGTATAAAGCCCCGATATTTGAAAGCCTTTTGTATGAGATTTTCACATGGGACAAGGGGATTATGGAATACTTTGATTTGGCAGAGGTTCTGGCAGAGCTTACAGAGGACGGGTATGTTTGCAAAAAGTTCTACCGCAATCAGGAGGCACTTTGCCTCACTCAAAAGGGCGATCAGGCATATCTGTATTTTAAAAGCCGGATTCCCGCCAGTATAAGAGAGCGGATTGACAATGCAATCGGCAGAATAAAGTATGATGAGGTCGCCGACCCGAATGCAGTTCTGGCAGATGTTACCTTTGCGGCGGAAGAGCAGTATATGGCAAAGTGCCGTATTATGGAGGACAAGGTGCCACTTCTTGAACTGAATATAAATATGGGCAGTCGCGCCCACGCACAAAGGACGGCAGATTATTTTAAGAAGAATTCAAAGCAGATTTATGAAAATATATTAAAGTTGTTTGAAGAGGCGTAGAGTTCGGCTGCCTTCCCCTTTGAGGGGAAGGTGTCAACCGCAGGTTGACGGATGAGGTGGAATGTAGCTTCGACGAACCGTATTACAAGGACGGAGGAAATAAGTTGTTTACAGCAGACAGTTATGATGTAATAGTAATAGGCGGCGGTCACGCAGGAATTGAGGCGGCTTTTGCGGCGGCAAGGCTTGGGGCAAAGACCTGTATTTTTTCAATTAGCCTTGACAGCGTGGCAAATCTGCCCTGCAACCCCAGTATCGGGGGCACGGCAAAAGGCCATCTTGTGCGTGAAATTGACGCTCTTGGTGGCGAAATGGGCAAGGCGGCAGATGCTACCCTTTTGCAGTCAAGAATACTTAACCGCGGCAAAGGTCCTGCGGTTTATTCATTGCGTGCACAGATTGACCGCAGAGAATATCAAAGCGAGATGAAACACCGTATGGAGCTGTGCGATAATCTGCATATCCGTCAGGGTGAAATTGTTAAGGTTAATTTAGATGCTGATGGTAAGGTGGAGTCTGTTGAAACAAGGGCAGGGGCACGATATCTGTGTAAGGCTGCAATCGTTTCAACAGGAACATATCTTAAATCCCGAATTATAATCGGGGAATTCAGTCAGGAAAGCGGTCCTGACGGAGTATTCCCTGCCACCGAGCTATCTGGAAATCTGCGTGATATCGGGGTGGAGCTTGTGAGGTTTAAAACCGGAACACCGCCAAGAGTAAACAGACGAAGCATTGATTTTTCACAGCTTGAGGAACAGGTTGGGGACGACGAAATTACACCATTCTCTTTTGAAACAAAGGAAAAACTTGAAAATACCGTTAGTTGCTTTGTTACATATACCAACGAGCGTACACATAAGGTAATACTTGATAATATTCACCGTTCCCCTTTATATGGCGGTGATATAAAGGGTATTGGCCCCAGATATTGCCCGTCAATTGAAGATAAAATTGTAAGATTTAAGGATAAGGAACGGCACCAGTTGTTCATCGAGCCTATGGGCACAAATACCGAAGAGATGTATATTCAGGGATTTTCAAGCAGTCTTCCTGAGGATGTGCAGATTGAGATGCTGCATACCCTTCCGGGACTTGAAAATGCTCAGGTTACCCGAAACGCCTATGCTATTGAATATGATTGTTGTAATCCTTTGCAATTAAAAAACACTCTGGAATTTAAAAATATTTCCGGTCTTTACGGTGCAGGTCAGTTCAACGGCACCTCGGGATATGAAGAGGCGGCGGCTCAGGGCTTGATTGCAGGTATTAATGCCGCAAGAAAAATCCAGGGCAAGTCTGACTTTACCCTTGACCGCTCGGATGCGTATATCGGCACGTTGATTGATGATTTGGTTACCAAGGGCACCAACGAGCCTTATCGTATGATGACCTCGCGTTCCGAATACCGCCTTATACTGCGTCAGGACAATGCGGATTTGCGGCTTACAGAAAAAGGCTATGAAATCGGCTTGATTTCCGAGGAGAGATACAAGGCATTTATTGAAAAGAAGAGTATGATTGACCAAGAGGTAGAAAGACTTTCGGGAATTGTGTTCCCACCATCTGCTCAGGTCAATGAATATCTTGAGAGTGTGGGTAGTACCCCTGTTTCAACAGGTGTGCGTGCAAGTGATTTGCTTAAACGTCCTGAGGTGACCTATGAGGGAATGGCGGCACTTGATAAGGATAGACCCGATCTTCCTGCAGACGTAAAGGAGCAGGTGGAAATAACCCTCAAATACGAGGGCTACATTAACCGCCAGATTGCTCAGGCAAATCAGTTTAAACGAATGGAAAATAAAAAAATTCCCGAAAATATTGATTATTCACAAATTGGTGGGTTAAGAATTGAGGCAAGACAAAAGCTTGAAAAATTAAGACCTACATCCATCGGTCAGGCATCCCGGATTTCAGGGGTTTCGCCGGCAGATGTAGCCGTTTTGGTGGTTTATCTTAAGCAAAATAAAATAGTTTAAACGGAGAAATTATGAAGAGATTTGTTGCAGGCCCAAATGACGCAGGGCAAAGGCTTGACAAGTATCTTTCAAAGCTACTCATCGGTGCATCAATGGGTATGATTTACAAGTGGCTGAGAAAGAAACGGGTTAAGGTAAACGGAAAAAAGGGGGAAAATGCCTATCAGTTGCAGGAAGGTGACATTCTGGAACTTTACATTAATGATGAGTTCTTTAATAATGAACAGCCCTTGCCCAAGCATCTTAATAAAATTATAGACCTTACGGTGGTGTACGAGGATAAAAATATTCTTATTGCCGACAAACCGTCGGGTATGATTGCCCACGGCGAGAAGGGATGTCTGCTTGACAACATACAGGCATATCTTTTCCAAAAAGGTGAGTACAACCCAAAGGAAGAACAGACCTTTGCTCCAAGTCTTTGCAACCGTATTGACCGCAACACCTCGGGGCTTGTTATCGCGGCAAAAAATGCGGCGGCATTAAGAGTTATAAACGAAAAAATCCGTAACCATGAGATAAATAAATATTATCTGCTGAAAGTTGAAAACCCAAATCGCCTTGAAAAGTTCGGCAAAATTTGCGGTTATACCAAAAAAAACGAGGCAGAGCGAAAGATATATTTTTATGACTGCGAAGAAGACGGGTCAAAATACACAGAAACTCTTTATAAAAAATTGGATGATGAAGGAAATGTTGAGGTCCAGCTTCTTACAGGGCGGACACATCAGATTCGTGCAAGCTTTGCTCATCTGGGCTGTCCGCTTGTGGGTGATGTGAAATACGGAGCACAGAAAAACGGCAGACGAGACTTTCAAAGCCTTAGGGCATATAAAATAGAGTTTGACTTTAGAGCACCAATGGGTGAATTTGACTATCTTAAAGGCAAAGTAATCGAAAAGAGATAAGAGGGAAAATTATGGGTTGGACACCGCAGCAACAGGAAGCAATTGAATATCGCGGCAAGAATATTTTGCTGGCGGCAGCCGCAGGCTCGGGTAAGACTGCGGTGCTTGTTCAGCGTATAATTGAGCTGATTATAAAGGACAATGTTTCGGTAAACGAGCTTCTTGTGCTGACATTCACCGATGCGGCGGCAGGTGAAATGCGTGAAAAAATTAAAAAAGCCATCCTTAAGGCTCTAAGAGAAAACCCTGAAAATCAGCATCTTCAAAAGCAGAGATTGCTGATACATTCGGCAAATATTTCCACAATTCACTCGTTTTGTCTTAATCTGCTTAAAAGTAACATACATATGACAGATTTGCCTGTAGATTTTACCCTTGCGGGCGAGCTTGAAAATAAAATTTTGATTAAGGAAGCACTGGAGAGAGTGCTTGAGCGGTATTATCGTGTAATTGACAAGGATTCGTCCTTTGCAGATTTGGTTATGGGTTATGGCGGTATAAAAAATGACAATGATTTGCGTGATACCGTGACAAAGCTTCATGAATTCAGCCGCAGTATGCCATATCCTGCAAGATGGCTTGATGGCGTGGTAAGGCCGTATAAGCAGACGGCAAAAAAAGGCGTGCTTGCATCAACTCTTTGGCAAAATGAATTAAAGGATTTTACCCGAAAATCCCGAGACGAGATTTATGAAATATACAGACAAATTCTTCAGGATATTGACGATAATTTAGATAGCGACCATCCGTATCGGGCATCATATGAGAGCGAGGCTGAAAAGTTCCGTATTGCATTTTCACGTATGAATACAGATGATTATGCATCTGTCAGGGACGCGGTACATAGTATTTCCTATGATACAATCAGGGGCAAAACTAGGCCCGAGCCTGAGGTTAAGATGGTTCAGGAAAGAATAACCGCTTTGCGTGATTTGGGTAAAAAAATAATGGAAGAGCTGAAGGCGGTTTGTTCTGCGGATATTGATACTGTAATCACCAGAATAAAAAACACCTATCCCGTGGTAAGAACCTTAAAAAATATAGTATTGATGCTTGACCGATGCTATACTAAAATGAAAAGAGAAAAAAGCCTGCTTGACTTTAACGACCTGGAGCATCAGGCACTGAAATTACTTGCAGACAGTCAGGGGAATGCAACAGAAGTGGCAGACAAGGTGCGCGAGAAATATAAATATATTCTTGTTGATGAATATCAGGATACCAACAATGTTCAGGATATGATTTTCCGTATTGTATCACGTGATAATACCAATATATTTATGGTGGGCGACCTTAAACAGAGCATTTATAAGTTCAGGAATGCTGTACCCAAGCTCTTTTCCGACAAATACGAGCTGTATGACGAGAATGCTGAAAAAGGCCACCTTATACGTCTTTTTAAAAATTTCAGAAGCCGTCACTCGGTGGTAGATACGGTGAATTATGTTTTTAGTCGTATTATGTCCCCTGAAGTTGGCGACATAAACTATACAGAGGAAGAGTATCTTGTTCAGGGTGCACTTCCGTATAACGAGCACACCGATACCGAGTTTTGCAGTACCGAATTTCACCTTATCAGTCGTGATATGAAGGATGGTGCAAGATACAACGACGAGGAGCGGTATGAGCTTGAAGCAAGAGTTGCCGCCGAGCGTATAAAGGGTATAATTGGCAGCAAAATGCAGGTTTTTGACAAGGAAACAGAGTCTATGCGACCGGTGCAATATCGGGATATAGTCATTCTTATGCGTAAAACCAAGGACGTTGCACCTGTGTTTGAAAGGGTCTTTGAACAAAGCGGAATACCCGTTTATTCGGATGTGGGGCACAGCTATCTTGGGTCGCTGGAAATACAGACAGTTCTGGCATTTTTACAGATTATCGATAATCCCCGTCAGGATATACCGTTGATTGCGGTTATGCGTTCGCCGATGTGGTGCTTTACTCCGACGCATCTTGCACAAATGCGCAGCAAGTGCCGTACGGGCTCATTTTATGATGTGGTACTCCGCGCAAAAGAGGCGGGCGATAAAAAGGCACAAGAATTTATAGATGCACTTGATAACCTGCGCCGTGCGGCTGAAAGTTCGGGGGTAGACAAGCTTATTTACAGCATATACTATGATTTTGGATATTTTGCATATGTGGGGTCGTTAAACTCGGGAAGAGAACGTCAGGCAAACCTGCGTGTTCTTATGGAACGTGCGACCGAGTTTGAACATACTAAGATGAGCGGTTTGTTCAGTTTTATGAATTATATTGACACTATGATTGCAGAAGAAAAGGATATGACCCCGGCAAAGATATTCGGCGAGGGCGAGGATGTTGTGCGCCTGATGAGTATTCATAAATCAAAGGGGCTTGAATTCCCTGTTGTGGTGCTTGCCTGTGCAGCAAATCAGTTTAACCTTAAGGATGCATCCAAAACCATTGTCTGGGATGAACAAGCCGGTTTAGGCATTGAATATGTTGATACCTGTATGCGTGTAAGGTATCCAACGCTTTCCAGAACTCTGGTGGGTATGAAGCTTAAAAAAGATATGATTTCTGAAGAAATGCGTCTTCTTTATGTTGCACTTACCCGTGCTCGTGAAAAGTTGATTATTACAGCCACCTATCGTGGTAATGAAAATGCTTTCAAAAAAATTGTACGCAGGGCTGACGGCAGTATTCCTCAGGCATATATGCGAAGCCGGAATAATTACAGAGAATGGCTGGTGGCGGCATTTTTGTCGCATCCCGGTGCGGTTAATCTGCGAAATTTCTGTGATGTGCCCGAAAGTGTGGCAGACAAAAGTTCAAGCTTTGATTTAAAAACATTTGTCTATGAATTTGCAGACGATGTTCCTGAAATAACTTCGATAAACACAATTGCGGCAGAACAGACAGAAGAAGAGTTTGCGGATATTGATAAACAAGTTTTTGAGAGGCTTTCATATGTATATCCAAATTTGGAGGGTAGTCGCTTGCCGGTTAAGCTGTCGGTCAGCGAGGTCAAGCGGATGCAGACAGAAGAGGCGGAGTATGTTCCGTTAATTGAACCTTTGCAGAGTTCAGAGATGCTTGACCCCGACAAAATAAGCGGTGCCGAAAGGGGTACAGTGGTGCATTTTGTAATGCAATGGCTTAGCCCGAACCAAATAAATTGTGCCGAAGATGTTAGGCTATGTATTGATAAAATGGTTGCAGAGCAGATTATAACAAGGGCTCAAAGCGAAGCGGTTGACTGTGATAAAATTGCAGAATTCTTTGCAAGTGAAATCGGGCAGAGGATGAAAAAGGCAGTAAAATGCGAAAGAGAATTCAGCTTTTATACTCGTGAAAATGCTAATGAAATTTATGGCGACGGCAGCAAAGGCGACATTCTGCTACAGGGTACAATCGACTGTTTCTTTGTGGAGTCGGATGGCAGAGTAGTTTTACTTGATTATAAAACGGACAGGGCTAAAACCCGTGATGCTGCCGAAATTGCGGCACGAAAGTATGATGTGCAGATGAAATATTACAGGCGTGCACTTAGCGATATCTTAGGCAAGGAGCCTGATGAATGTTATCTTTATTTTATGGATTGCGGAGAATTTATTTCCGCAAATATATGAGGTGAAAAAATGCGTGCATTGATTTTTACAGTAACAGCAGGGCAGGGACACAATCAGGTTGCAAATGTTTTATGCAACAGCCTTCAGGAGCGGAATATTGATGCATTATCAATTGATGCGTTTGAATATATAACCCCCGTGCTAAAGGAAACTATAAATCAGGGGTATCTTGTGTCTACCAAGCGGCTTCCCAAGGTTTATGCCAAAGGATATCGTTTGGTTGAAAAGCGTGATTCAGACAGTCACGACAGTGTTTTGGTCAAAATGCTCAACGGAATATTGGCACGAAAGCTGGTCAAGTTTGTTGAGGATTATCAGCCTGATGTGATTATCTGTACCCACGTTTTTGCTGCTATTATGGTAAGCTATGTGGCAAACAAACTGGATGCGGGAATAAAAACGATAGGAATTGTCACCGACTTTACAATGCATCCCTATTGGGAGGATGCGCCGCTTGATTATTATATAACGGCCAGCGAGTTGCTTAATAATCAGGCGATTAAAAAGGGAATTTCAATTGATGAGATTGTTCCCATAGGGATTCCCATAAACCCGAAATTTGCAACGAAAAGCGAAAAGAAATATGCACGGGCAACTCTTGGACTTGAAAATAAAAGAACAATTCTTGTTATGAGCGGCAGTATGGGCTATGGCAAGGTCGGCAGTATGATTAAGGCTTTGGACAGGTCTGACCTAGATTTTCAAATTGTTTCGGTTTGTGGATATAATGATAGATTAAAACAAAAAATTGACAAAACTGTGTTCCGTCACAAAATATATAATTTTGGATTTACTGACAAGGTTGACTTATTTATGGATGCGGCAGATTGTATTGTTACCAAGCCGGGCGGACTTACCACAAGCGAGGCATTGGCAAAGGGTTTGCCTATGATAATTGCAAATCCCATTCCCGGTCAGGAGGACAGAAATGTAGAATTTTTGCTTAACAACGGTGCGGCACTTAAAATAAGCTCTACCTTCCCGATAGATGAGGCGTAGTTTCAAATTTTTTCAAACGATATCAGACTTAAAAATATGTGCGAGATGGTGGAGTTTTTAGGCAAACCAAATGCAACACGCGACTTTGTTGATTTTATTTTGAAAATAGGGAATGTATAATATAAGGAGATAAAGGTATGAAAAAGATTGCAAAATTTGAAAAGGTCAGTCGCGAGCAGTTTGTTCTTGGCTGGATGGATACATTTAATACAGGAATTGGTATGTATGATGCATATGATGATATAAAAATGCCAAAACGTGCCACCAAAGGCTCGGCGGGCTATGATTTTTATGCTCTCAGGGATGTGGAACTATGCCCTGGCGAAACTGTCACAATGGCAACAGGATTACGTGTCAAAATTGAAGAGGGCTGGGTTTTAAAGCTTTATCCCCGAAGCGGGCTTGGATTTAAATATCGTCTGCAGCTTAATAACACTGTTGGGATTATTGACAGCGATTATTATTATTCAGACAACGAGGGACATATTTTTATTAAAATTACAAATGATTCCCGCGAGGGCAAGACTGTTGTAATTCGTAAGGGCGATGCTTTTGCACAGGGTGTTTTTGTAGAATACGGAATTACTGTTGATGATGATGCAACCGAAGTACGCAATGGCGGGTTTGGGTCAACCTCCAAATAAGCACAAAAAAATAACAAATAATTTTCAAGAAGAGATTTAAACGGAATAGAAACAGATGTTTAAATAACCAAAGACGGAGTTTTGGTTTTGTTTTACGACGGCACTTTAGATAGGGCTACTGATAAATCGGGAAAGTTTGCAGACTATACATTTGAAGGACTTAAGTCGGTAAAGGGTTATGGAAACAGCGCTACGGGTTTTTACGACAGAATGGTCATCTTTTTATTAGAGTATAATACTATTGGAGAACAATTTTTTGTTCTCTGTTGCCAAACACGCAAAAAAGAGTGATTTTTTCACTCTTTTTTGCATTTATATAATTAAAATATAGATTATTCTGCGTGTGCAAGAACAAAATCAATGATTGGTGTATTGTCATCAAGACCATGAGGATGATGCTCGCATCCGGGTTTTATGATAACTTCGATTGTTCCGCCGTTTTCCTTGTAGTATTTTTCAAGGATAGCACCGTTGTCAACATAAGGTACAACCGGGTCGGAATCACCAGCAACAAGCATAATGGGAATGTTGTTTTCAAGCAGAATATGCATTTTGTCGATTGGGTGTTCGCGATATGAAAGCAACTGCGAAAGTGTCATTCCTGTTGCGTTTTGGAATTCTCCAAGGAAGTCGTATTCGTGCTTTGCTTCACCCAAGCCTGCCGGGCATGAAAGAAGGTTAAGCACCGGAGCGTCAATGTAAAGGCAGGATATATATTCCGGGTATTTTGCCGCAAACTTTGTGCCGATAAGACCGCCGCAGCTCATACCAACCGGTACACATTTTTTGTAAAGACCAAATTCCTTGCTTAAAAAGTCTGCAAAACGGGCTTTCAGGTCAAGGTCTTCGTCAAGACACCAACGTGTGATGTTTTTTATGTATGCAACACACCAACCACGCTTTACCATTTCAATTTCAAAGTTTGGGAATGCGTCAAAGTATTCGGTTTTAAGTAACCACTTTCCACATTTTTTTCCTTCTTCGGGGAGAATAAGGATAGCTTCTCTGTCCTCAAATTTAAAGTCAAGGCGTTCAAAGCCGTTCCAAAGAGATTTTGTTGTTTCCAT
>JAZRJT010000098.1:0-2792 GCA_045645905.1 Clostridia bacterium
GGTGTGAGTATAGCATCAAGTTCCGGTGGCGTGTTGGTTGAAAACAACACTTTCATTAACAATACCTATGCGGTTTTCTATGGCGGTGCATCAACCAAGGGATCATCAATTAAAAACAACCGCTTCATTACCTGCGGATATCTCAAGACTTCCTATTACAATAACATGCACCAGTGGGAGAACAATACCTATGACAATCTGCCTGTAATAAGTCTTAAAAAATCATCAGATAACTTAGATATCATCAACAATACTTTTGTTGTACGTGACAATAATCTTTTGATTTATTCAGAGGCTGAAAACGAGGATCATGGTTTCCCGTCATCAATCGGTTCAATAAACATGACCGGAAACACTGTAGAGACCGTTGACAGCAGCGTCAATCCAACAAGCGTTACTTTCTATTGGTTGAAAGTGCTTAAAAGTCTTGCATTGAACCCTACCGGTGACATAATTGTTAAAAACAACAATATTGCCGAAGGCATTGAAGTTTTCCATTTGGAGTTTGCTGCAATCGAAACCGGTGACAACAGCATACTTATACCTAAAGCGAAAACCGACACATACCTTACAATCAGTTATGTGAAAGACGGTCGTGTGATACTTGTATTAAATGACATTAATGGTGAGCCTATTGTTGGTGAGAAAATCACATACACCGTAAACTCAGGTGATAATGTAGATGATGAAACCGATATGTACGGTCATGTATACATCAACGGCTTAAGCGGTGAAAATAAGATTGCTGCCAAATATGCCGGCAGTGACTCATATTATAAAAGCGATTTATCAGCAACTATTCAGGCAAGTCCTTCACAGTCACAAACTGTCATAACTGCAAGCAGTTTAAGTGTTAATGCTGCAAGCGCCAAAGGTAGCGTGTATAAGTTTACACTTAAGGATGCCTCAGGCAAAGCATTGGCAGGTAAAAGCGTGAGCATAAGCTTTGACGGTAATGTCTATTCTGCAACCAGCACCGTTAACGGTATTGTGAGTTTCACCTTGCCAACTGCGGCTGCCGGAAAATACGCTGTGACCATGGCATTTACAGGTGATTCCACATACAAAGGAAGCGTTGCAACATCCACCATAAGTATTGTAAAACAGGCAACTAAACTTGCAGTAGCCAAAAAGACCTTTAAAAAGTCCGCAACAAAAAAGGTTACTGCTGTTTTAAAGGACAATGCAGGTAAAGTCTTAAGCGGTAAAAAAGTGACCATGAAGGTTAACGGCAAGACCTATACTGCAAAAACAAACGGTAAAGGTGTTGCAACCTTTAAGGTTAAACTGACTAAAAAAGGAACCTTCAAGGCAACAACCAAATTTGCAGGCGATTCATACTACACTGCAAAAACTACAAGTTCAAAAATTGTGGTAAAATAGCTTAAAATGCTATTTTACATTTCTTATTTTTTTAAAGTTATTTTGAAATAGATAAATTTGTTAAGACCATTAAGCCCAACACCAAAAGTTTAATTAACAATACTAAAAATACAATTATATGAAAAACATTTACCAGAGCCACATAGTATACACTATTTCATTTCCAACTGGAAACATAGAATACACTTAAACATTACCAACAAAATTTAATTAATTAGGCAAATTATTTTAAAAAAATACGAACAATTCATATAAACTTTGATAAAGTTCCTATTACCTTTGCACTACTGAAAACACAAACCAATTATTACGTGCATAAATTTTAATGTTAAACAACATAAAATAATGTAAGGTGTTTTAATGAGAGAATATAATTTGGAAATTCTTACTTTTATTATGTTTGGAATGGTAACATTTTCAGCTGTTTTTTATAATGGTTTAAGTTTAGTCCAAAAGATGATGTTAATTTATATGTTTCTTTTCACCATCCATGAATGGGAAGAAACACGCTTTCCGGGAGGATTTGCAAAATTAATGTTAAAATTCTTCAAGCTCAAAGCAACACCTAATCAGATACACGCTGCACATATTCCAGTTACTATCCTATTAATCATAATCACATTTGTACCTTTTTTTACCCAATATACTCTATTGGCATTAGTTCCTGTTTATCTGGGATTATTTGAAACATTTATACATATAATAGGCATCAAACTTCATAAAATGGAAAAGCCTTACACTCCAGGTTTAATCACAGCAATGTGTCTTGGACTAACATCAATAATTTCATTGCTAAACCTTTCCAACAATAACCTCCTTCAAAGCTGGGACTATGTATGGGGAATATTAATAATGTTTTTATGTTTTGGTGCAATGCAAAGAACTGTCATTGCAATTTATGGCCTAGGATACAAAGATTTAATTGCAAATTTAAAAAATAATCAATAAAATTAATAAATAGCACTAGTATTAGTTATTGATGTAATCTTAGCATTAATTCACAAAAAATACAAAATGTTCGTATAAAACGTAAAATATAGTTCGCATGCTTATCGATTTTTCCACTAAAACTCGAATTATAGTAATAATAAAAAGGAAAAATAAAAAAATATATATTCTGGATATATCAGTAAAAATAACTAATTATCCAATGATTCATCCGCATATTTAAATTTACTTCTTGAAAACAGCCAGACAATCAATGCCGCAACAGAAACCGCACTAGCTGCCATCATTACATACGACCATCCCCCCAATGACCATAAAAGAGATGCAAGAGCACTTCCGACAGCCCCAAATATAAAGTTATTCACAACAAAAACGGTATTCAGTCTGCTGCGCTCACCCTGAGATAAGTTAAACAATCTTGTCTGGGTCAAGACGCTTACTCCCTGAACTGCAACTGAAAG
>JAZRJT010000099.1:0-7196 GCA_045645905.1 Clostridia bacterium
TTACTGCAGCGGTACAGAATATGAAGAAGATTGCAAATATCCTCTGGAAGAGGGATACGCAATTTCTATCAAGAATTATTAAAAATATAATATATACGACACAAACCCACCTGAAAATGGTGGGTTTGTCAGTGGTCTGAACCGTTTTCTTTTCGAAAACGGTTTTGTTGTATTTGCGTGGTTCAATAAAGGTTAACCGGTGAACAGAAGACAAATTAGATGTAATTTGAAAATTAAAATTTTATTAGAAAATAAGAATTCCTATTGCAAAGAATATTATTGAAAAGCCTTCCCCTGTGGGAGGGGAAGGTGGGTTTTGCGTAGCAAAACTCGGATGAGGTGGTATGGAAACGAATTATAATGTTTAACGATTGCATCGCAATCTACACCTCACCACCGTCTACGACGGAGCCTCTCCTCAAGGAGAAGCCTGCGAAAGTAAAACTCATTTATGGGTATCAGGCAAAAATACGCATGACTGGCAGGGTAATAAAAAACGCACTTGTGCGTAGCGAGTTTTGGGTAGGGCTATGCCTGAAAATGAAATACCACCCGCGGGTGGATGTTTATTATTCTTCTTCATCGGCAGAATAGACTTTAAACTTTGTTACCTTGGTTAAGTTAATTTCATCATCGCCTGCATCCATATAAGCCTCTTCTGCATCAATTTGTGCCTTTTGGAGTATCTCTATTGCATCTGTAATTGCATTAAAAAGGCGCAAATAGAGTTTTTTGTAATTAACCATTGTAAAATTCCTTTCCAATTAAAAAATGCGGCAACCGAAGCTGCCGCACAAAAAACGCAAACTCCGATTGTTGTCACACAATTTAAACAGATAGGTAGTAACATAGTCCACTACATCTTTTGGAATTTGCATTTTTATCAAATTCGAAAAATGTAATGGATAAAAGGGCAAAAAATACCCATAGAAATAAAAAAGTACTACCCATATTCAATTGTTTAAATTATGTGACTGTATTATGATAACACAAAACAAAGAAAAATACAATAGCAATTCATAAAAATATTTTAAATACCTTTAATAAATTCAAGAAATTTCTGTGCCGCAAGAGACAGGGTGTTGTGCTTTAAATACGCATAACCGATATGTCTTGTGGGCAAACTTGGTGCGAGGTTAAGCTTCTTTACATCTCCACGTTCAAGGTTGTCTTTTGAAAATTCTTCAACCACGCAGGATACACCAAGATGGATTGAGGCAAATCTAAGCAAAAGCTCGTGGGCGGCAACCTCAATCTGCGGTATTAATTCTATATGCTTTTTGTTGAATTCCCTGTCAAGAAAGCGACGGGAAATTGAGTTTTTTTCAAGTAATATCAATGGCTCTTTTGATATATCTTCCCAATTGTACTTGGGTTTAATACTGTGCTCAGGTCCTGTTACAAAAATATCGTGGATTTCAAGGCAGGGCTCAATGGTCAATTCTTCATCCTCGGCGGGAAGGCTGACAAAGGCAAGCTCGGCTGTTCCGTCTTTGACAAGCTGCAGCATATGGTATGAGTATGAGTTTGCCATTTCGATTCTTATGCCGGGGTATGCCTGATGAAACTTTTCAAGATAAGGTAAAAGGTAGTGGGCAGTTATTGTATCTGCGGCAGCAATAATCAGCGAGCCGCTGTCAAGGTGATGCAGCCGTGCCAAAAGGGTTTCGCCTTGCTCGATTGATTGCATCGCACTTTCAACCTTTTGAAAAAGGAGCTGACCTTCGGTTGTAAGGGTAACACCCCGACGTGAACGATTAAATAAAACAGTGCCCAAATCTTCTTCAAGCTGGTGTATGCACTGTGATATTGCCGACTGTGAAATATAAAGGTGCCGGGCTGCTGTTGAAAAAGATGCAAACCTTGCAGTTTCGTAAAAAATTTTATAATAATCAAGCTTGGTTTTCATATAAGCACTCCTTATTACTGTTGTAAGTATTATCTATTTTACTTATGTTTATATTTGTAGTATAATGACAATGACGATAAAAGTCAATATGTATGGAGGAATTTTTATGGAAAGAAGAACAGGTACAGTTTCAAGAGGTATCCGTTGCCCCATTATTCGCGAGGGCGACGATATAGCTACAATCGTAGTAAACAGCGTTACAGAGGCGGCTCAGATTGAAGGTTTTGACCTTCGCGACCGTGATGTTGTTGCGGTAACAGAATCTGTTGTTGCACGTGCTCAGGGGAACTATGCATCTGTTGATGCAATTGCAAAGGACGTTAAAGCAAAGCTTGGCGGCGGCACAATCGGTGTTATTTTCCCCATTCTCAGCCGTAACCGTTTTGCTATCTGCTTAAGAGGTATTTCAAAGGGTGCAAAAAAGATAGTTCTTATGCTCAACTATCCCAGTGACGAGGTTGGAAATGCCCTTGTATCCCTTGACCAGCTTGACGATGCAGGAATTAATCCTTATTCTGATGTTCTTACCGAGGCAAAATATCGTGAGCTTTTTGGCGAGAATCCCCATCCCTTCACAGGTGTTGATTATATAAAATATTACGGTGATTTGATTAAATCCTGCGGTGCAGAGGTTGAAATCATTCTTGCAAATGACCCCAGAGTAATTCTCAGATACACCGACAGCGTGCTCAACTGTGACATCCACAGCCGTGTTCGCACAAAGAGAATTTTAAGGGATGCAGGAGCAAAATGCGTTGTTGGTCTTGATGAAATTTTGTCAGAATCGGTTGACGGCAGCGGCTTTAACTCAAAATACGGTCTGCTTGGCTCAAACAAGTCGACAGAAGATACCGTTAAGCTCTTCCCCAACGAATGTTTTGATTTGGTTGAAAATATTCAGGCACAGCTCCTTGAGAAGACTGGTAAGCATATCGAGGTTATGGTATACGGCGACGGTGCGTTCAAAGACCCACAGGGCAAAATCTGGGAGCTTGCTGACCCCATTGTATCTCCTGCTTACACAAAGGGTTTGGAAGGTACACCCAACGAGCTTAAGCTTAAATATCTTGCAGACAATGATTTTGCTGACCTCAAGGGCGAAGAACTGAAAAAAGCTATTGAGGGCGCAATCAAACAAAAGGGCGGCGACCTTGTTGGTAATATGGCATCTCAGGGAACAACTCCCAGACGTCTTACCGACCTTATCGGTTCACTTTGCGACCTTACAAGCGGTTCAGGCGACAAGGGAACACCTGTTGTTCTTGTTCAGGGCTACTTTGATAATATGACTGACTAATTTAAAAGATAATATTTATAAAAGGCAGGTTTTAAAAATGAAAACAATTAAAGCAGAACCCCTTACAAACGAAAGCTTTGCACCATTCGGACAGTTTTATACTATGGACAAGCCCGACGGCTATGCCCTGTGCGGTGAAATTCACAAATTCTATCCCGACCGCATCAACGCAGACAGCAACCATCGTATTGGTTATTCACCCATTGTGGTTAAAAAGCCTGAAAAAATGGTTATCACTCAGCAGGAGTATCATACAACCACCTGGGAAATGATACTTCCCCTTGATGATGATATGATTCTTCATTGTGCTCCCGCATCGGCAGGCACACCTGTGACCGACCTTGCAAAAGCGTTTATCGTGCCCAAACACACACTGGTAAAGATGAATGCCGCAATCTGGCACTTGGCACCCCTTCCTGCAAACAATGACAGCTTAACTGCAATGATTATTTTGCCCGAGTGCACATATGCAAATGACTGCACAGTTGTTGATTTAACTGAAGAACAGCAGTTTGAAATTATAAAATAAAATAGCTTATACTACAAACACGCCATACGAAAGTATGGCGTGTTTGTGATTGCTGAGTGCCGCTACGAATTGCTGTGCATTATAATATAATTGGAAAATAAGTAAAAAAGAGCGACAAAAAAGTGCACAGCCGAAAGCTGTGCACCGAAAAATGCAGAGCTTCGTGTATCGTAGCGACACTCAACACAATATAAACACCCGTTTATTAAGCCTGCATTTTTACCGAGATAAAAACACATTTAGGTGTTTTATATTGTATTGATGAGTGTCGCTCAATCAATGTACCATATTTTAATAAAATTGTCAATGTGTTGGGGTTAAAAAATCAAATTTCTTAAAATCATATCCTTTCAGTTCTTGACATAAATCTATAAATATTATATACTATAATGTGAGAATTCTGGGTAACGGTATTCTAGTCAGCTGCTTCATTTCCCAGGGCGGGCCTAAAAATTCGCCGAAGGGCATATCGATGAAGTTCCTTGTGCGTGCTTGCGACGCCCAGTCGTGGGTGTGTGCTGGGAGTTAAGGTTTAGGGGCGATCCGCAACGGCATGTGGGCGTTGACCCCTTTTCCGTGGAGGCCTGTGACCGTGTAACGGATGGGACATCCCGCCGTAATACGTATCAGGTTAAAACCTGCGTTGCGGTATCTATATGATGCTGTGGGCAGTGTAGCCTGCCTTGAGTGGGTATGGCGGATAATTGTTCAGACTACAGTTCTGCGGCCACAGGACTGTGTGTTATTGCTTTTTGAAACCATATTTGCAAAAGAGGCTAAGAAACGTTTGCAGCTGTTGAGGAAAACTCCTAGGCCGGCATGCATATACAGGATTGCAGTGTGTACTAAGTGGCAATCAGGTAGCGCAGGTACAGTAAAATAATTTTACTGTACCATCGGTAACGATGCGAGGCAGACTTTAAACGGAAACATCCCCTTTGGCGACAATCGGGAAGTCTGCTGGGAAATCCAACCTGACCTATGACACAAAGTTTACTGTATATGCTACCCGTACATAATTCTCTTGATAAGAGAAACCGTAAAAGGTTTTAAAATATAAATTCCGGAGTTGAAAAATGAAAGACGACATACCTCGAAAACAAAAGATAACATTTAAACCCACCACTTCAAAAAAAACCGATAAGGCGTGGATTATCAAAACAATTATTATAACCTTCACAATGTCGGGTGTATTTAATATCCTGTCAAGCGGCATAATGACTTTGGTTAATATCTGGGTCGCAATCCTGATACTTTTGCTGATTATTCTGTGCGGAATTTTGTTTGACATAATCGGCATGGCTGTCACAACGGCAGAAGAAGCGCCGTTTCATTCGATGGCAACAAAGCGAATCAGGCACGCAAGTCTGGCAATCAGCCTTATCAAAGCAAAAGACAAGGTTTCAAACTTCTGCAACGACGTTGTGGGCGATATTTGCGGTATTGTCAGCGGTTCGGCATCGGCAGCGGTGGTTTCGTACATTATTTTGTCCTTTCCGGGTATAAGCAGCTTTTTTCTTAGCTTGATTATAACGGCAACCGTTGCGGCGATTACCGTTGGCGGAAAGGCTGTGGGTAAGACAATTGCAATGAAATACAGCAATTTTATTGTTTATAATGCTGCAAGAGCACTTTCAATCTTTCGGTTCAAAAAAAAATAAAGGTACGGTTATGAAAAGATTTTTGGATGAGATCAATTCATCACTTGATGTAAAAAAATTGAATATCCCTGAGCTTAAAATTCTCGCGGACGAAATCCGTGAGTTTTTGGTTGACAATATTTCGCAGCACGGGGGACATTTGTCCTCGAACCTTGGCACGGTTGAGCTTACGCTTGCCTTGCACAAGGTTTTTGACTTTTCTTCAGATAAAGTTGTGTGGGATGTGGGACATCAAAGCTATACACACAAGATTATAACCGGCAGACGTGAAGCTTTTGGTTCACTCAGGCAAAGGGGCGGCATCAGCGGATTTCCCAAGACCGAAGAAAGCGAAACTGACGCCTTCAACACAGGACATTCATCCACTTCGGTATCGGCGGCACTTGGCTTTGCTAAAGCCTTTGAGCTGGAGGGCAGTGCGGCATGTGCGGTGGCTGTTATTGGTGACGGAGCACTGACGGGCGGTATGGCATACGAGGCATTAAATCATGCAGGCAGCAGCAAAACTCCGCTTGTGGTAATTCTTAACGATAACGGAATGTCAATATCCGAGAACGTGGGCGGTATGTCACAGTATATACGCAAATTGCGCAGTCATTCAAAGTATATTGATGTAAAAATGGCGGCATCCAATTTTCTTAACGGTTTACCTGTTTTTGGCGAACTGGTTATGAACTTTTTGCATATGACAAAAAGATTTTTGAAAAAATTCCTGTTAAGGCAACACCTTTTTGAAAATATGGGGCTTGAATATCTTGGCCCGCTTGACGGGCATAATCTTAAAGAACTGATAACAGCAATCAGCTATGCAAAAAGCCTTAAACGCCCGGTTATCATCCATGCAGTAACCCAAAAGGGCAAAGGCTTTGCACCATCTGAGGAAAGCCCCGACCTGTTTCACGGTATAGGGTGTTTTGACCCCGAAACGGGTGAAGTTAAGACGTCAGAGTGTAAAACATATTCGGATATTTTTGGCGAAGAGCTTGTCCGTTTTGCAAGGAATAACGAAAAAATTGTTGCCGTAACTGCGGCAATGCCGCTTGGCACGGGGCTTACTGAGTTTGCAAGAGAGTTTCCCAATCGGTTTTTCGATGTGGGCATTGCCGAACAACACGCAGTAACATTTTCATCTGCTATGGCAAAGGCGGGAAGAATCCCTGTTTTTGCGGTATATTCAACCTTCCTTCAGCGAGGCTATGACCAGATTATTCATGATGCGGCACTGCAGAATTTGCATATGGTTTTTGCAATCGACCGTGCGGGCGCCTCGGGCAACGACGGCGAAACCCATCAGGGAATTTATGATTTTTCGTATCTTTCGCACATACCCAATATGACAATTATGGCACCGGCATCGACTGATGAGCTCCGCCTGATGCTTGATTTTGCAGTAAATGACTGCACAGGTCCTGTGGCGGTGAGATATCCCAAGGGCAGCAGCTTAAATTTGCCTTGCAGTAAGCGTGTTGCTTTGGGTAAAGGCACTGCTCAGAAAACAGGTGATGACGTTTTGATTGTCGCAATAGGAGCTCAACTTGCCGAGGCAATTCAGGCGGCAGAAATCCTTGCCGGACGCGGCATATCAGCAGCTGTGGTAAATGCAAGATTTTTAAAGCCTTTGGATGCAGAGCTCATTATAAATCAGGCATCGGGCAAAAGATTGGTTGCCGTTACCGAAGATAATGTGACAACGGGTGGCCTTTGTGATGCGGTAAGAAAAATTCTTTCCGTTCCCGTAATTGAATTTGGCTTTCCCGACAGGCCGCTTGCCCATAGTACCGTAGCTGAACAAAAGGCAGA
>JAZRJT010000100.1:0-16097 GCA_045645905.1 Clostridia bacterium
AAGCAAATTCTGCAAGAGTATTGTTCCTGAATTTATGTACCCCACACTTCGCTTTGAATGTGGCGACCCCTACTTTGCAGAAGGTTATATTGACTATGCAACAACAAAACTTACAACAGGTGTTGCATCAGCAAGACTTTCTAATAAATTTAGGGATTATGATGTTGAAGCTATGCCCATTTCACTGGTTGAAAACAAGGTTGGCGAGGGTTATGCCGTTCTTATGACAAACCTTGAGTATCCCTATGGTGCGGCTGTTCCTATGTATACAAATCTTGTGCGTGAAATCCTGGCTGCCAGCCACAGAACAGCAGACATCAAGGTTTACGGTAATGATTCACTCAGATTCAGCGTTTACGAGGGTGGTAAGGTTTACCTTCTTAACACCGATTTTGACCACAAGGCAGAGGTTGTTATCGACTATGGCACACACAAGAAGAATATTACACTTGAGCCTTGCGAATTTAAACCTGTAGAGAACGATTAAAAAAATCGGAGGGGATTAAAATGAAAAACGATACCCAAAAGGCATCTGCTATGTCAAGGGAAGAAATCAAAAAGCTGGCTGAGGACACATACAAAAAATGTGTAAAAAAGTTTGACATTTATCTTGAAAAATACAGTGGCGAGCCTTATGAGTTTGCCGGATGTAAGGATGGCAATTATTTCAACGGCGCACCAAAACGCAAGCTAAAGGTAGCTTCAAATTGGCTTACCTCGTGCATTACGGGTCTTGCTCCGCTTTATTACAGAACCGAGAAAAGAGAGGAATATCTTGACTGGGCAGAAAAGTTTGCACCATATTACAAGGATAAGGTTTTTGATACCCCCGTCTATGACACAATGCACGATTTGGGATTTTTGTATTCACCATACAGTGTTGCTATGTATCAGCTTACCGGCGATAAAAAGCATCGTGAAACAGCACTCAAGGCTGCTGATGAGCTGGTAAAACGCTTCCAGATTAAGACGGGCTGTATTGATGCTTGGGGAAATCAGACATACCAGTATCTTAAACGTCCGGTAAAATTAATTATTGATACAATGATGAACTTGCCTCTGCTTTGGTGGGCGTGGTCCGAGACAAAGCACAATTTCTATATTGATGTTGCAAAGGCTCACATCGAAATGGTTAAAAAGTATCTTTTAAGAGAAGATGGTTCTGTTGCTCACGCTTTTATGTTTGACAGAGCAACAGGCGAGGTTATAGACGAATGTAACTCCTGCGGATATTCAAACGGCTCATACTGGGCAAGAGGAACCTCCTGGGCTATCTGCGGCTTTGCAATCGCAGGCAGATACCTTGAAAGCAAGGATGAATTTTTAGGCCTTGCAAGAGAGTATCAGGCAATTGCCGAAAGACTGGCTGACAACTATATCAAGACAATAGGCAAGGGCAATTATGTTCCCGTTTGGGATTTCAGACTTCCCAAGGACGCTCCTGCAACCGCTTGCGGAAAAAGAAACACTCATTGGGATGAAACCAAGGCTGAAAACTGCATTTACAATGTAGATACATCTGCTTGTGCGGTTGTTGCACGTGGTCTTATGGAGCTTCTTAACTGTAAAGAAAATCCAGTATACAGAGATTTTGTTGATAATTCAATCAGGGAGCTTTGCCAGAACTACTTTGATGATAACACTGACATTCCCGGAATTCTCCGCAGACAAAGTGGCAATGACACCTATACAACCTTTGGTGATTTCTATTTTGCAGAGGCACTCCAGTCTTATATTGACAACGGAATACAGAACTGCTGGTAATTGAAAAATTATAAGGATTTAAAGAAAGGAGGATTATAATATGCTCACTTTAAAAATATTAGGAAAAGACGGCGAAGTAAGAGGCGAATGGAAGGGCATAAACATAGTTGCAGAGTTTGAAGGCGAACTCATCGAGGGCGACAAGATAAAGGTTTCTGCCGACGGATGCGATTTTATTGCAATTAAGCTTGACGAGCTGATTGACGAAAGTATTATATGGCTTCCCAACCGTAGCTATGAATTTGCTATCCCCAACGAGTATCAGGTGAACTTCTGCTATAAACCCGGTGCATTTATTGGCGACAAGCACATAATTTCTGTTCGCGAGCCCGAGGATGACGAGATTTATGCATACCGCAATATTGCCTTTAACCCCTATGACCGTCCCGAAAAAGAAAAATATTATCCCCACGCATCAGCAAACTTTGTTACAAGAAATTCACCCTTGTTCTTTGCCCGCAATGCAATCGACGGGGTATGTGACAATCAGGGACACGGCAGATATCCCCATCATTCCTGGTCGGGCGGCGCAAGACAGGATTTGGAGTTTGTTTTAGACTTTGGCCGTGAGGTTGAGGTTGATAAGCTGGTATTCTATCTCAGAGCCGATTTCAAACATAATGAGATAACGGGCTTGCCCCACGACTCTTACTGGAAGAATATAGACATTGAATTCTCTGACGGCGAGGTTATCCGCGGAGAGTTTAAAATGGACAACTCTGACCTTAATGATGAAAATTCAAAGGGTCAGGAAGTGAAAATAGACAAAAAAATAACCCGAACAATCAGGTTATCAAATTTTGTACAGGCAACCGAAATTCTTTCATTTGCGGCATTGTCGCAAATTCAGGTTTTTGGAAATATAATCAAGGAGGATTTAAGTAAAATGGAAGTAAGACAAGCATCAAATGCAAAAGATGTTAAGCACTACACAACAGAAAGACTTCGTGAGGAATTCCACATTTCAGGACTTTTCACAAAGGATAATGTAAGAATGGTATACAGCCATATCGACAGAATTATTACAGCAGGCCTTATGCCTGTTCATCAGACTCTTGTTCTTGAAGCAGGCAAGGAGCTTGCGGCAGATTATTTCCTGCAGAGAAGAGAGATGGGCTGTATCAATATCGGTGGCAAGGGTACAATCATTGTTGACGGAGTTGAATATGAAATGAATCCCCGTGACGGTATCTATATCGGTATGGGCAACAAGGAAATCAAGTTCAAGAGCGACAGCATTGAAAACCCCGCAAAGTTCTATGTAAGCTCTTGTCCTGCACATACAACATATCCAACAGTTAAGATTGATATTACCAAGGCTAAAAAGGTACCTTGCGGCAGTGTTGAAGATTGCAACAAGCGTGTAATCAATCAGTACATCCATCCAGAGGTAATGAAGAGCTGTCAGCTTGCTATGGGACTTACCCAGCTTGAGCCAGGTTCAAACTGGAACACAATGCCCAGCCACACTCACGACAGAAGAATGGAAGTTTATCTCTATCTTGATATGGGCGAAAATGACGCAGTATTTCATATGATGGGCGAACCCACACAGACAAGACACATCATTATGCACAACGAAGAAGCGGTTATCAGCCCAAGCTGGTCAATCCACAGTGGCGTTGGTACAAAGGCTTATTCATTCATCTGGGCTATGTGCGGCGAAAATCAGGAATTTACCGATATGGACTTCATTGAAACAAGCGAACTTAGATAAGGAGGAAAATTTTATGTTCAGATTAGACGGAAAAGTAGCACTTGTTACAGGTGCATCCTACGGAATTGGCTTTGCTATTGCAAAGGGTCTTGCAAATGCAGGTGCTAAAATTGTATTTAATGATATAAACGAGGAGTTCCTTAATAAAGGACTTGAAAACTACAAAGCAGAAGGTATTGACGCAAAAGGTTATGTTTGTGACGTAACAGATGAAGATGCGGTTAATGCAATGGTAAAGGATATCGAAGAAACAGTTGGCGTTGTTGATATATTAGTAAACAATGCAGGTATTATCAAGAGAATTCCTATGCACGAAATGTCAGCTGCAGAATTCAGACAGGTAATTGATGTTGACCTTAACGCACCCTTTATTTGTTCAAAGGCAGTTATCCCTTCAATGATTAAAAAGGGCGCTGGAAAGATTATCAACATCTGTTCAATGATGTCAGAGCTTGGCCGTGAAACTGTTTCAGCTTATGCGGCAGCAAAGGGCGGTCTTAAGATGCTTACAAGAAACATCTGTTCAGAATATGGTGAATTCAACATTCAGTGTAATGGTATTGGCCCCGGCTACATTGCAACACCTCAGACTGCACCCCTCAGAGAACCACAGGAAGACGGCTCAAAGCATCCATTTGACTCATTTATCTGTGCAAAGACACCTGCAGGCAGATGGCTTGACCCTGAAGAGCTTGTTGGCCCTGCAGTATTCCTTGCATCAAATGCATCAGATGCTGTAAACGGACATATTCTGTATGTTGATGGAGGCATACTCGCTTACATCGGCAAGCAGCCTAAATAGGTAAAATTTAACAAATTAAAGACCGTAGACAAGGAATAAGTCAGCGGTCTTTTTTCTTCAAAACTATTGAAAATTGTGATGTATATGGTATAATGTATTGAAATATTTAGATTAACTGAAAGAGGACAAACGAATGAAAAAGTTGGCAGTGCTATTGGTAGTGCTTTCGGGTGTTCTTTGGGGAACATCGGCAATATTTACAACCGAGTTGAAAAAATTCGGCTTTGATGCGTTAAACATTGCTTTTATGCGAAATACTGTTGCGGCAATATGTATGATTATTTTTGCCCTTGTTTATAAAAGGGATAAGCTAAAAATATCAGTAAAGCAATTGTTGCTGTATCTTTTGGTGGGAGTATGCTTGTACGGAACCGGTGCGCTATATTATGCGGCTATGGGGCACGCATCTATTTCTGTTGCGGTGGTGCTTTTGTATATTGCCCCTGCGGTTGTTACAATATATTCGGTAATAGTTTTTAAAGAAAAGTTTACTTATCTAAAGGGCCTTGCGGTTGTAATGGTTATTGTGGGCACTGCGTTGGTTACCGGAATAGTCGGTGGTGCGACAGCAAGTGCATTTGGATTGTTTCTTGGCGTGATGTCAGGTATATCCTACAGCATCTACAATATCGGCATCAAGTACGAGATGAAGCATGGGGATGACCCTGTTGTGGCAACGGCGTATGCTTTTGTGATTGCGGCATTACTTTCTGCAATTTTAGGAAAGCCGGCACAAACTGCAGGAATTATAGCACAAAACTTTCAATCTACAATACTGTGGTGTGTGTCGCTTGGAATTATAACATCTGCACTTCCGTATTTTTTATATACATATTCTATGAAAAAATTGCCGGCGGGAGTGGTTGCATCTCTTGGCTGTGTAGAGCCAATGACGGCGTCGGTTATAAGCTTTGTGCTCTATAACGAGCCGGTCTCGATGTATTCTCTTGCGGGAATTGTGATGATTTTGGTATCGGTATTATTGCTAAGTAAAGGTAAATAAAAAGGAGTGGTAGTGATGGAATTTTTTAATAATTACAGTTCAAATACATATGCTGGCAGTGGCAATCAGTTGTATTTTAATATGCAGGAAGACGAGATTAAAACAGGTCGTATACTTTATAAAATCGCAGTTGGCGGAGAGTATGAATATTCGTTGCTGTTTTCAAATATTATGGACAGTACATACAGCAATGGCACAATCAGTCATAAAAATCTGATTTGTGATAGTTGGAAAATTCACAGTGCAAGAGTGGGCAAAGGCCAAATAACAGCAACCGATAAAAAGGTTGAGGAAATGACCTTTGATAAGGATATTACCGCATCCAATTTTTGCGACCTGACATTTAACGGACAAAAAGAAAAGCTGGTTATGCCTGGCGAGTTTTTTTCATCTGACCCAATAATAATTGACTTTAATAAGAATGAATATCTGTGCATTGAAATTACCTTTTCGGGCAAAATGATACCTTATCACGAAGAAAGCTTGCTTCCTGTATTTGTCAAGGAAGAAGGCGAATGGAAGTATTCAAAGCAAATGCCTTTTGCTGCTATGATTGGCTGTAACCGAGCGGTTAGGGGAAGAATTGCATATCTGGGCGATTCTATAACTCAGGGAATAGGGACAGAGCGTAATTCGTATCTGCATTGGAATGCGGTTCTTTCGGGAAAATTAGGAGCGGACTATTCTTACTGGAATTTAGGGATAGGTTATGGCAGAGCAAACGATGCCGCATCTGACGGTGCGTGGTTATACAAGGCAAAACAGGCAGACCTTGTGTTCGTGTGTTTTGGCGTTAATGATATTCTGCAGGGATTTTCCGAAGAGCAAATCAAAAAGGATTTGGAAACAATAGTAGACACCTTAAAGAAAAACGGCAAAAAGGTGGTTTTGCAGACAATTCCGCCCTTTGAATTTGCCGAAAAAGACATAGAAAAATGGCAGAGAATTAATGAATATATCAAGTCTGTTTTATGTGGTAAGGTTGATATGCTTTTTGACAACAATCCATATATTTGCAAAGACGGAAAGTTTCCCAAATACGGAGGACATCCAAATGCCGAGGGCTGTGCAATCTGGGCGGACGAATTGTATAAGTCGGTTAAGCCGTTCATAGAAAGTGTTCAACGTGAAAAATCACGTTAATCGAAATTTATTGCACCGCCGAACTTTCGTGCCTTTCAGGTACGAAACGGCGATGTGCGTAATTTCCACTACACGCCTTATCTGCCCACAGCGAGATGAGTGTGTAATTTTAACTACTATTTGTGTGCAGAAAGCCTATGGAAATTAATATGAAAAATCAAATCAGAGAGCAAAGCAAATTAAAACGTCGGGAGATGGATAAAGCCGAGGTTTTGGAAAAAAGCAAAATGGCGGCAAGGGCATTTCTTGAAAGTGAGATTTATAAAAATGCAAAGCAACTTATGGTGTATCTTCCTTTGGGCAACGAAACAGACACGATGGATATCATAGATGTGGCATTTCGTGACGAAAAGAGGCTTGTTCTTCCTGTAACCGACCCTGAATCGGGGGTGATAACTCCCGTCCTCTATGAAAAAGACACCAAACTTATAAAAGGCGCATTTTCGGTGACAGAGCCTGTGGACACAAATCCTGCTGATATGTCAAAGACCGATGTGGTGATTGTTCCGGGAATTGCATTTGACCGTTTGGGAAACAGAGTGGGCTTTGGCAAGGGTTGTTATGACAGACTTTTAAAGGACACAACTGCCTTCAAGGTGGGATTTTGCTATGACTTTCAGATTTGTGATAAAATCCCTGCTTGCGAGTATGATGTTAAAATGGATTTTTTAGTTACAGAAAATGGATTAATTAGTATAGACAAATAATAAAAAGTGTGGTAATATAAACAAAACCTTACAAAAAGGAGTATGGATATGGAAAAAATTTTGAATGAAAATAAGCAATGGATTGATGAAACATGGGAAAAAATAGAGAAAAAGCTCTCTGTTGTTTCAGAACTGTCTAAAAACAAGATACCTTCGACTTCAGTAGACGGTGTACATAATGATTTGACCGAATCTCCGGGGTCGTGGACAAACGGCTTCTGGCCCGGTATGATGTGGCTTATGTATGTTGCCACCAAGGAAGAAAAGTATAAAGAAGCAGCAGAGTATTGTGAAAATACTATGGATAAGGCACTTTTTGACTATCAAACCCTTTATCACGATGTAGGCTTTATGTGGCATATTTCGGCAGGTGCAAATTATCGCATTACAGGTAACCTTGAATCCAAAAACAGAAATCTGGTTGCGGCAGCAGCTCTTGCTTCACGTTACAACACAGATGGCGGATTTATAAGAGCGTGGAATGGTGAGCGAGCAATAGGCTGGACTATCATTGACTGTATGATGAACATTCCCTTGCTTTACTGGGCATCTGACGAAATCGGAGACCCTCGTTTTAAACAGATTGCAATGCATCACGCAGATAAAACATTGCAGCATCATATAAGACCTGACGGCTCGGTAATCCATGTTGTTGAGTATAATCATGAAAACGGCGATTTTGTGCGTTATCCTCACAGTCAGGGCTATGACCCCAATGGTTCTTGCTGGACAAGAGGTCAGGCTTGGGCAATTTATGGATTTATACTCAGCTATCTGCATACTGGCAAACAGGAATATCTTGATGCAGCTAAAAGGACAGCGCATTATTTTATAGCGGCGGTTGCCGTTGACGGATATGTACCCAAATGCGACTTCCGTCAGCCTGATGAACCCGATTACCTCGATACCTCAGCAGGTGCAATTACCGCTTGCGGACTTATTGAAATTGCTAAGGTTGTACCCGAACTTGAGAAAAAGCTTTATATCAAGGCGGCTCTCAATATACTGAAGGCTCTTGAAAAAGAACATTGCAACTGGACTTTAGATCAACAGTGCATACTGATGAACGGCACAGGCTATTATCATGGACTGGAAAAAGGTTCAATACATAAACCTCTTATTTATGGTGATTATTACTTTGTTGAGGCAATATACAAGCTTAAAGATTTTGGAATACTTTTCTGGTAAGGAGAATAATTATGGAAAAAATGATAAAGCAAAACCAACAATGGATTGACGAAACATGGGAAAAGATAGAGAAGAAGATGTCGGTTCTGTCGGAACTTTCAAAAAATAAAATTCCTTTTTCTTCAACAGACGGTATCCACGACGATATGAGTGGTGATGACCATATTGCATGGTGGACAAACGGTTTCTGGCCGGGACTTATGTGGCTTATGTATGTTGCCACCAAGGAAGAAAAATATAAAGAGGCGGCAGAATATGGTGAGAAAGCTATGGATAAAGCTCTTTTTAACTATCAGTCTCTTTATCACGATGTAGGCTTTATGTGGCATATCTCGGCAGGTGCAAATTACCGTCTTACAGGCAACCCTGAATCAAAAAATCGAAATTTGATGGCGGCGGCAGCACTTGCATCACGTTATAACACAGATGCAGGCTTTATAAGAGCCTGGAACGGCGAAAAGGCAGTTGGCTGGGCGATTATAGACTGTATGATGAACATTCCCTTGCTTTACTGGGCATCAGAGGAGATAGGCGACCCTCGTTTTAAGCAAATTGCTATGCATCACGCAGACAAAACAATGAAACATCACATAAGACCCGACGGCTCGCTGATTCACGTTGTTGAGTATGATATAAACAATGGTGATTATGTGGGTTCACCGTCAACTCAAGGCTATGAACCCGAAACATCATGCTGGTCAAGAGGTCAGGCGTGGGCAATTTATGGTTTTGTGCTCAGCTATATTCACACAGGCAAGCAGGAATATCTTGATGCGGCTAAAAATACAGCACATTACTTTATAGCGGCTGTTGCAGGCGACGGATATATTCCAAGGTGCGATTTCCGTCAGCCTGACGATCCAGATATCCTTGACTGCTCAGCAGGTGCAATCACCGCTTGCGGACTTATTGAAATTGCAAAGGTTGTTCCTGAATACGAAAAGAAACTTTACATTAAGGCGGCATTTAATATTTTAAAGGCTATTGAAAAAGAACATTGCGACTGGACTTTGGATAATCAGTTCATAGTTATGAACAATACAGGTCACTACCACGGCAAGGATGTACATATTCCGCTTATTTACGCTGATTACTATTTCGTTGAGGCAATATATAAGCTTAAAGGTTTTGAACCTATGTTCTGGTAAAACCACGAAAGGACTGCAAAAATTGCAGTCCTTTTTTCTTTGCAAGGCATAGACAAAAAAGAAAAAATGTGGTAATATAATATCATACCACACAAATTTGAATAAATAGATGTATGAGATGTATGTTTTTTTCTTTTGGAAAAAACGCATGCTCTGTTCGCATATGTCTTATACGTCAGATTTGGATTTGTGTGGTAGCTTATCCGTGAGTCGTGCGTTTTTCGTGCGTCGGCTCACGTCGGCGCATTTTTTAATGCCACCGATAAGTTCTGTATCGCTGCGACACCGACACAAACAGCAAACCCGCCCTGCATACGCAGGGCGGGTTTGCGTATATTAAATTGATTTAAGAACTTTGTCAAGGTCTTTGTAAAGATACAGTGAGCCACACAGAATGGTCGGTTTCCCAATTGAAAGGGCGGCAAGATAGGCATCCTTCAAATCAGAATAGGGAATTGCGTCAATTCCTAAGGCTTTTGCACAATCGCATACCATTGAAGTTTCTGCGGCACGGGGATTATTTTTAACCTTTACCGCAAAGATTTCAGAATTTTCAAGTAAACCCTGATTTTTAAGTATTTCAAGCTCACCTGAAATATCCTTGTCGCCCATAAATGCCATTATAAAGGTTGCGCCATTCCACACAGGAAAATAACGGTTAAGGCATTTTGCAAGAGCTGTCATACCATTTTTGTTGTGTGCACCGTCGTATATCACCACGGGGTCGTGGCTTAAAATTTCAAATCGTCCGGGATTTTTGGCGGCCTTTATGCCGCTTTTTATATGTTTTTCGCAAATCCCAAGAGAATAAGCGGTTTCAATGGCAAGAGCGGCATTTTGGGGTTGATAAAAGCCGGGAATTCCACATTCCACATTTTCAAATACTTTTCCGTCAGATGTAGTATAGTCAAAGATTTCGTGAAAATTTACGGTGTCTTTTGCCAGGGGCAGCCCTGCAAAAATCAGGCGGTTATTCTGCTCGGCACACACTTTTGTCAGCACCTTTTCGGCATCAGGCTGTTGAGGAGCGGAAACAGTAAGACCAAAATCACGGTCGGCAGGAGCCTTTATAATACCTGCCTTCTCGGCGGCAATCTGTTCGATGGTGTCGCCAAGGTATTCGGTGTGGTCAATATCAATTGAAGTTATAACTGAGGCAACAGGAGCGGAAATTACATTTGTTGCATCACGTGTACCGCCAAGACCTGTTTCAAGAATAACCATATCGCAGCATTGTTCTTTAAAATAACAAAAGGCGGCGGCTGTCCATATTTCGAATTGGGTGGGTAGTTCACCGATTTCGTCTTTTACCTTGACTGCGGCATCCTCCACAATGGACAAAATACGGTTGATATCTTCATCCGAAATAAGAACTCCGTCAACCGAAATACGTTCGCACACAGAAACAAGGTTTGGCGAGGTATAACGCCCTGTGCGGTAGCCTGCATCCGAAAAAATGCATTGCAGAAAATTACATACCGAGCCCTTTCCATTGGTGCCTGCGATGTGTATAAATTTAAGGTCATCCTGGGGGTTGCCCAGATGTTTCATCAGGCAACGTATTCCCTCTAAACGCAGCCTTGCAATTGCCTGAAAGCTGTTTGCAAATTTTTTGAAATTACTGTTCATAGTATTTAGTCCTAACATAATTTTCTTTATTTGTCAATGTATTTTTGCACTGCAAGCAAAACAACCGCCTGAAGAATCAGTTTGATTATTCCTGCAATTATTCTCGCAGCAAACGCCACCGAAAATGAAGGATACCAACCTAGCCAAAAGGTAAAGAGCGCAGTTGTAAGGAACATATCAATGCAAAACTGCACAATCACACAGAGTATCGTTCGGGCAATATATGACTTTTTTGTGAGGTGTGGGGTAAAGAAAAACAAGCCAAAAACCGCACCCGACAAAAATTCGATTATTGTTATCTGCGGAATTAATGGACCCGAAGGCGCAAGAAAGCAGTTAAGCAAATCCCCAATTGCCGCAGTCAGCCCCGAAAAAACAGGACCAAAGAGCGCTCCCGTAATAAATATTGAAATAAATTTCAGCGGGATTTTAACAATTGTACCGATACGGAAGGTGCAAAATATTGAAAGCAGAGCAGTAATCGCCATAAGCAGACCGAGAACACAAAGATTTTTTGCTGTGAGCGGTGGAATAAATTTTTTCAAAAAAATCACCCTTTCTGTAGAATAGCTACAAAAAGGGTAATAAAAATTTTACGGATTTTGCAGCAACGGAATGCGAAATCAACACCGCAAGCCAGGCTAGGGCTTTTCGTAAAGACGGCAACTTCCCGTCCGTCTTTCACTTAACGCGTTGATTTCTACTTTGCTAAATTGCAAATTATAAATTATAAGACTATTTAAGTTGGTCGCGACGTTCCTTAACGATGTTGATGCACTGTTCAAGGTCGCGTATGGTTTTGTGGACAACAGTTTCCACATTTTCAAGAAGGTAGTCGGCATACTGGTAGGATGATGTCTTTGCTGCCTGAGCCTCGGCATTCGCTTTGCCGGTGATTTCTTCGGCTGCTGCCATTGCTTTTTTTGTGATTTCGTTTTCATTTATCATTGCGATAATCTTGTCATTAGCCACCTTCATAAGTTCATCAGCTTCTTTGTTTGCATCGTTGATGATGTTCTGACGCTCTGCGTTAATCCATTTTGCTTTTTCAAGATCGGTAGGCAATTTAAGACGGATTTCCTGAATGATTTCAAGAAGCTCCTCCTTGTCAAGCATACAACGTCCGGTAAAGGGAACAGCCGCCCCCTTGTCTATTACGTCTTCAAGTTCTGCCAACAAATCCAAAACATCTGTATTGTTGTCCATAATAAATCCTCCTTAGTATTGTTTTCAAGATTAATATCCAAAACGGCGTTTTATGTGTGGCACAAGTGCATTTGGCACAAGTGCGTCAAGGTCGCCGTTGTATTTTGCTACTTCTTTAACCACGCTGGAGCTCAGGAACATATATTCCGAGCAGGCAGGGATAAAAACTGTTTCGATTTTGTCATAAAGAGCACGGTTGGTGAGGGCCATCTGAAATTCATATTCAAAATCCGAAACCGCCCTAAGACCTTTAATGATAATCGAATAATTATGTTCTCTCATAAATTCTGCAAGAAGCCCCGAAAACGAGGTAATCTCAACGTTTGGGATATGCTCGGTAACACTTTTCAGCATTTCGACCCTTTCTTCCAGAGTAAAGCTGGGGTGCTTCTTTTCGTTAATGAGTACGGCAACGATAACCTTTTCAAACATTCCTGCGGCACGGGTGATAATATCAAGATGCCCGTTGGTGCAGGGGTCAAAGCTTCCGGGATAAACCGCAATATGCATATTTTACCCTCCATATTAGTTGCGCAACACGAAAACCGTAGTTTTGCCGTATTTAGCACGTTTTATTATATCAAAATAACTGTCGTCGGGTTCCTCGCCAAGATATTCGGATTCGGCAACTATAATACCGCCCTCTGACAAGAGATTATTTTCTGCAATTTTTTTGATGGCACCGGTCAGTAATCCTGTGTTATAAGGCGGGTCAAGAAAGATAATGTCAAATTGCCTGACTACACGGTCAAGGTATGCGTATGAATCACAAAAGATAACATCTGCACGGTCCGAAACCCTTGCAAGCTCAATATTTTGACGGGTGACGTCAAAGGCAGGCTTATCATTTTCGACAAATACTGAGTGTTCTGACCCACGGCTAAGTGCCTCAACTCCCAAAGCACCACTGCCTGAAAACAAGTCAAGCACCGATTTTGCAGGGAGATATGGTGAGATTATGTTAAAGATAGACTCTTTAACTCTGTCGGTGGTGGGCCTGGTATCAAGCCCGGGTGGTGCAATCAATTTCCGGCCCCTTGCTGAACCTGAAATAACACGCACATTCTCACCCCATTGTTAATAAGTATATACTTATATTGTATATATTTTATGAATTTTGTCAAGGTTTTTCGGGAAAAAATTTGGGTTGCCGAAACTTTTTCGGCAGGTATGTGGCAAATACAAAGTATGGATACAGAGAAAAGGTTCTGTAAGGCAAGTGTTGTCCATGTGCGTTTCCGCTGCCGGCGGAAAATTACGCACGGATAATTTAATATATGTTTTTATATAACAGGAAATTGCAATTTCCTGTTATATAAAAAAGCCCCGCCTATGCCGTATATAGGATAAGGTAAAAACCTGCATTGCAGGTGGGTAAAATCCCGAAAACATTACAAGTCCACTGGCCGCAATCTGTGATTGGGGAGGCATGTGCGCCGCCTTCGGAGAGAAATTCCCTTTAAATAAGTGTTGGTTTTACATTATTCCATATCTACGAACATCGCAGGGATACATTCATTATTTGATTAAGTAGGCTTAGTTTATCACAAAACAGACAAAATTTCAATAGGAAATTTATGTTTTTTGATAAATAATGTGTTTTGGCAAAATTTTGGTCTTTTCAAATGCGACAAAATGATGTATAATGTGACATAAGGATTATACCTTGCTGAGACGGAGGTGAAGATTTTGAAAATCGAACGACTAAGCGAGAATAAAATAAAGATTATTATAGATGCGGCAGACATCCGCGCGTGGAATGTTGACCTTAAAAATTTTATTGACAACACCCCCGAGGCACAGGATATGTTTTATCATGCTCTTAAACAGGCGGAGAGAGATGTTGATTTTTGCATAGGCAAATCACAGCTTATGGTGGAGACTCTGCCTCTGGCTGATAACGGATTTGTGATGATGGTAAGCAAGCTTGAGGGGGAGACGAACGTTGCTGAGGCTCTTCAGAAGGCGGGAAAACGGATAAAACAGACCGAATTCAAAGTCAGGCGCAGAAACCGGACACACTCACTGCTCCGGATTTTTAGGTTTGATGATTTTGAAAGCCTTTGCGACGGTGTAAGGGAGATTTTTGAAATCTATATTGGCGAAAGCCGTCTTATAAAATATCAGGGTGGATTTTATCTTGAGCTTGTTCCGCGTGACGCGTTTGGATTGTTTGAACTGGAAAATATTCTTTCTGAATTTTCTGCTAAGGTGCCTGAACCTTTGATTCTTCAGGGCATTTTAAACGAGCACGGGCTTGTGATGATGAAAGATAACGCTGTATCCCTGATTGCAGACAATTTTGTGAAATAATAGAAAGAATAAAAACGTATAGGCTGCACGAACTGCATCAGTTTGTGCAGCTTTTTTTCACAAAAACTGATTGACCTATTTTTCGTAAACACAAGAAAAGCAAAACGAAAGTTTTAAGTAAGTGAATTGTTTTTAAAAGATAAAGTTAGGTATTGACTTATGAAGAAGTTTGTTGTATAATAATAGACGGATAAAATTAGTTGGCAAGAATTTGCCAAGGTATATTATATGAAAAGAGGTTTTTACAATGAGTAAAGATTGGGCAAAAATGGACCTTACAAAAGTTCCTAACATGGTGTCCGAGACTGTTCCGGGCCCAAAATCAATCGAGTATCACGAAAGATGTGCTAAGCACTTCAAGGGTTACTCAAGTCAGGTATCACTGTTCCCTGTTTCTTTTGAATCAGGTTACGGTTACACACTTAAAGACGTTGACGGCAATACATATCTTGACTTCTCATCAGGTATCTATGTTACAGGCCTTGGCCATTGCCATCCTAAAATCAGTGAGGCAGTTGCTTTCCACGCAAAGAACCTTATGAACTGCCACGACTTTACCACAAAGGTAAAGATGGAGCTTGTTGAAAAGCTTCACGAAATCACAGGCGGACGTTTCGGCGGTTTCCAGCTTTATGATTCAGGTACAACAGCAGTTGAAGCTGGTCTTCGTTGTGCTCGTGCTGCAACAGGCAAGCAGGAATTTATTTCATTCTTCAGAGATTTCCATGGTAAGACCTATGGTGCAAACTCACTTGCAGTTGTTGGCCCTGATACACATATGAGAGCTCCTGGCTTTATGCTTGTTCCCAGACCTAACCCCTACCGTGACTTCTTTGGCAGATGCGAAGAAGAAGCTTGGAAGGATTCATCACCCTATATCAATATGATTGAAGGTATGCTTGACAACGCTTGTGCATCAGGCGGTAAGAATGTTGCAGCTATCGTTCTTGAACCTGTTCAGGGTTGGGGCGGCTCAATCATTCCTCCTGCTGATTTCCTTCCTGCACTTCGTGCTCTTTGTGACAAGAGAGGCATCCTTCTCTTTGCTGACGAAGTTCTTAACTGTATGGCAAGAACAGGTAAGTGGCTCGCTATGGATCACTGGGATGTTACTGCTGACATTACCACTCTTGGTAAGGGCTTTGGTAACGGATTCCCTGTAACCGCTCTGGCAGTATCTGAGGAGCTTGCTCCCGCTATCGAGAAGATCTCTGCTTCCTCCAGCTACGGTGGAAACCCGATGGCTTGTGTTGCAGCTCTTGAGTCCATTAAGGTTATTGAGGAAGAGAACCTCAACGAGCATTCCGCTCACCTTGGTGAGATCATGCTGGCTAAGATGGAAGAGATGAAGGCAGCTCATCCTATCATTGGTGATGTTCGTGCAATCGGATGTCTCCAGGCTATGGAAATTGTTAAGGATCGTGATACCAAGGAGCCTTTCGCAGAGGCTGGTACCATGATCTACCAGAAGGCATTC
>JAZRJT010000101.1:0-18653 GCA_045645905.1 Clostridia bacterium
GTCTTTTTTCATACCCATATAAAATGTGTCGCGGCTTGCTGGTTTGTTCTGAATTGAGTCAAGCGCTTCACCGAAACGCTGGAAGTGCACTACTTCACGTTCGCGCAGGAACTTAATTACATCATTTACATCAGGGTCATCTGAAACCCTCAGAATGTTGTCATAGGTGGCACGTGCCTTTTGTTCTGCAGCTAAGTTTTCCACCAAGTCGGCAATGGGGTCACCGGTAACAGAAAATGTTTCTGCTTTGAAGGGATTACCTCCTGAAGAAATCGCATAAACCCCTTTACCGTGGTCGATATAATAGGGTGCCATTGGGCTGTTTTCTATCTCGGTTGTGGTAGCATTCTTTGTAAGCTGATGAATAAGGGTGCCTACCATTTCAAGGTGCGCAAGTTCTTCGGTGCCGATGTCTGTAAGTGTAGCTTTTGTGATGCCGTTGGGCATTGAAAAGCGCTGTGCAAGATAACGCATGGACGCTCCCATTTCGCCGTGAGGTCCACCGTATTGTGATACGATAAATGCCGCCAGCTTGGGGTTGGGATTTTTAATGTTTATGGGGTACTGTAATCTTTTTTGATAATTCCACATATACCAATAATACCTCCTTAATTATTCCAGGGCCAGGGGTCGCAAACCCATGTCCATTCCTGGGTGCTGTCTACGTCTTCGACAACGATGGGACCAAATTTTTCGACGTACTTTTTTTTCAGTTCGGCAGCCTTGTCTGCCATACGGCGAAACATCTCAAGTGCCATACGGTCGGTTGGATGGGTGTCGAGATAAAGATTCCATTCGTGTGCGGCAAAGGTGTATGCCATAATTTCTTTCATAAGAGAATTGCGTTCATTCATTTGTCCATTGCCTCCTTGCCAAGGGATTGTTTGCCGTAAACTCCAAGCGGAAGGTCAAGTGTCGGGAATATTGTTCCACGGCTGAGACCCATCTCGGGACTATAAAGGTTACGGTCGTTTGCTATCTGTATGGGAACATATGCATAGCCTTCGGGCATAAAAGTTTGCATATTGAACATAAGCTTTCATTCCTTTCCTGAGGATATAATAATAGTCCTCAATTTATCTTATGTCACCAATCGACAAAAGGTTACGAAGAAAAAATGAATATTTTGACGTTTTTATATTGACAAAAAATTTTATGGTGATAATATTAATATATAGAAACATTTGGGAGGAATTAAAAATGTGGAACGGATTTAAAAGTGAAGAATTTGAATTTGAGGGATTTGATGCAATAATTGTTTATCCCGAATGCGAACCGATTGGCAGAATGCTGCTCAAGACAGAATATATGGGTGCATTTCCTAATTGTGAAATAGAAATGCTTAAAAAAGGGTATTATCTTATCCATGTAAATCACATCTGCCGTTGGGCAATTGATGAGGATTTGAGAGTAATGGCTGAGTTTGTGCGTTTTTGTGCAAAGAAGCTGGGTGCCGATGAAAAATGTATTCCTGTGGGCATGAGTGCAGGCGGTATGCAGGCACTTAGATTTGCTCAGGAATATCCCGAGCTTGTTGCTGTTATGTACGTTGATGCTCCTGCTGTTAATATGCTCAGTCAGTGCGGACTTGGCCGCAATACCGTAACAAAGGAAAAAACAACTAGAGAGATGTATGAATTTTATAACCTTGATGCTGAATCGTTGATTGCTTTCCGCAGAAGCCCTATAGATTTTATGGATAAACTTACAGACAATGACATTCCCATTGTTCTTGTTTATGGTGATGCAGACGAGGCGGTAATTTGGGAGGAAAGCGGCAAATGGCTTGTTGAACACTACAAAGCCAAGGGCGGCAATATGAAGACAATCTTAAAGCCCGGATGTGGACATCACCCTCACGGACTTGAAGACCCCACACCGATCATAGAATTTATCGAAGAAAACTATAGATAGGGAACGCAGTATGTGTTTGCAAAGCAAACCTAATGAATGGTGAAAAATGAATAGTGAATAATGAAAAATTAAGGAAAAAATCGCATAAAGCGATTTTCAACCAAAATTATTCATCATTCATTATTAATTATTAATTATTCATTAACTGCATGTTGTAAATTATAAAATTAAAAGGGTTGTCGCTAAAACAACCCTCTATTTTTTTAACAAATCTTCTGCTGATTTTTTTTGTGTACGGAGGTAACGCTTCAGCATATACAAATCCTCGGGATTTCGGCTGATATGGTTCATTCCGCTCTCACAGGAAAGACTAGCTTTAAAGCCTATTTCCTTTATGATATCAAAAGAATCGTTGCTGACACTGCCGAAGGGATATGTAAAGGTGTTGGGTGCATAGCCAGTATTGCTTAAAAATGCATCTTGAAGCTTGCCGATATCATCGGTGAGAACTGCTTTGTATTCTGCAAGTGATTCGCCCTTTTTCTTTTTTGTGCCGTTTCTGCCCTTGTCGGTGGTGTGCAGGTTGTAGGAATGGTTTTGAAATTCAACAAATCCTGATTTCATCATACTTTTAACGTCATTCCATGTGACGTGCGAATATGATGGATTCTCGTCAGGCGATTTGGTGTAAAGGTCGGTATAATAGCCGATAATTGAAACAACCGCTTTGGAGTTGTATTTCTTAAGTAGCGGAAAGGCGTAGGAGTAGTTATTAAAATATCCGTCATCAAAGGTAAGCACAACGGGCTTTTCGGGAAGGTCACCTTTGCCTTCGGTATAGTTGATTAAATCCTGCATAAAGATGGTGGTATAGCCATTTTCTGAAAGAAATTTCAAATCCTTTTCAAAGGCGGCTTCGCTTATGATATAATCACCGTGGGTGTTGCCACTTCTGAAAACGTTATGATACATCAGTATTGGCACATCAACTTTATCAGCTCCAAGGTCATCAAGCCAAGCAGAACTTTGAGGAGCGGCATCAGTGGGTGTGTCGATGGCGGTTGTGGGCGATGCAGCATTGTCATAAAGCTTGATTATGCCAATGCTGGCAAGAGATACCACCAAGATTGCAAAATAATATATAAGAGTTTTCATTTTAATAACGTACATAGCATAAAGCCTGCCTTTCGTAGTCCTTGTTTACTCCATATTTTCAACAGATTTTTCAAAAAAGTCGTATTTGCGACGATACTCATTTGCTCCCTCTTCCTTTATAACTGCACTGGCATTTTTTGCAAGAAATTTTGAAATTTCATAGCAATCAATCCATATTTCGCCGTTGCCATCCTTTTGTGATTCATCAAAGATAAGCTGCAGTCCCCAATGAAGGTGAGGGGTGTCGATGTTATTGACATTTTCTTTTGAACTGTATCCCGTCATACCGAGATAGCCAATTACGTCACCTGCCTTCACTGTATGCCCTATGGATAAATCTGCGGGGTAGGGATGGCCCTTTCGTAGGTGTGCGTAATAGTAATATCTCTTTCGGTCAAAGCTTCGGATGCCTATTCGCCAGCCGCCGTATTGATTCCAACCGATTGCCTCTACCGTGCCGCTTTCTATGGCTATTATTGGTGTGCCGACACTTCCCATCATATCGTGACCAAGGTGCCGCCGTCTGTAACCATAACTGCGGCTTGCCCCAAAATCGTCATAGTGGGAATAACCATAGCCTTTTGCGATGGGCGAAAATGCTTTCAGCCCGTATTTCCTTTCCCATACAGGATTGTTGTTTTCGTCAAATTTTTGAACTTGGTATTCGCCTGCAAATTCTGAAAGAACAGCTGAGTATGCCTCATGGTAATAAGGATAGTATTTCATATCCCGGGTTATATCGCTCATAAGTTCTCCGCTTTTTATGCGATTTGCAAGGGCGATCAGGTCAGAACTTTTAAATCGTTTGAAGTCACCGCCGTATTTTGCCCCTAAAACTGCCAGAAGTTCAATCCAGTCAAAAGGTGTTTCGCTATTTTGACTATCAATATCCAACTTTAATGCCGCTTGCATGGCGTCGGCGGTTACGCCAAAATCAACCCATTTAATATAATCTTTTTTAGCTTGACTTTTGTTGCTTGCCTCGGGCTGAGGCAAATTATCTTTTGCGGTTTTTACCGAATGGTTACGCCAACTGCCTGGCAGTGTTGCAGACGATATAATAACGGCAAGAGCAATAACGAGAAGTCTTCTGCTCAGCCTGAAAGATACGAACATAGGAAAACCCCTCCCATATATCTTATGGAAGGGGCTTAAAAAATATGTCCGTTTTATTCCTCGTTATTTTCAAAACCACTTTGCAAAACATCTAAAGCCCAGTCACGGTTAACCTTGGATGTATCGGCAAATTTTTCGGCTGATGCCTTGAATTGCTCGGCTATTGTGTCATAAGTTTGCATTGAGAGCATTGCTCGGCAGTTTTCGGCATTTTCGGTAATTATAAAAAACATCAGACTGTTATTTTCAAAATCTCTGCCGCCATAGAAAATTCCCAGGATTTTTGCACCGGGGCGTTCGTCCTCAAACTGGTCTTCAAGCATTATTTTATAAAGCTCCACAACCTTGTCGTCAATCCGGTCCTCGCAAAGGGCAATTTTTTCAACAAATTTGTTGATTGTGGTGACAATTCTCAAAGTGTGACCTTCAACCCTGAGAGCAGATAAATTTTCTTGCTCCATAGCCGACACTAGTGCAATGATGTATTTATTGTCAGGGTCGGTATAGGTGCAGTCATATGCTACTAAGATTTCCTCTCCGCATAATGGACAGGTGAATTTAAAAATCTCACGGCTGAATATATCATCTTTAAGCCCGGGATTTTCAGATACATCAATTGATGAGTATATCCTGAAGTTACTGTCCTCAAAACAGGCGGGACAGGTTATTGTGATTGTTTTCTGTTGTGTCATATAAGTCCCCCCGATTATTATTTTATAGTTTTGATATCATACGGTGTTGTCTGGTAAACATAATAGTTAAGCCAGTTTGAATAAAGCAGGTTTGCATGGGCACGCCAGCTGATGCATGGCTCTTTTGAGGGGTCGTCATCGGGGAAATAGTTAACGGGAACTTTAATGTCAAGACCCTTGGCAACGTCGCGGTCATATTCGTTTTTCAGCGTGTGAGAATCGTATTCTGAATGGCCTGTGATAAAAAAGCGACGTTCATTTTTGTCAGTAATGATATAAACTCCCGATTCATCCGACTTGGCAAGGATTTCCAATGAGGGAACCTTTTTGATGTCTTCTTCGCGTACTTCGGTATGTCTTGACTGCGGTACATAAAAAACATCGTCATAGCCGCGCAGAAGCATTTTATGCTTTTTCTCGGGGACAACTTTATGTGGGAACACTCCAAAGACCTTTTCGGGTACTTCGTACTTGGGTACGCCGTAGTGGTAGTAAAGAGCGGCCTGAGCTCCCCAACAGATGTGGAAGGTGGAGGTAACGTTGGTCTTTGACCACTCCATAATCCGACAAAGCTCTTCCCAGTAGTCAACCTCTTCAAAATCCATCTTTTCAACAGGTGCACCGGTGATAATCAGTCCGTCAAATTTACTGTCTTTTATGTCGTCAAAGGTTTTATAAAATGTTTCGATATGGCTTTTAGATGTGTTTTTTGATTCGTGGGTTTTGGTATTGATAAACTGCACATTTATCTGCAAGGGAGTGTTACCCAGAACCCGCAAAAGCTGGGTTTCTGTTTCGATTTTTGTAGGCATAAGATTAAGCACCACAATTTCAAGAGGTCTGATGTCCTGTGTCATAGCTCTTGTTTCGGTTATAACAAATATATTCTCGTTATTCAGTATTTCGATTGCCGGCAACGAGTCTGAAACCTTAATCGGCATAATATCACCCTCCTGTGGTTAGAATAAGACTAATTAAAAACAAGTATATCATATTTGTGTAAAATTATCAACAACATTTTAAAGGAGAATTATAAAATGTCAGAAGAAAATAAAAACCACGAAGAAAATTCGCTTATAAAGGATATGGGCGGAGTTCTAGCAAAAGGCAAAAAGATGAATATTTATTGCCTTAGTATAGTAGGGCAGATAGAGGGGCACAGCAATCTGCCGCCTGACACCAAAACCACCAAGTACGAGCACGTTATACCAAAGCTTGTGGAAATCGAGCAGGACGAAAACATTGACGGGCTTTTGATAATGCTAAACACTGTTGGCGGAGATGTTGAAGCGGGGCTTGCCATAGCCGAGATGATTGCAAGCATGAAAAAACCAACAGTATCAATTGTTCTTGGCGGCGGTCACAGCATCGGCGTACCGCTTGCTGTATCGGCAAAACACTCATTTATTGTACCTTCGGCAACAATGACAATACATCCCATACGCACAAGCGGTGTGATTATCGGTGTGCATCAGACCTTTGATTACTTAGCGAAGGTGCAGGAGCAGATTTGTGATTTTGTGGAGCGAAATTCAAAAATATCGGCAGAGAATTTTCTCAGCATTATGCTTGAAACCGAAAATATAGCCAACGATGTGGGGACAGTTCTGTTTGGCGAAGAGGCGGTGGAATGTGGACTTATAGACAGCGTTGGAGGACTGGGTGATGCAATAGAACTTTTAAGCCACATGAAACATAAAAATTCTTAAATTGCTGAAATCCCCAAGGCGCAAGGGGTTGCAGAATTTGATAACTGAAGTATAAAAAAATAATTAAAATTATGCTTGACATAATAGAAAAAAGTCGGTATAATTGTTAAGGTAGAATTTTTTAAAACTTATTTGACACAAGACAATCCACATTTCCAATTCATTTTGGAGGGAGGGAAACCGATAATGGCAGAAATCAGAGTTAAGGATAACGAATCTTTAGATAGTGCACTTCGCCGTTTCAAACGTTCTTGTGCAAAAGCAGGTGTTTTGTCAGAAGTTAGAAAAAGAGAACATTATGAAAAACCCAGCGTAAAACGTAAGAAAAAGTCAGAAGCTGCAAGAAAGCGCAAATTCAGATAATTTTTTACAGTATACTATAAGTCGCCGTCATAGTATGACGGCGACTTTATACATTTAAGGAGGAAAAATTATGGATATCAGAGAACAACTTATGCAGGATTTAAAAGCTGCAATGAAGGATAAGGACACAATCAGGAAGAACACAGTAACAATGGTCCGTTCAGCAATTCTGCAGTTTGAAAAAGACAATCTTACCGAGCTTGATGAAGAAGGAATAATAGAGATAATCGCAAAGGAACTTAAAAAACGCCGTGACGTTTTGCCTGAATATGAAAAAAGCGGCCGTGACGATTTAATTGCCGATATCAACCGCGAAATTGAAATTCTTCTTGCGTATCTGCCCGAACAGCTCAGCAAAGAAGAACTTGAAGTGATTGTTCAAGACGCAATTGCCGCAACAGGTGCAACTTCAATGAAGGATATGGGCAGGATTATGGGTGTTGTTATGCCAAAGACAAAGGGCAGAGCCGATGGCAAAATGATTAATGCTATTGTTAAAGAAAAACTAAGTTAATCGGAGACTAGATATGGCAGGAATATTACATCCCACAATTTTTGTTGATACAGTTTTTGATATTGATTTAAAAAAACTCAAAGATAGTGGAATTAAAGCGTTTATATTTGACATAGACAATACATTGGCACGCTATGCCGACCCTATTCCCGATGAAAAAACTATCGTTTGGCTAAAGCAATTGCAAGATATGGGTTTTGGTGTATTTTTTGCATCAAACAATAAGCTTGGGCGTGTTAAAAGGTTTGCCGAAAGCGTTGGTATTCCCTATAAAGCAAGAGCAATGAAACCGTTGGGAGTTTATCTTAAAAGAGCTTGTCTCAGTATGGGAGTGACGCCAAATGAAACCGCCTTGGTTGGCGACCAGCTTTTCACCGATGTGTGGGGCGGCAACTGGCTTAAAATGTACACAATTCTTGTAAAGCCTATTTCAGAGGTTGAAGACGGCTTTGTTAAGTTTAAGAGAAGATTTGAAAGAAGAATACTTGAAAAAATGAGATAATTTGGAGTGACAGATATGAGTGCAATATTCGGCCCTGCAGGAAACTGTGAGGACTTTTATGCCGCAAAGCATAAGTCATCTTTAGAGGCTCCTCTTTGGGTAAAGGAAAATGGCCTTGGCGCATACGAATATCAATGCGGTAAGGGAGTTAAAATCTCTGATGAGGCGGCACAGATTTTAGGTAAAAATGCGGCAGAGTGCGGCATTGTTTTGTCTGTTCACGCACCTTATTATATAAGCCTGTCATCCACAGACCCCGAAAAACGTGACAACAGTATAAAGTATATTTTAAAAACCCTTGAGGCTGCAAAATGTATGGATGCAAAACGTATTGTGGTACATTCAGGTTCCTGCGGTGACATTACACGAAAAGAGGCATTGGGACTTGCAAAAGACACCCTTTCCCGTGCGATAAAGGCGGCAGACGAGGCAGGCTTTGGCGATATTGCAATCTGCCCTGAAACTATGGGCAAGGTAAAGCAGCTTGGCACTGTTGAGGAGGTTTGCGAGCTTTGCAGGCTTGATGAGAGGCTTATCCCTACAATTGATTTTGGACACGTGAATTCACAGACACTTGGCGGGCTTAAAACTATGAGGGATTATCAGAATATTTTTGATACAATCCACAAGTATCTTGGTGAATACCGCTTAAAGCATTTTCATGCTCATTACAGCCGGATAGAGTATACAAATAGTGGTGAAAAAAAGCATCATTGCTTTGCTGAAACAGAGTACGAGCCGGAGTTTGACCCAATCGCACAAATTGTTGCCGAAATGGATTTATCCCCGATTATAATATGTGAGTCACGTGGTACACAAACCCGTGATGCGCAAGAATTGCAAAGAATATACAGGGAGGCACAAAATGCGAGATAGGGTGAGTGGAATTCTTGATAAATACGATGGCGTTTTACTGACATCGCCACATAATATGCGCGCTTTCAGCGGCTTTTCGGGTGGCGAAGGTGCTGTGGTGGTTACAAAGGCGGATGCGGTGGTATTTACAGATTCGCGTTATATTGAGCAGGCTCAGAATGAGTCGGCAGGCTGTGAGGTTAAGGAAACGAACGATTACTTAAAGTCGGCTTGCGAATTCTTTGCGGAACATTCTTTAAAATCAGTGGTGTTTGAGGATGATTTATTGAGTGCTGCAGAGTTTAAAAGGTTGACAGAACTTTGCGGAAGCTGTGAGTTTGTTTTTGGGTCGACAGATATTAATAAATTAAGGATGATAAAAACCTCAGACGAGCTTGATAAAATACGCAAGGCAGAAGAAATAGGTTGCAAAGCTTTTGAACATATTCTTGATTTTATTCGTCCGGGAGCCTTGGAAAAGGATATTGCCCTTGAAATTGAATATTTTATGCGTAAACAGGGGGCAGAGGGATTATCCTTTGATACTATTGCGATTTCGGGTGCAAGAACAAGCCTTCCTCACGGAGTACCCACCGCAAAATCGGTGGAGTATGGCGATTTTGTGACGATGGATTTTGGATGCGTGCTTGATGGATATTGCTCGGATATGACACGTACTGTGGTTGTAGGTAGGGCAAGCGACGAACAAAGAGCGATATATAATGCAGTGAAGGCGGCACAGCAAATTGGTCTTGACGCAATCCGTGCAGGGGTTCTGGGCTGTGATGCAGACAAAGCGGCAAGGGATTATATTGAATTCTGTGGCTATGGTCAGTATTTCAGACATTCTTTAGGTCATGGCGTTGGACTGCTTGTTCACGAACTGCCAAACCTTTCTCCGAAGTCACAAATCGTTTTAGAAGAAAATATGGTTGTCAGTTGTGAGCCGGGGATTTATATTCCTTCATTTGGCGGCGTAAGAATTGAAGATTTGGTTGTTGTAAAGCGTGACGGTTGTGAAAATCTTACACGGGTTACAAAGGAATTAATTGAATTGTGATAAATATTTCACGATATTGCAAAATTTATCTTGATTTTTTTTGAATAGTAGTATACAATATAATATAGAATAAAATGATTTTAGGAGGAAATACAAATGATATCTGCTGGTGATTTCAGAAACGGCATTACCTTTGAATTTGAAGGCAATGTATACCAGGTTGTTGAATTTCAGCACGTAAAACCCGGCAAGGGCGCTGCGTTCGTAAGAACAAAAATGAAGAACATCGTTACAGGCGGTGTTGTTGAGCGAAGCTTTAACCCCACAGAAAAGGTTGAAAAGGCTCATATCGAAAGAAAGGAAATGGAATATCTCTACGAGGATGGCGGTCTTTACTATTTTATGGACGAAGAGTACGAACAGATTCCTCTCAGCGAAGCTGAACTTGGTGACGCTCTTAAGTTCGTTAAAGAAAATATGAAGGTTATGATTCTTTCATACAAGGGCAACGTATTTGCTGTTGAACCCCCCACATTTGTTGAACTTGTGGTTACTGCTACAGAACCCGGCGTTAAGGGCAACACAGCGACAAACGTTACAAAGCCTGCAACAGTTGAGACAGGTGCGGTTGTTACTGTTCCTGCATTCATCAACGAAGGCGATATGATTAAAATCGACACAAGAACTTCTGAATATCTTTCAAGAGTTTAATTTGTTGTGCACAGCCCGGACTTTGCGTTCGGGCATATTTTTTAAATTATAAGGAGGCGACTTAAATGTCAGAATTAACAAATCGTGCGGCGTACCTTAAAGGTCTTGCTGACGGAATGAAACTTGATAAGGAAAAGGACGAGGCAAAGCTGCTTTCAGCAATTATTGATTTTCTGGGAGATGTTGCTGACGAAATCGAGGCACTTGATGATGAGCAGGGCTTTATTGCAGATGTGATTGATAATATTGAAGAAGATATTGATACCATCTGTGATGAGATTTTTGATGAATATGATGACTATGACGAGGATGACGAATTTGAAGTTATCTGTCAGAACTGCGGTGAGGAATTGATTGTTGCAGAAGAAGAGCTTATGGAGGGCGAAGTTGTTTGCCCCACCTGTGGTGAAACAATCGAATTTGAATTTGAATGTGATTGCGATTGTGACTGCGACTGCGAAGAATAGTATTTAATGCGTACACCCGAATCCTTAAAAAGATTCGGGTGTTTACATATGTTGGAAAAAGTTTGAAAAATTTAAAAAAAGCTATTGACAAACAAAATTTTTTTGTTATAATAATAGTAACAGTTATCAATATTGAAATGAGGTGCTGTTATGGTAACAACAAAAAGGAGCAGACAACGTGAGGCAATCCTTGAGATAGTTCAGGGTACAAAATGCCATCCGACTGCTGACTGGGTCTACTCTGAGGTGAGAAAGCTGATACCAAACATAAGTCTTGGCACGGTATACAGAAATCTTTCGATGCTTTCGGAGATGGGCACAATCCAGAGGTTGAACATCGGCACATCTGTTGAACATTTTGATGGCAATCCAATGCCACACTATCACGTTTGCTGCAGTATATGCGGCAGGATAGATGACATTGAGGAAGAGCCGCTGATGGATATCAACAAATGGGCAGCCGAAAGGTTTAACGGCGAAATTTATAAACACTACACAATGTTTGTGGGAAAGTGTTCGCAATGTAAAAATGTTAAAAATTAAATTTTATTTTTAGGGGGAAATTTATTATGAAAAAATTTGTATGTTCGGTATGTGGCTATGTTCACGAGGGCGATGCAGCACCTGCACAGTGCCCCGTATGTAAGGTTCCTGCAGAAAAGTTTAAAGAAATGCAGGAAGGTGCAGCACTCGCTGCAGAGCACGAATACGGTGTTTACGCAAAAACCGTTAAAAACAATCCTGACATCAGCGAAGAAGATAAAAAATATATCTTTGAACAGCTTATGGCAAACTTCAACGGCGAATGTGCAGAAGTTGGAATGTATCTCTGTATGGCAAGAATTGCTCATCGTGAAGGTTATCCTGAAGTTGGTCTTTATTGGGAAAAGGCTGCTTTTGAAGAAGCAGAACACGCTGCAAAGTTTGCAGAACTGTTGGGTGAAGATTTAGAGCCAAATATGAAGGCTACAACCAAGGACAACCTCAGATGGAGAGTTGACTGTGAGTATGGCGCAACCCAGGGTAAGTTTGACCTTGCATCCTGTGCAAAGAAAAATGGTCTTGATGCTATCCATGATACCGTTCACGAAATGGCAAGAGACGAAGCTCGGCACGGAAAAGGCTTTGAGGGTCTTTTAAAGAGATATTTTAAATAAGATTTTTTGCGGGCGGCTATGATGTAGCCGCCTGCTTTTAAAAAGGAGATGTATAAAATGTTGAATACAAATGTTTCAAAATTACTTAATGAGCAAATTACAAAAGAATTATATTCTGCATATTTGTACCTTGATTTTTCAGTATTTTATGAGGCGGAAGGGCTTGACGGGTTTGCTAATTGGTATATGGTTCAGGCACAGGAGGAAAGAGACCACGCAATGCTTTTCCTGAAATATTTGCAGATGTGCGGCGAAAAGGTGGTACTTGGTGCAATTGATAAGCCTGATAAGGAACTTAAAGCTTTGATGGATCCTCTTAAGGCAGGACTGGAACACGAGCAATACGTAACAAGTCTTATAAACGACATTTATGCTGCGGCATATGATGTAAAAGATTTCAGAACTATGCAGTTCCTTGACTGGTTTGTAAAAGAACAGCTTGAAGAAGAAAAGAATGCTGATGATATGATTAAAAAGATGGAGCTTTTCGGAAACGATTCAAAGGGACTCTATTCTCTTGACAGCGAATACGCCGCAAGAGTTTATACAGCCCCCTCACTTGTTCTTGATTAATAATACGTAGTTGATTTGAATAAATGCAAAAACTCTCTGCAGGTATATGCTTGCAGGGAGTTTAATGTTTAAGATGTTATTCTAGTATTTCATGGAGAGAGTTATCGTCAAGTTCAAGTGAAGCCTTGCTTAACGTATCACTGGATTGGAAGGCTTTAGGCGTTAAAACACCTTTGAATACAAATTCACTTACATCGTCACATTCTGTAAACGAAATGGGCAGTCGTGAGAAAACTCCTGTTTCATAGGGCGAAGAAAACCCGTAAAGAGTAAAAGGCTCATCCAGACAGTTGCGAAAGATTAAGCCGTTTTCGTCAATTTCATTCGCTTTGAAATTTTATCCAGATTTTCAATTTTTGACATAATGGTATCTCCTTTGTAAACAGAAACATTATTGTGATTATTTGATTATTATATCATACAGAGTAAAAATAATAAATGTTTTTTTGCACATAAAACCCTATAAAATTAGGTAATCAAAGGTTAAACAAAAAAGTAAGAAAACAGCTTAATGACCATATAAATAAGGAATTATATTCAGCGTATTTATATCTGAGTTTTTCATATACTAAAATCGAGAAGAAATTGACGGTTTTTAAACGTGGTAAATAAATTTTGGATATTCGCAGAATAACGACAAAAGGTGAAATTCTTGCCTGTTATGTAAGTATATACCGCACCGTCACTTGTCCTTTAAAATATCTAAGAAGGTGGTAGTTTTATGAAAAAACTGCTTGCTGTGTCTGTTGGGGTATTAGCATCCGTATGTCTGGTTACGGGTTGTACAACAAAAAACAATCCTGTATCATCGGCAGTAGATGATGTTAAACAGACCGGCGAAAGAATGATGAATGAAACTAAGAAGGCTGTCACTGACGTAACCTCAAATGGCGGTACAAAATCAGACAATATGTCGCAGTCTGGCAATGGCGAGGTTGACAAGAGTAAATTTATCGGCGAGGAAAAGGCTAAATCAATTGCTCTTGAAAAAGCGGGAATATCTGCCGATAACGTTACCTTTGATAAGGTAAAACTTGACCGTGACGACGGTGTGTGGCAGTATGAGGTTGAGTTCCGGAAGGACCGCACCGAATATGACGCCGATATAAAAGCCGATGACGGTTCAATCCTTTCGTGGGATGTAGATAATGACGATTAGAAAAATAATGGGTCGCAGGCGACCCATTATTTTTTTGTAAAACTATTGACAAACAAATTATTCTATGCTATATTAACTGTATCAATACAAATAATACAGTTAATTCCAATACAAGGAGGTGGCTAAATGATAAATCTGGATTACAAAGACGGCAGAACACTGCACGAGCAGATTGAGGCAGAGCTGAAATCACTGATAATAAACGGGATACTGGCAACTGACGAACAGCTTCCGTCGGTTAGAGAACTTTCAATCAGTCTTACGGTTAATCCCAATACTGTTCAAAGAGCATACAAACAGCTTGAGCAGGAAGGTTTTATCTACAGCATCAAGGGCAAGGGCAACTTTGTTGCGCCCGTATCGCAGGCAAACAGTCAAAGGCGGTGCGAAGAGCTTTATGAAGAACTGCGGCTTGCGGCAAAGGAGTTGGCTTTCCTGGGCGAGGATAAGGAAAATTTGCTTAACATCATTAATAACGTTTATTCTGAAAAGGAGGAGTCCTTATGATAAAAGTAAAAGGCGTAACTAAATACTTTGATGACTTTAAGGTTCTTGACGAGATTTGTATGGAGGTCAGAAAGGGTACGATATATGGTCTTATCGGTCCCAACGGTGCGGGCAAGACCACTTTGATTAATCACATAAACGGCGTGCTTACGCCAAAGACGGGCGATATAACAATCAACGGCGAAAACGTTTATGAAAACGAGGGAATAAAGCAGAAGGTGCTCAATATTTCGGACGATTGGTTTTATTACAGCACTTTCAGTATTAAAGAAATGGCAAAGTTTTATAGGGATATGTATCCGGGCTTTAATATGGAGAGATACAAGGCAATAAGTCAGATTTTTAATATTGATGAAAAAAAGCAGATACGAAAATTGTCAAAGGGTATGAAAAAACAGGTTGCCTTCTGGCTGAGCCTTTCTGCAATGCCGGATGTTCTTATTCTTGACGAGCCTCTTGACGGACTTGACCCTGTGATGCGTAAACAGGTGCTAAATCTTGTGATTGCCGACGTTGCTGACCGTGAAATGACGGTGCTGGTATCATCACACAATCTGCGTGAGCTTGAGGATATTTGTGATTGGGTTGGCATTATACATAAAGGAAAGATGATTCTTGAAAAGTCACTTGACGACCTTAAGGGCGATGTTCACAAATATCAGCTGGTGCTGACAGATGATGCAGCGGCACATCTTGATAATATGGAAAACATTCTGCACAAGACAAAGGTTGGCTCGGTTTACAATGTGATAATCCGCGGAGATTCACAAGAGACCGACAGGCAAATGCGGGTTCTGATGCCAAGTCTTTGCGAACGTGTCAGCCTGACGCTGGAGGAAGTATTCATTTATGAGTTAGGAGGTTTGGGTTATGATTTCAAAAACATCATTATTTAACAAAGGTATTTTTAAATCAACAATAAGAAGGTACATATGGGGCTCGGTTCTTTATGCTATTGCACTTTTTATGGTGACCTCTCTGGTGGTGCTTTTGGGTGTGGATAAGGATGCTACCTGGTATATGATGGCAGAACGCGGCACGGCACTTATTCTTGACGAGCATTATCTGTTTCTACCTGTTATAATCGGTTGCTTTGTGCCGACAGTGGTGGCGCTGCTGGCATACAGATTTATTCATTCAAAAAAGACCTCGGTATTTGTACACAGCCTGCCGGTTTCCAGAACGGCAAACTATATATCAACAGTTCTGGCGTCATTTATACTTATGATGGCACCAATTGTTCTTAATGGATTAATATTGATGCTTTTAAGTATTTTTGGCTATGGTGAATTCTTTAATGTTACCTCTTGCCTGATTTGGACAGGCGTAAACCTTCTGGCAGTATTTTTAATGTTCTCTATTTCAACATTTGCGGCAAACCTTACGGGCAACAGCTTTGCGGCAGTTGGATTAAACGGCTTAATTCATTGCTTTGTGATTATATTTGCAGCGGCATTTTCGGCTTTGGCATCCTCCTTTATTTACGGATATTATGAGGCAAACGAATTCTTAAATAAGTCAATGGAGTGGAACTTTGTAGCGTATCTGATGGAAATTGCCAATGATTTGAGTTTCAGAAATCCTCCTGAATTTGATTGGATTAAGCTGCCTGTTATGCTTGTGATAGCGTTTGTCTTTTATGTGTTTGGCTTGCTGCTCTACAAAAAACGCAGATTGGAAACTGCCGAGGACGTTGCGGCATTTAACTGTCTTAATCCCATTTACAAATATCTGGTGACATTTATTGCAGCCCTTGGTTCCTTTGGTGTATTCAGTCAAATAATAGGCGAAAGACCTATGGTGCCAATAATAGTTACGTTAATAATCAGCGTGATTGCGTATTTTGCGGCAGAAATGATACTGCGTAAAACTTTTAAGGTGTGGGATAAATACAAAGGTTACCTTGTATTTGCAGCAGCCTTTACTGCAATGATATGCGTATTTGCCTTTACCAGCTTTTTTGGATACGAAACACGGGTTCCTGATGTCAAGGATATCGAGAGTGCGGCGATTTATGAATACTATTATCAGCCGGATGTACCCTGGATTACAGATAGCGAAATAATCGGCTATACAATATCTGTTCACGAAGAGCTTGTAGAAAAGGAAAACATCTATATCGTGAAAGAACGCAGAGATAACTATAACTACAATACGGCTATGCATATCAGGTACAAGCTGAAAAACGGAAAGACTTTAGTAAGACGTTATCCCATAAATCAGACAAAGGCGTATGAAATTCTTGAAAACCTTTATAAATCGGATGAATACAAACGCAAGATTGTTGAGCTGTTTGACACCAATATCGGTAAAATTTACAATATTGGCTTTAACCATAACAATATACTCTTTAATAACAGCGAGATGATAAAGGAGTTTTATTCTTGTCTTGAAGAAGATATTATGAGTCTTGACTATAGCCAGATGAACAATGCAGATGTCTGGAGTATGAATGTGTCCGTTGAGTATGTTCCCGCAAAGGATATGGACAGATATGATTCAGAACGATATCTCAACAGTATCTTTTTAAGCATCAATGCAAATTATACAAAGTCAATACAGTGGATAAGAGATAATGGCTTTGAAAATCAGTTATTTAATACCGGAAACCGTGATTTATGTGTGATGACGGCTGAACAATGGGCTAAGTATACAACTAGCGAGGAATTAACAATGGCATCCTATGGCAAAGGGCCTACAGTGCAGGCACACAGAATAAAGAGTTTTAGCGAGATTACCGGAGTTGAACGAATAACCGATGCAGAAACAAAAAAGAGCATTGCAGATTTTGTAACAAGCAAAGGTGTTAGATATGTCCCCGATAAAGAATTTTCCTATTATGTATGCATTATAAATGAGGAAGACTATCTGGAGGTTGCAGCAGCATTTTACGAAGACGGCACGGACATTTTGGAATTTATAAAATAGTTTAGTTAAGGCACCAAGCTGATTGGTGCCTTCATATTTTATGAAGATTTGGTGTAAAATAATGTTAGTTTATTTACAAATTTTTTATTAGGTGTTACAATACAAGGAGGAGGAGATTTTTAATGCTTATAGATATTCATACACATGCATTCCCTGAAAAAATTGCCGAAAGAGCGATTGACAAGCTGAGCTATACATCCGGCGGGCTTATTCCTCAGCACAGGGGAACCCTTGCAAGCCTTAAGGAAGAGATGGCAAGGGACGGGGTTGACGTCTCGGTGGTTTTGGGAATTGCCACAAATCCCACGCAGCAGACAAATGTAAATAACTTTGCGGCAGAGATAAATAAGGATGAAAAAATTATTGCCTTCGGGTCGGTACATCCCGATGCACCTGATGCATTAGATGAGCTTGAACGTATTAAGGCATTGGGACTGAAAGGCGTTAAACTGCATCCCGAATATCAGAGCTTTTTTGTGGATGATGAGCGGATGATGCCTATATACAAAAAGATTTCACAGCTTGGGTTGATAACTCTGTTTCACGCAGGCCATGATTATGGCTACAGCGAGCCCTTTCATTGTATGCCACAAAATTTAGAGCGTGCACTTAAATGGTTTTCATCGCCTGTTATTGCGGCTCATTGGGGCGGTGCAGGGTGTAAGGATTTAGTGATAAAGCACTTAGTGGGCAAGGATGTGTGGTTTGACTTGTCATTTGGATATGGAAATATGCCAAAGAGCTTTGCTCAGGAAATTGTGGACAAACATACTCCTGACAGACTGCTCTTTGGCTCGGATATGCCGTGGCACAGACCATCTTGGGAGATGAGGTTAATTGAGTCACTCGACCTTACTCAAAATGATAAGGACAAGATATATTATAAGAATGCAGCAAAATTGCTTGGACTGTAAAAAATCAACAAATTTCGCAAAAGTACTTGATTATTTTGCTATTATTATATATAATAGCATTTGTTTTATAATGTTAAAACAAAAGTTTTGTAATACTAAAACCAGAGGTGATTTCCTTGGATATAGGAAAAAAGTTAAAAAGACTTCGACGAAAGCACCAATTAACCCTTGAAGAGCTTGCCAACCGCAGTGAGCTTTCGAAGGGATTTCTGTCTCAACTTGAGAACAACAACTGCTCACCTTCAATTTCAACATTGGAGGACTTGCTTGAAGTTTTGGGGTCATCTCTTCAGGAGTTTTTCTCTGAGAAATCAGAGGAAACAATTGTTTTTTCTGAAAAGGATTATTATGAGAACGAGCAAGAGGAATATAAGATTGATTATCTTGTTCCCAATGCCCAGAAAAATGCCATTGAGCCGATCAGGATTGAAATTTATCCCGGCGGACACTCTCAGGAGGTCATGCCACATGACGGTG
>JAZRJT010000102.1:0-17747 GCA_045645905.1 Clostridia bacterium
CGATGAATTAAAAAGATATATTGATTATTACAACAACGAAAGGATTTCTATCAAATTAAAAGGAATGAGTCCGGTACAATACCGAACTCATTTACAAGCAAGTTAATATTAAATTTTGTCTAAACTTTGGGGTTCACTTCACTTTTGCATCCGCTTAATATTTTTCTAAAAATTCAAAAGCTGCATTGCGATAACAAAATAGATAAGCAACGAAATGGCATCAACAATTGTTGTGACAAAGGGGCTTGCCATAACTGCCGGGTCAAAGCCAAGACGTTTTACAAGTATTGGAAGGCTGCAACCCACCAATTTTGCACAGAGAACTGTTACAAGCAAGGTCAGCGAAACCACCAGCGAAACAATAACAGGGCTTTGACCAGATAGCAGAATTGCTTCCTGGTCGATAAGCATCATTTTGCCAAAATTTACAACAGCAAGGGCAATTCCGCAAAGAAGTGATACCACAAGCTCCTTGCCAAGTACTTTAAAGATATCCTTCATTTCCACATCGCCAAGAGACAAACCTCGGATAATGGTGACAGATGCCTGACCGCCCGAGTTACCGCCGGTACCCATAAGCATAGGTATAAATGCTGTAAGTGCCACGCATGCGGCAAGCGTTTCTTCAAAAGAACTGATGATTTTGCCCGTCAAGGTGGAGGACAGCATAAGCAGCATAAGCCACGGAATTCTGTTTTTGAAAATTTCCCACGACGAGGTTTTAAGATATGGCTTTTCGGATGGCAACATAGCTGCCATTTTTTCGATATCCTCGGTGTGTTCTTCCTGAATGACGTCAATTACGTCGTCGACTGTAATAATGCCTACAAGGCGGGTTTCTTTGTCGACAACAGGCATTGCTAATAAGTCGTATTTGTTAAAAAGGTTTGCAACCTCTTCCTTATCATCAAAGGTGTCAACATAGATTACGTTGGTTTCCATCATATCCCCGATTTTTGCACAATTGTCGCAAAGCAAAAGGTCTTTGATTGTGGCAATTCCCAACAGATGTCTGTTCTGGTCGGTTACGTAGCAGGTGTATACGGTTTCTTTGTCAACACCTGTCTTTCGAATTCTGTCAAAGGCTTCGGCAACAGTCATATGTGTTTTAAGGTCAACATACTCAATTGTCATAATACTTCCGGCACTGTCCTTAGGATAGTTAAGAATTTTGTTGATTTCCGAACGAGTTTGGGGGTCGGATTGGCGAAGAATTCGTTTAACTACATTTGCGGGCATTTCCTCGATGATATCAACGGTATCGTCAAGATACATTTCATCAAGGACGTCGTGAAGCTCCTTGTCGCTGAAACGCTTTATAAGATGCTCCTGCGTGTCGGCATCCATTTCTACAAAGGTGTCTGCCGCAAGTTCTTTAGGCAACAGCCTGAAAAGACGCAGAATGTATTCCTCGGGAATTTCGTCCAGCATTGATGCAATATCAGGTGCATTCATTTCAGTCAGAGTACTTCGCAGCCTGACAAATTCCTTATTTTCTATTAATGTCAAAATTTCTTCAATCATCTGCTTTTCCTCCTTTTTTAGTAAATGAAAAATCCCTGTGACTGACGAACAGTGACACAGGGAAATTTGAATAAGTCAAAATATGCGATGTCACCGTTCGAGCTTTAGCTTCGCAGGGCGATGAAATTGCATTAGACGATACCTTGCGTTCGATATAGCCTGTTCAACCATCTTATAGTGTCTCCACCATTTCGCGGCAGCAATCCGTATCCCTGTGGTAGCCTTACCTACCGGAATAATCCTAAATTTTATTATAACTCAAAATTTGTAAATTGTCAATATTTACATTGCAGAGTAAAGAATTTTTGCAGCCTCGGCCTTAGTTAGCGGGTTTAAGGGTTTGAGAGTTCCGTCTTCATAACCCTTCATAGCTCCAATGTTTAAAAGAGCCGAAATTCCAGTTTCTGCCCAGGATGCAACATCAGATTTGTCAGGGGCAGTAATCTCTGTTGTGAAGAAGCCCTGCGGCAGGGTTCGTGCCACAATTGTGGCAGCCTCCCCGCGGCTGATGGAAGAAAGCGGGTCAGCACAGCTTTCGGTGTCGCTGACATATCTGCCTTTGACAATTCCAAGGTCATAAAGTGCTTTAAAGCTGTCAACAGCCCAGAAGGGAATGTTGTCAATGTCCGAGTAGGGAAGTATTACATCGGAATAATCTGTCGGGTCAACACCCAGATAATTAACTATCATAACGGCAAATTCTGAACGAGTCATCTGTTTTTGAGGGAAGAATTTCAGCGAGCCGGAGGTTGGGTCGCCATTGATTATTTTTTGATTATATAAATAACTTAAAATATTTTCAGCCCAATGCCCTTCGGTGTCGGCAAAGGGGTTTTCAAGTGGAGTTTCTTTTACCGTTATTGTTTTAAAGGTAGTAAACCCAAATTCGTTGGTTGCATATAGCGTTATTTTCTGTGTGTTTCCGGGAAGTTCAGCGGTGAATTCGCCGCTTTCTTTGTTATAGTAAATCTCGGCTTCTTTGCCGTCTGCTTTAAGCGTAATTTCGTCTTTAAGTGTCGCAATATTATATTCACAGGTTATTGTGCCTGTAAGAGTACCGCTTTCAAAAGACATATCAATCACAGGGTATGCATTGGTATCGTTGGCATCTGCCGGAGCTAAGGCGACGGGGATTTCAACAGTTGTATCCCCTGCCTTGATGCGAATGTTACCTTTTTTACCAAACTCATCCGTGGCGGTAAATACACCGGATGAATCAATTATGCCGATATTGCTGTCACATTCCCAGGTGAAACATTCGTTAGCTGAAATCAGTTGGTTATATCCAGCATAGGCGTTGGCGGAAAGTGACACAGTTTCACCCGGGTCAAGGGTAACGTTGGTTATCTCTTTGCCAGTTGAACTGTCCTTAATTTTAATGCTTGTGGGCGTTTTAAAGCAAGTGATGGTGGTTGAGGCTGTTAACAAATCGTTTTTTGCATAAACAGTAACAGCGCCGTTATCGTTTGCTTTAAATAGTCCGTCTTGAGAAATTGTGCTGTTTTTTCCTTCCTGTATACTATATACAACATCGTCAGGGACCGAAGAGGGATAAAACCCGCTGTCTGTTGCCTTTAAATCAAGTTGTATGGTGGCACCATTAAGAATATATGAGGTTTGTGGGTACAGATGAAGTAGCGTTGTTTCACCTGATTTTTCGGCTGTGTTGGTGAAAATAAAATGGGTCGAAATTTTACGTTCCTTACCATCGGAGGGTTTGTTTATAACAGAAGCAGAGGCATTGCCGGGGAATTGAACGCTTATTGCCGTTGAACCGCCGCCATCAAGATTAAGTGCGTCTACACATTCAAGCTCCTGCATACGTTTTGCAAGCGTTTTAAGTTGTGCACCATAGCTGTGCCCTGTTTTTCTGCCGTCAAGAGTATAAAGGATAATACTGCCGTCCTCTTTAACGCCGATTGCTGTACGTGGAGCTGCCCCTGTGGGAAGGTTTGAATTAACTTTTCCGTTTATCAGTAGTCTGCCGCCAACCGAGCCCATTCCCGTTTTGACCTTTGACCATCGGTTGTCGCCTGTTGCACTGAAATTTATCCTTACCTTTTCCCCAACCACGAGTGATGAGATAGGCTTAAGAAATTCTTCCGGTGCTTTTGAATCAACGGTGATAACAATTTTGCCTTCAGGGATGGTTATGGAAGATGAGTTTTCTGTTACAGATTCCACTATTGCGGTAATTGTCTCACCGATTTTCATTTCGCCTTCAACCGAGCCTAAGATTACATCAAAGCCTTTTGTCGTATTTCGGGTAGTATCCGAGAATTCACGGGTCATCATATATGCGGCGTATGGCTGACGGTATTTATTTATATTGTAGATGTTAACCTCGCTCCCGTCCTCTCGGGTAAGGACGGAATTAAAATACACATAAGATATAAATGCGGTGCCGTCTTCCAATATTCCTACAGCATCCTGACCGGACGCATCCTTGGTAAGGATTTTTCCGTTAACTATTGCAGTGCTCATAGGGACAAGAGTCTGTGACGAAAAATAATCGGCATTTGTACCTGCAAGTATATCAATGCCCTGATTTTCCATAGTTGAAACCTGGTCAGAGAGCGTGTTCCCGCCATAAAGCGCCGTGCCATAGGTAATGGTGGGGATAACTGTGCTGTTGGGGGTGTAGGTGATGTAATTTTCACTTTGCTTGCCAACACTGCTTTGGTCGCTGTAAAAAATATTGTGGGTGAATTCAAGACCTTCACCGATTTGCATAGTGTAGCTATCTACGATTGTACTGCCTAAAACTGTTGCAAATGCACTTGTTGAACTAAGGATAACAGCGGCACAAATGACAATTGCAATGACTTTTTTAATTATAGTTTTTATATTCATATGTTAACACTTCCTGAGAAATTTATTGAATTAAGTATATCAAAATTAAATGTTTTTGTAAATGAAAAAATATTTACAATAATGTTACATAAAGAATTTATAAAAATTTTAAAAAAAGTCTTGCATTTTGTGAAAAGGTGTGGTAGAATATATAATCGTTGGCGGTAAACTAATTTGCCTATCCAATATGCGCCAGTAGCTCAGCTGGATAGAGTGACTGGCTACGAACCAGTAGGTCAGGGGTTCGAGTCCCTTCTGGCGCACCAGAAAAAAGACATTTTTCGGATACGAAAAATGTCTTTTTTCAACGATATAAATTCCTGACGGAATTTATGATATACCTTCGGCGCGATATATCCTGACGGATGCGATATGTTGCCTTGCGGTAACAAGAAAAGGGATTTATATCATATCGCAATCGAACGAAGTGAGATTATATCGAATTTACAAAGTAAATATATCGCACGAGTGATAGCGAGTATATCGCCTAAAAATATACGGCATCTAAACCGCTCGGCTCTTCCAGAAAAATTTTGGAAGTGCTTTTTTCAATGAATTGCCTGTCGGCATGAATTGAGCCTTACGGCAAGTTACGAGTTTGGTTTTTGATTCAAAAATTGCAAAAATCAACCAGTAGTTGAGATGGAAATAAAAAAAATTATTTTTGTACCTTGATAGTTGGAGATTTTAAATTTATAATAATGTTAGAATTAAATTTTTACGAGGTCATGAAGATGAAAAATTTTAATTACACAAGAATCAGAGAACTGAGAATAAAAAACAATATGTCTCAAAAAACTTTGGGTAAATATCTTGACATAAGTGACAGGGCAATCTCTAAGTGGGAATCAGGATTATCAAATCCATCAGGGCAGAATTTGATTAATTTAGCTAAAATATTTAATGTTCCGGTAGAATATTTTTTTGACACTGATGTTTTGAATGCCGAAGTTGATTGTTGTGGTATGGAATCAATTACTGAACTGTATAAAGTTGGCAGAGGGCCGTCCAGTTCTCATACGATTGGTCCTGAAAAGGCTTGTTTTATTTTTAAAAAGGCAAATGTTGATGCAGACAGATTTAAGGCCGTTCTTTTTGGTTCATTGGCGAAAACAGGAAAAGGTCATGGTACAGATGCTGTTATAAAAAAGACATTTTCACCAATTGATTGTGAAGTGGAGTTTGACTTTATAACCTCAAATATGCCACATCCAAATACATTAGATTTGATTGCGTATAAAGATGAAAAAGAAATTTGCAGAAACAGAGTTTTAAGTGTTGGCGGAGGAAGTATAGTTTTTGAGGACCAGGTTGTTAAACCACCCAAAAAGATTTATAAACTGAGCAAGTTTAATGATATAGCTGAATATTGCCAAAGGAAAAATATAAGATTGTGGGAATATGCTTTGGAAAATGAAGATGATGGTTTTATTGATTACGTATCGGAAATCTGGAACGTTATGAAAACTTGCATAAAAAACGGTTTACTTGATTCCGGAGAACTTCCCGGCGGACTTAAGGTTCAAAAGAAAGCAAACATTTTGTTTAACAATCAACACATAGATGAAACTGCTGAAACAAGGGAAAACAGAATGGTTTGTGCATATGCCTTTGCGGTTGGAGAGCAAAACGCATCAGGAGAAACTATTGTCACAGCACCTACCTGTGGTGCTGCAGGAATAGTTCCTGCTGTATTATATTATCAACAACAAAAGAATAATTTTACAGACGAGAGTGTGGTACGTGCCCTGATGACCGCAGGAATAATAGGAAATTTGATTAAAACAAATGCCTCTATTTCGGGTGCGGAATGTGGTTGTCAGGCTGAAGTCGGAAGTGCTTGTGCAATGGCTGCTGCTGCACTTGCTGAATTGTTTGGATTAAGCATAGAAAAAATCGAATATGCCGCAGAGATTGCCATTGAACATCATCTTGGGCTTACTTGCGACCCTATATGCGGACTTGTTCAGATTCCGTGCATTGAAAGAAACGCAGTTGCTGCAATGCGGGCTATAAATGCTGTAAGCTTGGCAAGCTTTTTGTGGAATACAAGAAAAATATCTTTAGATAAAGTAATAAAAACAATGAAGGAAACCGGAATGGATATGCATAAATCCTATAAAGAAACCTCTGAGGGAGGATTGTCAAAAATAGACTTATAGATTAATAAATTGTATCTTATTCTTTTATGCCTGCTAAAGTTGAGAATATATAAGTATATTGATTTTTAAAAGTTTATATAGTATAATACTAAAAAAGAGGAATATTATGGAAAATGTATGTAGAATTACAGCGTTTATACTGTTGGCGATAGCGATTGTTACAGGATTTGTGGGCGGACTGAGAAGTGAGTCCTTTATGGTGTTTGTAGCTATGACTGCAAGCGGATTTGTGAGCTTTATATCGCTGTATACATTGGGAGAAGTCCTGGACTATGTAAAATATTTAAATCAGAATATAACAGAACTACGTAGAAAATGAAAGATAAAAACTCATCAGAGCCTGAAAAACAGGTGTCAATGCCAAGACCGGCTTATGATATAAGAACGGTCGGTAACGGGAATGCGGATAAATGGATATGTAAAAAATGCAGTGAGGAAAATGAAAGCATATCTCAATTCTGTAAAAACTGCGGTGAGTATAAATAAAGGTCTTAAAACCGAACGCCCCTGCTGTATCAGCAAGGGCGTCATTTGTGTTTAAATGTCCATAATAACCGGCAATATCATCGGCTTTCTCTTTGTTTTTTCAAAGATAAATGAGCCAAGCTCGTTTTTAACGTGTGATTTAAGACTTGCCCAGTCAAGAGTGTGATTGTCAAGACAGGTGTTTACGATGTCGGCGGTTTTTATTCGCATACTCTCCATTAAATCCTCGGATTCACGGACATATACAAAGCCTCGGGATATAATGTCGGGGCCGGCAACAACCGTCTGACTTGCGTGGTCGATTGTCATTACAACAACAATCAAACCATCCTCTGACAGATGCTTGCGGTCACGAAGAACGATAGAACCAACATCTCCGACGCCTAAGCCATCAACCAGAACCTTGCCCGAGGGCACAATTCCGGTGATTTTTGCCCCGCTTTTGGAAACCTCAAGAACCTGACCGTTTTCCATCATAAAGATGTTCTTTGAATCAATTCCCATCTGCAAAGCCAGAGAGCGGTGTCGGCTCAGATGCTTGAATTCGCCGTGAACGGGCATAAAATATTTGGGTTTCGCAAGAGCAAGAATGATTTTAAGTTCTTCCTGACAGGCGTGTCCTGATACGTGAACATCGGCTAAGGATTCATAAATTACTTCTGCTCCGTGTTTGAGAAGCTCGTTTATTACGTTTGAAATTGCTTTTTCGTTGCCTGGTATAGGGCTTGCTGAAATGATAACAAGGTCATCTGCTTCGATGTTTACCTTTTTGTGACCTGAAAACGCCATACGCGACAGTGCTGACATAGTTTCGCCCTGACTGCCTGTGGTGATAATGACAAGCTGTTCCTTGGAATATCTGCCGATTTCGTCAAGCTTTATCAGGGTATTTTTGGGGATATCCATATACCCAAGCTCAATTGCGGCAGTAAGAACATTTTCCATACTGCGTCCCGAAACCGCAACCTTTCTGCCGTATTTCACCGCAGCATTGATAATCTGCTGAACGCGGTGAATGTTAGAGGCAAAGGTGGCAACAAAAATTCGTTTGCTACAGTTGTCAAATACACTGTCAAAGGTTGCACCTACGGTACTTTCGCTCATTGTATAACCCTTACGCTCGGCATTTGTGCTGTCTGACATAAGGAGCAAAACGCCCTTTCTGCCAAGCTCGCCTATACGGCCAAGGTCAATCATTTCGCCGTCTATTGGTGTTGAGTCAATTTTAAAGTCACCCGTGTGTAGAATTGTTCCTGCAGGGGTGTGTAGAGCAATAGCAACCGCATCTGCGATACTGTGGTTTGACCGAATGAATTCAACCTTGAATTCCCCAAGTGAAAATGTTGCTCCGGGACTTATAACATTGAGCTTTGAAGAGCCTAAAATACCATGCTCTTCAAGTTTGTTTTTAAGTATTCCCAAAGTCAGCTTTGTGCCGTAAACGGGCACATTAAACTCTTTCAGGACATAAGGGATGGCTCCGATATGATCTTCATGACCATGAGTAAGAACAATACCGCGTATTCTGTTTTTATGCTTTTGCAGATAGGTTATATCGGGTATAACCATATCAATTCCCAACATATCGTCGTCAGGAAATGCAAGGCCTGCATCAAGAATAATCAGGTCGCTTCCATACTCGAAGACTGTCATATTTTTTCCGATCTCGTGCAGCCCTCCAAGTGGTGTAATCTTGATTTTTTTACTTTTTTGCAAAAAACTATCCTCCTGTTGTATATAAAATTTTAGCCGCTCTGTATCAATGAACCGACTTAGTCTGATATTGGTTTACTTAAGGTCAGATTCGTATAACTAATGTCAAGCTAATGTGCCGGTAACATTCAACTACGATGTATTATATACTAAATTTCCTTATTTTGCAAGGGTTTTGGAAATATTTACAGATAGATTTTTGGAAATATTTCCATATAGATTTTTCCCTATAATTATATTAGTATTCATCAAGTGCAAAAAAATTTAAAAAATGTTGAATATTTAGTTTGACAATGACTGAAGTTTGTTGTATAATAGAAATATAAAAAATTAAACAGTCCCTGTAACTGGCGGAATGCAGAGTATACTGTGAGGGAACAGGGATTAATATTTAGTCGACCGCCTGGGCATCCTTATTTTCGTACATAGGATGTTTTTACTTTTTTACAGAAAGAGAGATGATTATTATGTCATATTGGAGAGGATTTAACAAATCAGAATGGACAAATAAAATAGATGTAGCTGATTTTATCAAACAAAACTATACACCGTATACCGGTGATGCATCTTTTCTTAAGGGAACGACCAAGCGTACAGAACGTGTTCTGGCGCGAGTTCAGGAACTTCTGATTGAAGAAAATAAAAACGGTGGTGTGCTCAGCGTTGAACCAGACCGTGTATCGTCGCTTTTGACATTCGAGCCCGGATATATTATAAAGGGTGATGATATAATTGTGGGACTTCAGACAGATGAGCCACTTAAAAGAGCAGTTAACCCGTTTGCCGGATATCGCAATGCTGTACAGGCATGCAAGGCGTACGGTTATGAAATCGGCAAAAATGTTGAAAACGAATTTAAATACCGCACAACGCACAATACGGGTGTTTTCCGCGTATATACAGACACAATGAAAAAAGCAAGACATGTTGGTGTGCTTACCGGTCTTCCTGATGCCTATGCCCGTGGCAGAATTATCGGTGACTACCGCAGAATTGCCCTTTACGGTATGGATTACCTTATCGAACAGCGTCAGCTTGATAAAAAGCGTATAAGCGAAAGGGATATGTCGGCAGATACAATTCAGCTTATTGAGGATATCGAAAAACAGCTTGAATTTATGAAACAGCTTGTTGTTATGGCAGGGCAGTATGGTTGTGACATTACCCGTCCTGCAAATAATGCATTAGAGGCAGTTCAGTGGCTGTATTTTGGTTATTTGGGTGCTGTTAAAGAGCAAAACGGTGCTGCCAACAGTATCGGTCGTATTTCTGCATTTATTGATATCTATATTCAGCGAGATATTGAAGAAGGAACTCTTGATGAAATGTCTGCTCAGGAGCTTATTGATGATTTAGTTCTTAAAATGCGTCTTGTACGTCATCTGCGTACTCCTGAATATAACGAACTTTTTGCCGGAGACCCGGTTTGGGTTACCTGCTCGCTGGCAGGTATGACTGAGGACGGAAGACCTATGGTTACAAAAACCTGCTTCAGATTCCTGCAGACTCTTTATAATCTTGGCCCCAGTGCCGAGCCTAATATTACTGTTCTTTGGGCTCAGGATTTACCCAAAGGTTTTAAAGAATTCTGTGCAAAAGTTTCAATTGATACAGATTCAATTCAGTACGAAAATGACGAAGTTATGCGCAAAGATTTTGGTGATGACTATGCAATTGCCTGCTGTGTGTCAGCAATGAAGGTGGGCAAGCAGATGCAGTTCTTTGGTGCAAGATGTAACCTTGCTAAGGTTCTTCTTATGGCGCTTAACGGCGGTAAGGATGAAGTTTATGGCGAGCAGGTTGCACCCGAAGGCAAGACCTTTGAGGAAGGCAAACCACTTGATTATGATGAGGTTTTGGAGGCATTTAAGGAATATGCAGCCTGGATGGCAAAGTTGTATGTAAACACAATGAATGTTATTCATTATATGCACGACCATTATGCTTACGAAAGATTGATGATGTCATTTCATGATGCAGAACCTGAACGTCTTATGGCATTTGGTATCAGTGGTCTCAGCGTTTTGGCAGACAGCCTTAGTGCAATTAAATATGCAAAGGTTACCCCCGTTAAAGATGAACGAGGTATGATTGTTGACTTTAAGACCGAAGGTGACTTCCCCAAATACGGCAACGATGATGACCGTGCGGATGAAATTGCAAAGTGGATTACGGAATTTTTCTATGCAGAACTTTGCAAGACAAAAACATATCGTGGTGCAAAGCACACACTTTCAATCCTTACAATCACATCAAATGTTGTTTACGGCAAAAAGACAGGCTCGACACCCGATGGAAGAAAGGCAGGCGAACCCTTTGCTCCTGGTGCAAACCCAATGCACGGCAGAGATGCCGAGGGTGCGTTGGCATCTCTTAACTCGGTGGCAAAGCTTTGCTATGATTGTTGTCAGGACGGTATTTCAAACACCTTTTCAATTACTCCCGAAACTTTGGGATGCGATAACGACGACCGCATAGAAAAGCTGGTAGCGATTCTTGATGGATACTTTGCACAGAATGCACATCATCTTAATGTAAATGTGCTCAATCGTCAAAAACTTATTGATGCAATGAATGACCCCACACTTTATCCGTCACTTACCATCCGTGTAAGTGGTTATGCGGTTAACTTTAACAAGCTGACCCGTGATAAGCAGTTGGAGGTTATTTCAAGAACCTTCCACGAAAAAATGTAAGGTGATTCAGCATGGAAGGTTTTGTACATTCCTTTGAGAGCTTGGCCGCAGTTGACGGTATAGGACTTCGGTGTGCGGTGTTTCTTGCGGGATGCCCTTTGCGTTGTGCCTACTGTCATAACCCTGACACATGGAGCGGAGCGGGGCAGAAAATAGGTGCAGATGCCTTGGTTAAAAAAATTGCTAGGTACAAGCCATATTTTAAAGATAGTGGTGGAGTAACCTTTTCAGGCGGTGAACCGCTTTTGCAGGCAGAGTTTATCTGCAAATGTGTTCCTTTGTTGCAAAATATGAGTATTAATTATGCAATAGATACATCAGGTGCGGTGGAGCTTTCAGATTCTGTCAGGTTTGTTCTTGAAAAATCACAGATGGTGATTCTTGACCTTAAATTCTGGGATGATGAAAGCTATATCAAATATACAGGCAAGGATATGAGCAGAACATTAGAGATGCTTAACTTTCTTGAAAGTATTGGCAAGCGTATATGGGTTCGCACGGTGATTGTTCCTGGTATAAATGACAGCAAAGAGGTACTCGACAGATATATTAAACTTATAAAGGATTTTAATTGTATTGAAAAATACGAGCTTTTAGGCTTTCATACAATGGGTTTTTATAAGTATGAAAAACTGGGAATAGAAAATCCCTTTGCAGACATTTCTGACCTTGATAATGACGTTAAAGAACGACTGCAAAAGTATGCAAATAAACAATTAAAATAATCAAAAGGAACTGTTGTTTTCAAATCAACAGTTCCTTTTTCGTTATACAAAAAACCGATGAAATCAAGTGATTTCATCGGTCTGGTACACCTTCAGGGACTCGAACCCTGGACACCCTGATTAAGAGTCAGGTGCTCTACCAGCTGAGCTAAAGGTGCATTTGGTTTGTCCGTTGCAGTTGCAACTATTAGAGTATACTCTTTTTTTTGTAATTTGTCAACCCTTTTTCAGAAAAAAATTAAAAATTTTTATTTTTTTAACATCACAGGCCAAATTTATTTTATTGTGACGGGATATAACTGATTTATTTGTTTACAACGACTTGGTGATGTGTTAAAATGTATAGATAAGGAGTGATTTTTATGAAAATGGTTTTAATCACCGCCCTTGGTGTTGGCGGTGCAACGATAATCGGCTCGATTATCGGGTTTATATTTAAAAAGATGTCCCACAAGTTTTCGGATATAGTACTTTCATTTGCAGCGGGTGTAATGCTTGCAGCGGCTGTACTTGGTCTTGTTATGCCGTCACTTGAATATGGCGGAAAATATGGGATTATAGTTACCGTAGCAGGTATATTTTCAGGTGCACTGTGCCTTAATCTGATTGATAAACTGGTTCCTCACCTTCACAAGATTATGGGGGGAGCTGAGGAGAGCCATAATAATGCAAACTTAAGCAAGGTTTTGCTTTTTGTGATGGCAATCGGCATCCACAATCTGCCCGAAGGTATTGCGGCAGGTGTTGGTTTTGGCTCGGGAAACACGTCTCAGGCGTTAATAATTGCAGGGGGTATTGCCCTTCAAAACATCCCCGAAGGCATGGTTATAATTTCTCCAATGCTTGCGGCAGGAGTTTCTCCTCGCAAGACCTTTATCTGTGCTATGATAACAGGATTGGTAGAGGTTGTAGGAACGCTGATAGGCTATTTTGCGGTGAGCCTTTCGACGGCTGTTCTGCCCTTTGCATTAGCATTTGCAGGCGGTACAATGCTTTATGTTGTCAGCGACGAAATGATTCCTGAAACTCATGCTCACGGTGGTGAACGCGGTGCGACATACGCACTTCTGGTAGGATTTTGCGTAATGCTTATCTCGGATGTCTTGCTTGGTTAAAATACAGATATAGTTAAGGAAAAATTTTATGATTAAACACCCAATAAAGCCTTTGTTTGATGATAATTCAAAAATACTTATACTTGGTAGCTTTCCGTCTGTGAAGTCACGGGAGCAGATGTTCTTTTATGGGCATCCGCAGAATAGATTTTGGCGTGTAGTGGCAGAAGTTTTTGGGAAAAATGTGCCGCAGACTATTAAAGAAAAGAGAACTCTACTGCTTTCTTGCGGGGTGGCGGTATGGGATGTAGTTGCATCTTGTGATATCGAGGGCAGCTCTGACAGCTCAATTAAGAATGTTGTTGCAAATGATATAAGTGTGATACTTGACCATGCTGATATAAAACAGATTTTTGTTAACGGAAAAACAGCAGAGAGATATTATAATAAGTATTTAAAGGTAAAGACGGGTAAAGAGGCAATATGTCTGCCATCAACATCCCCTGCCAATGCTGCCTGGTCGATTGAAAGGCTGACAGATGCGTGGAGGGTAATAAAGGAGTGTTAAGATATGGAAATAAAGCCAATCGGATATATCCGCACCGATTTTAAAGATAAATTCGGTATTCCTAGGCAAAGCGGACGTGTTGCTGAATTGAAGGGTACGATTGTATTTGAACAGGAGTACCGCAATTCCGAGGCATTGAGGGGAATTGAAGAATTTTCACATCTTTGGTTGATATTCGGCTTTTCGCAGGCTGTACGAAACCGCAATGCCCTTACCGTAAGACCACCAAGACTAGGCGGAAATAAAAGGGTAGGTGTTTTTGCAAGCCGTTCGCCTTACCGCCCTAATTCTCTGGGTCTATCTGTGGTCAAGCTTGAAGGAATTGAAAAAAACGAGGAAGAAGGGGCTGTGTTGATTGTTTCAGGGCTGGATATTCTTGATAATACCCCGATTTTTGATATAAAGCCCTATCTTCCCTATGCGGATTGCAAACCCGATGCAAAGGGCAGCTTTGGTGAGGAATTTAAGGAATACAGCTTGGAAGTAGTGTTTCCTGATGAACTTTTAAACAAACTGCCTGCAGAAAAACGTACGGCCGCGGTAGAGTGTCTTAAAGATGACCCAAGACCGTCTTATCACGATGATTTGCGAACATACAGTATGAATTTTTCGGGTTGTGATATACATTTTAAGGTAGAAAAGAATGTTTTGACGGTTTTTGGAGTAGATATTATCTGATGACATATTAAAAATTAAATTGTTATAATATTTTTCTTCTTTCTGGAAAAATGCCCAACAATTACATTTGCATTATGTAAACCAATGTGTTAAGATAGGTGAGTGTCAGATAGACACAAAAAAATTCAGGAGGAAGATAAATGAAAAAATTTATTATAACATTGGTTATTACAGCAATGGCAGCAATGATGATTCCGGCAGGAGCAGCATCTGTCACAACACACAAACTTGGCAACGGAATTTACACAATGGTTATTGGTTGCGAAGACAATAAAACTGATATTGAATGTAACACCCCTCAGATTTCAATTCCCGGCATTCACTGCCCCGGGCAGGAGGAAGATGACGCAATCGTAGAAACACCTGAGGAAGACAACAACACACCCGAACAGAAGCCTGAACAAGACAACGTTCCAGAAAACAAGCCTGAACATGACACTACACCTGAGAATACTCCCGGGCAGGACACAAACACTCCCTCGGTGGATTCTGAGCTTCATCAATACGAGGCAGAAGTTATAAGACTAGTTAATGAGATAAGATTGAAAAATGGATTAAACAGACTTGAAACAGATACAGAACTCAGTCGTGTTGCAAGAATCAAGTCTCTGGATATGAAGGATAAGAACTATTTTTCACATACAAGCCCCACTTACGGTTCGCCTTTTGATATGATGAAACAGTTTGGAATTTCGTATAAAACGGCTGGTGAAAATATTGCCAAAGGACAAAAAACACCTGCTCAGGTAGTTGATGGTTGGATGAATTCCGAAGGTCATCGCACAAACATCCTTAACGCATCATACACCCATATAGGTGTCGGTTACGTTGCGGAGGGCAACTATTGGACACAGATGTTTATAGGAAGATAGAATATTGAAAAAGTCGCTTTTGCGGCTTTTTCATTTTTGGTATGGACATTTAGGTAAACTTGTGATATAATGACACTTAATTATTGTTATCATAGCAAAGAGGAGTGAACATAATGCCCTTTTTTAAGAAATATATTTTAAATTACTCGTGGTGCAACACTTGGGCGTAAGCCCGTGGTGTTTTTTTCAGTTAGTAAACTGCAGGGGTAAAAATATATTTTATAAAAAGGAGAAATTATTATGAATAAATACAGAGATTTTGATAACTATCTTAAGGAGTTCCCCAATGCCGAGGGCTACTTTGGTGAATACGGCGGCTCTTATCAAACGGAAGAACTTATCGAGGCATTTAAAGAAGCTGATGATGCTTATGAAGCAATTTGTCATTCGGCACAGTTTATTAATGAGCTTCGCAGAATACGAAAGGAATTTCAGGGAAGACCAACACCCATTACCCATTGCGAAAGACTTTCAAAGATTTTTGGCAACTGCCAGATTTATCTCAAGCGCGAAGACCTTAACCATACAGGTGCTCACAAGCTGAATCACTGTATGGGCGAAGGACTTCTTGCAAAGTTTATGGGCAAAAAGAAGATTATTGCCGAGACGGGTGCAGGGCAACATGGTGTTGCAATCGCAACTGCGGCGGCATACTTCGGTATGGAATGTGATGTTTATATGGGCGAGGTTGACATTGCAAAGCAGCACCCCAATGTAATCAGAATGAAGATGCTTGGTGCAAATGTTATTCCCGTAACAAAGGGTCTTAAGACACTGAAAGAAGCCTGCGATGCAGCATTTGAGGCATATCTCAATGAATATAAGGATGCAATTTATTGCATTGGTACTGCGGCAGGTCCACATCCCTTCCCTAAAATGGTTCGTGATTTCCAGTCGATTATAGGAATTGAAGCAAGAGAGCAGTTCTTAGAGATGACAGGAATTATGCCCGATGCAATCACCGCTTGTGTTGGCGGCGGTTCTAATTCGCTTGGTATGTTTACACCATTCCTTGCTGACCCGGTTGAAATATACGGTGTAGAGCCCCTGGGAAGAGGTTCAGGTGTTGGTGATCACGCGGCTACAATGGCTTATGGTACAAAGGGTATAATCCACGGCTATTCAAGCTATGTTCTTCAGGATGAAAACGGCGAACCACTTCCGGTTTATTCAATAGCCAGTGGTCTTGATTACCCGGGTGTTGGCCCCGAGCACGCATATCTTCGTGATATGGGCAGAGTTAAATACGAAACTGTTACCGATGATGAAGCAATGGAGGCATTTTTCCTGCTTTCAAGATACGAGGGTATTATTCCCGCTATCGAAAGCGCTCACGCTGTTGCTTACGCCATCCGTTATGCAAAGGAACATAAGTCAGGCTCAATTCTTGCCTGCCTTTCAGGTCGTGGCGATAAGGATATTGACTATGTTTATGAAAACTACGGCTGCGGCGAACAGTTTAAACTTGATTATGATATTTAAAATAAAGTATAAAAACTCCCGCAATAAAGTATGTTGTGGGAGTTTTAAAAAAAGATTAAAAAATTTTAAAAAAGTATTGACAAATGAAGAAGATGTTGCTATAATAATTTAGTCGGTCGGGTATGATACGGCAAAAGCGACGTGCGGGTGTAGTTCAATGGTAGAATCTCAGCCTTCCAAGCTGATTGCGTGGGTTCGATTCCCATCACCCGCTCCAGCAAGACATGCGCCTGTAGCTCAGCTGGATAGAGCAACTGCCTTCTAAGCAGTGGGTCAGGAGTTCGAGTCTCTTCAGGCGCGCCACCTTGCTTTTTTATGCGGTGGGTATAGCTCAGTTGGTTAGAGCGCCAGATTGTGGCTCTGGAGGCCGACGGTTCGAATCCGTCTATCCACCCCACCAATATTCTCAGGTCGGCAGCGGACAAGTTTGTCAAGGTTGTGTATAATGGGCTGTAGCCAAGTCGGTAAGGCACCAGACTTTGACTCTGGCATTTCGTAGGTTCGAGTCCTGCCAGCCCAGCCAATTTTTAAAAATTAAATATGGTCCATTAGCTCAGTTGGCAGAGCACTTGACTTTTAATCAAGGTGTCCCGCGTTCGAATCGCGGATGGATCACCAGAAAAAAGACTATTCTTCCGAATAGTCTTTTTTCAATGAAATACGCTACGCATATGAAATATACTACATCTATTATGAACGCGTTGTATTATTATCGCGTTTCAATTTCTCTAAAATTTCTCCTTGATTTTAGGTGCAACAACTGCAAGAACTATGGTTGTAATAATCATTTCGGGTATCATATATGAACCGTTGTAAGTCAGTGCATATATAAGCACGCTGTTGGTGTCGGCATATATGCCCCAGATTAAAAGTCCTGAAAGTATGTGCATTACAAACCTTAATCCGGTAACAATTGTACCACTTAAAGGGATT
>JAZRJT010000103.1:0-2241 GCA_045645905.1 Clostridia bacterium
ATTATTTGTATGCTTATTATATGACGGGAGATAAAGCAACTGTCTTTACCACAAGAGATAAGGCTCAGAGTGTTGACGGTTGGGCTTCTATGATACCCGATCTTGCACCTGAAACCTTGGCAGAAGCGGTAAGTATGGAAACCGGAAAAGCAAAAGCCCTGTCTTATGAGCGTGCGCTGGAATCTGGCGATGTAGCATATACTACAATGGCAATCTTTATGCCTACAACAGTAGGAGATGAAGCAAATTACAGACTTGACGAAACTGGCAAAGGCGCTCCTTCTATCGATTTAGGCATTAATTTCGTAGCGACACAGTACACCTACGAAAAAGATAGCTATGACGAAAAGTATGATGAAACGGCTGAATATCCTGCTGTTATAAACTATGACTACAGTGTAGAAACTTCAGAAGAATTAAAAGAAGCTTTTGAAAAAGGCGGTAATATTTTGCTGACAAGCGATATTGATTTGGATGAAGTACTTTATCTTGAAGATGGTCAGGATGTTTATCTTGATATGAATGGTAGAGAAATCAAAGTGAATGATGCGAGTGTCGATCCGGTTATCTATATGAAAGGTGAAAGATCATCTCTTACTATAACTGGTAATGGCACAGTAAACATGGCAAATCCTGCGACAAGTCTTATTGTCCCTTATGGTGAGGTAATTATCGAAAACGGTAATTTTATAAGAAATGTTCCCGAAGGAACTCCTGCCAATAAAGTAGGCGCTATGTTTGTGGGTATGAAAGACTATGACACATCTGTAGTAATCAATGGTGGTTATTTCGATGGCGGCTATTATGATGCAAATGCAGATTTGAGTAAATTTAGCGAAACTGAAGATGATATCGCTAAGCGTGGTAATTCTAAGGATAAAAACCTGACCAGAGTTGCTATCAAGAACAATATCCAGTTGTTATTGAATTTGTCCTATAACTCTTTCAAGGTTTATGGCGGTACCTTTGTAGGAGCAAATCCTGCATGGGGCGATGAAGGCTGTATGCTTCCTACCAAGCCTAATTATCTCCGTCCGTGGTCTTACTATCAGGGAGCACTCCTTGATGGTCAGCAGTTCAATGAAAACGAAATTGTACTCCCCGAAGGGTACAGCATTACTGAAGGTCAAACAGAAGATGGCAGACCTACTTACACTGTAAATTACAGTAAATAAACTTTTTAAGCCCGTCCCACTTCGATAAGGAGTGGGCGGCAATCAAAAGGCATATTGTCGGTAAAAGCTGGGCAAAAATTGTTTTATTATTACAACCCACTTTATAAACAATAAAAATTTTCTCGGCTTTACCTGTAAAAAAACAGTGTGCCTTTTGATTGCCGAATTAATCATCAGGAGGTGTGACCAAATGAAAAGAATATATACCCAATATATAAAAATACCGGAGAATGAAAAAATATCCGACAGCATTTTAAAATCTAGAATTATATTGTCAGCAATTGCAATACTGTCTTGTATTACAGTAATGATTTCGACCGCTTTTGCTATTTTTAGAGTTGATATAGAAAAGAATGATGCAATGCGTTCAGCGGTATGGAATATCGCTGTTGAAGAGGCAAGCTTTGGAAGTGTTTTATCCAAGTACAAGTGTACTCCCGAAGAAGGCGAAATGCACGAATTTACGCTTACTCCGTGCGGTACGGCTACAGAGGGGTATTGTATAATAAGCATAAAAGATCCTGAAGGGACAACCAAATATTGCACACCGACTTTTAAAAGTAAAACAAAAATAAATATTCAGGCGGTTGCAGGATGTGAAATTATATTTGAGCCACGATGGGGAAAACGGAAAAATCACAGAATTGCCGAGATTAGCGGAGGAACTATAATTCATCCGTATAAACCTGAACCAGAAGAAACCGACACAAAAGATGGCGAAACAGGTTCATCTTCCGAAAATACACCGGGCGAAGATAAACAAACAGAAAGCACATCAAATTCTTCGAGTGAAGCAACATCAGGTGAAACAGAAACCCCGTCAACAAGTGAGTCTTCGATGAATAATGACAGCAATTCATCGGCAGAGAGTCCTTCTGCGACTTTGGATAATGGCTCTTCTTCAACAGAAAGCAGTGCAAGCGGTGAATCAAACAAAACAACCGAAACAACAAGCACTCCATCGCAAGCTTCGGGTGATGGCGGTTCATCCTCGTCAAGCGGTGATACACCGTCAAGCAATAGTTCAACGTCAGAAAGCAGCTCTTCAACAGGCGGCGATTCAGCG
>JAZRJT010000104.1:0-16411 GCA_045645905.1 Clostridia bacterium
ATTTTAATAGATTTAGAAACCGTATTTTACATATATTTTCTCACCAATCTCTTAGAAACAAACAAGCAGTCGCATAATAGCGACTGCTCATCAAAATTCTGTTTTAACTTTTTTACCCCAACTATTGACAAAGAGCCAATATAATTTGGGGTCGCATATATCTAAATTATTATAATCCAAGAAGTTTGATTGCATTCTCACGTTCAATCTTTTCAAATGCTTCTTTTGAAATTCTACCTTCGTCTCTCCATTCCCTAAGCTTTGAAGCAAGAGCACAAACAGGGAAATTGATGTTACAGAAGTCTGTTCCAAAATACGCTCTGTCCTGGAACTCCATAAGGAATGCAGGGCCATATTCCTCGTCTCTTGTAAGAGCATTGTAACAAGTTCCATCAGACAAATCAAGATGAAGATTTGGATATTTGCGAAGGAGCTTGGGAACAACTCCCTCTTCCTTGATAGGACCGGAATTTAAGCATCCCACCTGCTCCTCACTCTTGAATTTGAATACAAAACCTCGTTCTCCCGGTGTTTCAAGTCTTGCAATTTCTGCCCAGAACACAGGGCCATGACCAAGAATAGTAAGGTTAGGAAATCTCTGCAAAGAATGTTCAAGCTGGGGAAGTCCTGGGTCATCATAAAGACCAAAATCGCCATCTTTAACATCAGAGCCATCGTATATAAAAGGAAGTCCGGCAATTTCTGCAGCTCTCATCAGATTTTGAACCTTTGGGTCCATAACCTCCATATTGGGCATAACCTCACCAATACCCTTACAGCCTCTCTCTTTATAGTAAAGAAGAATTTTTTCAAGCGGTGAATCGGGTGAATTTGTCATTGCACGAGGGTCAACATTACAGAAGGGAATAAATCTGTCGGGATACTTTTCTGCCATATCGAGAATATCTTCATTAGTCTGGGGAAGATAAATTTCACAGTTTACAACAGGAAGCAGTACTCCTTTTTCAATTCCATTTAAGTTCTGTGCCTCAATAAGTTCTTCAGGTGAGAAAAATCTTGTTACAAATGGTGTGGGTTTCCAATAAGCATGAGAATGAATATCAATATACATACTAAAACTCCTATTTTTATATTGCTAAATTTTTCTTCTTTTTTGTGATAAACTGAATAATTGCCACAATCACAACAAGTCCAACACCTATGGCGTCTGTCACAGCCCCCGGATAGATAAGCAATAATCCGCCTACAAGTGAGAGTATACGCTGATACCATGACATATTATGAAGGAAATAACCTTCAAGTGATGCTGCCACAGCAAACATACCAAGCAATGATGTTATACAGATAAGCACAACCTCAGGTGCCGTTGTATCAACAAGCAACATAGCAGGATTGAGTGCAAATACATAAGGTACAATAAATGCACCGATAGCAAGCTTTGTTGCAGTAATTGCTGTTTTCATCGGGTTTGCCTGAGCAATTGCCGCACCTGCATATGCCGCAAGAGCAACCGGCGGTGTAAGGTCAGCAACAATACCAAAATAGAATACAAAGAAATGCGCCGCAATATCGGGAACACCCATACGTGTCAGAATAGGTGCACAGGTTGCTGCCATAATACAATAGTTTGCGGTTGTAGGAACACCCATACCAAGAACAATACAACAAACCATTGTAAAGAACAACGCAACTATAACCTGATTTCCTGCCAGAGAAACTATTCCGTTAAGTAAGATATTTGCAAGACCTGTTGAGGTGATAACACCTGCAATAATTCCCGCAACACCACAAGCCGTAGCAACAGCAATCATTCCCTGACCGCCTGCCGCAAGAGACTCCCAGATACGTTTAGGGGTCATTCGGCTCTCTTTGTTGAACATACTTACAACTATTGCCGCAACAATGGCAATTGCCGCCGCATATGCAATTGAACGCTTATTTGTACCAACAAGATAAATCAATAAAACAAGCGGGATAAGCAGATAAAGCTGTTTCAAAAGCGGCAAAACTCTGGGGAGTTCTTCCTTGCTTAAACCTCTTAATCCATTCTTCTTTGCCTCAAGATGAACTGTTATAAACACGCCTGCAAAATACAAAATAGCAGGTAAAATTGCACGCACAACAATATCACTGTAGGGAACACCCAACGCCTCTGCCATCAAAAATGCCGCCGCACCCATAATAGGGGGCATAATCTGGCCGCCTGTTGAAGCTGATGCTTCAGCTGCAGCTGCAAATTCAGGCTTATAGCCTGTCTTTTTCATAAGCGGAATGGTAACAGCACCCGAGCCAACCGTGTTAGCAACTGACGAGCCTGAAACCATACCTTCAAGAGCACTTGCAACAACCGCAACCTTTGCAGGGCCACCCGAAAAACGACCCACAATTGCATTTGAAATCTTAATAAAAAAATCTGCAACGCCTGTTCTTTCAAGAAAAGCACCAAAAATAATAAACACAACTATAAACTTAGAGCATACATTAACAGGTGTTGAAAGTATACCTTCCTTGCTGTAGAAAAGACGGGGAACAACATACTTCACCTTGCCCCAAAGACTGGGATTGCTTGCACCCCAGATAAGAGCATATACAATAAATACAGACGCAACCAAAACTATGGGAAGGCCTACACTTCTTCTGCATACCTCAAGAAGCGAAACTATACCGAGTATACCTATTATAATCTGATATACTTCAAATTTACTGCCCTGAGCAACAATCGCTTCGGCATTAAATGCAAAGTACAAGAACGCGCCTGTACCCATCAGCATAAGTATTACATCATACCAGGGCATATAATTTACTCTTTGTTTGCCTTTTTTAGCAGGATAAACAATATATCCAAGAAAGACAATAAACGCAACAAATGTTGTTAATCTGAATTCCTCAAGCCAACTGGCAAAAAGGGTAACATAAATACAAAATATCGAGAAAACTGCCAGAAAAGCACTTACAAATGCTTTAGGAACACCTTCCCACAAGCGGGTATTTGACTCCCTGTCAAATTTTTTCATTACGGATTCCAGATCCATTGGCGCTTGTTCACCAGCTGTTTTCTTCTTACTAAAAAATCCCATAATACCTCCTGAATGCATTAAAATGACTGCGGCGAAAACGGCGCAGCCATTTAATACTTGCCTTTTGTAATTACTGGACTGCTACTTCAACACCCTTTTCTGCAAAATACTTTGCAGCACCTGCGTGGAAGGGAACTGTCATACCGCTTGTTGCATTTTCAACGCTAAGTTCTGTGCCCTTAGCGTGTTCAGCGGTAATTGCATCAATATTATCAAAGATTGCTGCTGTGAGCTTGTATACATCATCCTCAGATGCATCAGCACTTACAATAAGAGTTGCCTTTACTGTAACAGTTGAAACATCTTCTGTCTGACCTGCATATGTTCCTGCAGGAATCTTGTGAGTTGTATAGTAGGGACATGACGCCATAAGAGCTTCTGCCACTGCTCCGTCAATGGGAACAAGATATGCACTGTTTGTTGTGCAAATCTCTGTAATTGCAGGTGTCGGAGGACCTGCAACGATAAATGCAGCATCAATCTTGCCGTCCTTCAATGCATCTGCACTGTCAGCAAATGACTGATACTGTGGCTTGATATCTTCTTCTGTAAGACCTGCTGCTGTAAGAACATCCATTGCATTAAAGAACACACCTGAACCGGGAGCACCGATTGAAACTGACTTACCCTTAAGGTCTGCCACGCTCTTGATAGAAGGGTCCATTGTAACAAGCTGAACAGCCTCTGCATAAAGACCTGCTACAACGCGGAAAGAATCAATCTTGCCGTCTTCTTCAAATGAACGTGAGCCTTCCCAAGCATAAGCCATAACGTCAGACTGAACAGTACCAAGCTGATAATTGCCTGCATCAATTTCCTGAATGTTAGCTTTTGAACCGTCAGTTGAAACAACCGTAACATTTACGCCTGCATTGTTTGTAATATACTGTCCAAGTACACCGCCGTAGCCATAATATGTACCTGATGTACCGCCTGTACCCATAGTCATTTTTGTACCTGCAGCACCACCGCAAGCAGCAAGTGCAAATACAAGTGCTAATGTAAGTACAATTGAAAGAATCTTTTTCATTATAATTTCCTCCTTATGAAGTTATAAAATAATATGAATAATATTATATACTATTTTATTTAAAATTTCAAGTACAAAGTGAAATTTTACAGTAATTTATACCCTGTACTTGATTTTTTATCTGAAAAATAGTATAATCATTCGGTTGACAAATGGAGGTTTAATATCAATGGGTAAACTATGGATTATTTTTATACTTATATATGGGCTTTTAAAAGGCTCACGCGAGGGAATGAAAAAAACCGCACTTAAAAAGAGCAGTTCAATGGAAATATTATTTTTTTATACTCTTATTGGTTTTATTCTTACTATTCCAAACACACAAAACGCTCTCCAGCTTGAGCCTGTATATATATTCTGGGCATTTGTCAAGGCGGCTGTGTGCTGTATTGCCTGGTTTTTTTCTTTGGCGGCAATTAAGTCTATGTCGGTTGGTCTTTACGGGATAATAGATTTATCAAGAATGATTTTTTCTACACTCCTTGGTGTTTTTGTTTTAGGCGAGAGCTTTACGCTCAATAAAGCAATCGGTATTTTTCTGGTTCTTTTAGGGCTCTTCCTGATTAATGTAAAAAAGAGTATCTCTGCCAAGGGAGTAACTGTTTTTTCGCTTACTGCTGCATTTTTATGCTGTTTCTTTAATTCAATTTCGGGAACAATGGACAAAATACTTATGCAATATATGGAGTCAACTCAGCTTCAATTCTGGTTTATGTTTTTTATGGCGCTAATTTACGGTTTAATCATCATTATAAAAAAAGAGAAAATTTCTTTTCATTCCATCCGTACAAATTACTGGATACCCTTAATGAGCGTCTCCCTTATTTTAGGAGACCTGCTGTTGTTTGAGGCAAATGCCAACCCCCAAAGTCAGGTAACTCTTATGACGATTATCAAGCAATCATCCGTCATTGTAACAATTCTCACCGGCTGGCTTGTTTTCAAAGAAAAAAACATTCTATACAAGCTGTTGTGTACACTTATTATTCTTTCAGGAATTTTTGTTGCACTTTTACCTTAGTATGCATTACACACAAAATCGCCGTAGCAATATGCTACGGCGATTTCTTTTATATTAGAACTTAGGTCTTGCAGTATAGTGTGTGTGTAGAAGTTTGTGTGACTTGTGGCTGCCCGGTTTTTCAAGGAACTCTGAATAGAGAAGCTTGATATCAGGGTTTTCGTGTGACTTACGAAAAGTAAGAGCCTTGTCTTCCGCATAAAGACCTGCTGCTCTCTTTGCCTTAACATCAACATCCATACGTGTTTGTGAGTCAACTATGGGCTGACCGCCGCCTGTTACACAACCGCCGGGACAAGCCATAACTTCGATAAAGTGATAGTTTGCCTTGCCGTCACGAATGTCGTTAAGAACCTTTCTTGCATTACCAAGACCGTTTACAACTGCAACCTTAACCTCGGTACCTGCAACTGTGAGAGTTGCTTCCTTGATACCATCGGTACCTCTTACTGCTTCATAGTCAAGCTTATCAAATGACTTGCCTTCAAGAACCTCAACAACAGTTCTGAGTGCCGCTTCCATAACACCACCGGTTGCACCAAAGATTACACCGGCACCACTTGCTTCTTCAAAGGGATTGTCAAACTTTTCATCAGGAAGCTTGTTAAAGAGGATACCTGATTCCTTAATCATTTTTGCAAGTTCTCTTGTTGAGATAACTGCATCAACATCGCGAAGCTGGTTTATTTCCATCTCAGGACGTCCTGCTTCAAATTTCTTAGCTACACAAGGCATAACAGAAACTACAAACATCTTTTCGGGATCAATACCCATCTTTTCAGCATAATAAGTCTTAAGAATTGCACCAAACATCTGGTGAGGTGACTTACAAGATGAAAGGTTGTCAAGAAAGTCAGGGAAGTTGTGTTCACAGAACTTAATCCAACCGGGGCTGCAAGATGTAATCATAGGCAACTTGCCGCCGTTCTTAAGTCTTTCAATGAACTCTGTTCCTTCTTCCATGATTGTAAGGTCAGCACCTGTATCTGTATCAAATACGCCGTCAAAGCCCATTCTTCTGAGAGCTGCAGCCATTTTGCCGGTAACAGGTGTACCGATTTCGTAACCGAATTCTTCACCAAGACCAACACGAACAGCAGGAGCCGTCTGAACAACAACGTATTTTTCGGGGTCATTGATTGCAGCCCATACGTCTGCTGTATTATCCTTTTCACGGAGAGCACCTGTGGGACAAGCTACGATACACTGACCGCAGTTAACACAGGGAACTTCGCCAAGTGACTTGTTGAAGGGTGATGCAATTGTTGTTTTGAAACCTCTTTCTGTTGCATCAATAACAGAAACAGTCTGGATTGTCTTACAAGCGCTAACACAACGACGGCAGAGAACACATTTGTTGTTATCTCGTACGATTGAAGGAGATACTTCATCAACGTCATATTCGTTTCTTTCGCCCATATATGTGATGTCTGTAACACCAAGTTCATCTGCCAGCTTCTGAAGCTCACAGTTCTGGTTTCTTGCACAAGTCAAGCACTTGCGGTCGTGGTTTGAAAGAAGGAGTTCAAGGTTGATACGGCGAGCGTCTCTAACCTTCTGTGTGTTGGTAAGAACCTCCATACCTTCATTTACGGGATACACACAAGCAGCCTGAAGGTTTCTTGCACCTACTACCTCTACGATACACATTCTGCAGGAGCCTGTTTTGCTGACATCCTTCAGGTAGCAAAGGGTAGGAATTTCAATATTTGCACTGCGGGCAGCCTCTAAAATTGTGTAATTGCTGGGCACGCTAAGAGCCTGTCCGTTAATCTTTATATTAACCATTTCCATTTTATTCACTCTCCCTCTCTGTTATTTCTTGATAATTGCGCCAAACTTACAGCTATCCATACAAACGCCGCACTTAACGCACTTTTCAGAATCAATTGTGAAGGGTGATTTAATCTCACCTGTGATTGCACCAACAGGACATTTCTTCGCACAAAGGCTGCAACCCTTACACTTGTCTGCAACGATTTCATACTTAACGAGCTTCTTACATACGCCTGCAGGACAAACCTTGTCACGAACGTGTGCTTCATACTCGTCACGGAAATACTTGAGGGTACTGAGAACAGGGTTAGGAGCTGTCTGACCAAGACCGCAAAGAGCTGTTGACTTAATGCTGTAGCAAAGCTCTTCCATCTTGTCAAGGTCTTCCATAGTTCCGTTACCGGATGTAATCTTCTCTAAGATTTCATAAAGTCTCTTTGTACCAACACGGCAAGGAGTACACTTACCGCAAGATTCATCAACTGTGAATTCAAGGAAGAATTTTGCAATATCAACCATACAGTTGTCCTCGTCCATAACGATAAGACCGCCACTGCCCATCATTGAACCGATTGCCATAAGTGAATCGTAGTCAATGGGTGTGTCGATAAGGTGCATAGGAATACATCCGCCTGAAGGACCACCTGTCTGTGCAGCCTTGAACTTTTTGCCATTGGGAATACCACCGCCGATTTCTTCTACGATTTCACGAAGAGTTGTACCCATAGGAACTTCAACAAGACCTGTATTCTTAATCTTACCACCAAGAGCAAATACCTTTGTACCCTTACTCTTTTCGGTACCGATTGTTTTGAACCAATCTGCACCATTAAGAATAATCTGAGTAATGTTTGCATAGGTTTCAACGTTGTTAAGAAGTGTAGGCTTCTGCCACAGACCGGCAACTGCCGGGAACGGAGGACGTGGACGTGGCTCACCACGATGACCTTCGATTGACGTAATGAGAGCGGTTTCTTCACCGCATACGAAAGCACCTGCACCAAGACGGATTTCCAAATCAAAGTCAAAGCCTGATTCAAAAATGTTCTTGCCCAAAAGTCCGTATTCTCTTGCCTGAGCAATAGCAATGCTGAGACGCTTAACTGCAATGGGATATTCTGCACGGATGTAGATATAACCCTGATTTGCACCTACTGCATAACCCGCAATAGCCATAGCTTCGATAACTGCGTGGGGGTCGCCTTCAAGAATACTTCTGTCCATAAATGCACCGGGGTCACCCTCGTCAGCATTACATGCAACATATTTCTGGTCGTTCTGTGAATTATAGGTGAACTGCCATTTTGTACCTGTTGGGAAGCCACCGCCGCCACGACCGCGAAGACCTGATTCCTTAATTACATCAATAACCTCCTGAGGAGTCATTTCGGTAAGCACCTTGCCCAAAGCCTGATAACCGTCAATACCGATATATTCTTCGATATCCTCAGGATTAATAACACCACAATTGCGCAGAGCAATTCTGTGTTGTTTCTTGTAAAAATTAACCTCATTAAGACTCTTGATGTTATCTTCTTCAACTGTTTCAGCATAAAGAAGTCTCTTTACAACTCTGCCCTTTAAGAGATGTTCTTCAACAATTTCTTTAACATCATCGGGAGTAACTCTGCTGTAGAAAGCTCCCTCGGGGTAAATAATCATAATAGGGCCTAAAGCACAAAGACCAAAGCAACCTGTTTTTATAATTTTAAATTCTTTTTCCAAATCATAAGCCGCAAGCTGTGCTTCCATTTCCCTGATGATAGCATCACAGCCGGAAGATGTACAACCTGTACCGCCGCAGCAAAGAATATGACCTCTTACCATATCCATCTTTAAACACCAAACCTTTCTGTATTTTTAATCTGAGCCGTTTAATTACTCTGCAGCACCGATTGTATACTTTGTAACAATTCGACCATTAACTATGTGTTCGCTAACGATTTCAGCAGCCTTCTTGGGATCAACCTTTATATAGGTAACCTTTTCTTCACCGGGAACCATAACCTCAACAATTGGCTCTAAGCGACAAACACCGATACAACCTGTCTGTGTAACTGCTACGTGTTCAAGATTTCTCTTTGCAACCTCTTCCATAATAGCACTCATTACAGGTCTTGCACCTGCTGCTATACCGCATGTTGCCATTCCAACAACCACACGGATTGCATGATCATCTTTTCTTAGATTAACAGAGCCTTTTGCTTTGTTTCTTATTGCTTCAAGTTCAGCCAAGCTTTTCATTTTTCTACCTCCGTTTAAAATTTAAACTTAATTCAGTTCCTGCTCGCCTTCTGTTAAAAACTCAGAAAGCCATAAATAAACCTCAGGTGCCGAGAACGGAACATCTCCCAGCACATTTTTTATTTCATTGGTATCAACCTCAAAAACCTTCTCGTCAACAGAATGTTTATATACAAAATTTATATTTTCATACGAGGTAAACAGCCCAAGCATTGTCTCCGACATATCACCAAGAGGCTGACGGTCAATATGACTGTAACCAAACACCGCTTTAACACACGTTCCCTTTCCCAGTTCTGACTCTATATCAAAGCTTCCGCCTGTTGCCTCTGCCGCGGATTTAAAAAGCGGTATTCCAAGACCTACCTTTCGGGTAGTGCGCTTTGTAGTGAACGGGTCAACTACCTTTTCAAGAAACTCCTTCGTCATCCCGCACCCATTGTCGGAAATTTTAACCGTCAACTTGTCGGATGCAATATCCTCACAAACCGTAACATCAATTTTTGTAGCACCTGCCACAACCGAATTCTGAACAATATCCAGAATGTGAAGTGAAATTTCTCTCATTACATTTCCTGATACTTTTTGATGATACCTTCAACATCATCAACAACCAGTCTGCCGTAAACATCGTCATTTACTGTAAGTACAGGAGCCAGACCGCAAGCACCGATACAACGTGTAGCCTCAATTGAGAAAAGACCGTCAGGTGTACATTCACCAACTTCAATTCCCAAAATTTCTTTAATCTTATCTAAGATATCGCCTGAACCCTTAACATAGCAAGCTGTGCCAAGACACACACCGATGTGATACTTGCCCTTGGGGTTAAGCGAAAACTGTGTGTAAAATGTAACAATACCGTAAATTTCTGCCAGAGGCACATCAAGACCCTCAGAAATCATTTCCTGAACCTCAATGGGAAGATAACCGTAAATTTCCTGTGCCTTATGCAGTACAGGAATAACTGCTCCGTTCATATCCTTATGCTCCGCGATTACAGCTTTAAGCTGTGCTTCCTGTTCTTTAGTACCATTGAATGGAAGTGTCTTCTTTTCCATTTCTACTTTACCTCCTACCTTAATTTATGTCACAAAAGCCGACAAAACCGACCCATAACATTTTTTGCGCCCATTATAATAATAGTCGTTAAAACGCTTTTGCGTTTTTGTTTGCGCTGTGTCGCAAACCTTTATGAAAACAGAGGTTTGCATAAACCGACATTATTGCAATCTTATGTGGCTTTCAAATCTTTGATTTGAAAGTTGCGGAACTCATTCCGTCTAAAACAGTATTTTGCTGTTTCCACAAGAATGATCACAGTACATTGTTAAATTTATGTCAATCAAACGTACACTAGAATTATATCAAAAAAATAAACAAAAATCTACATTTTGACAAAAATACTTTCTTAAAATTTGCACAAAAATTCAAATATTTTTTGTGTAGTTTTATCTTCACCACATATAAGATGTTTCTGTTCGGAAATACTTTCAAGATAGTGTGCATCTGAATCTGTTAAAATGCCGTATTTTGCATATATTTGCCCATATTTTTTTAATCCGCTGGCAGTAATTTCCAAACCGTCCACACACAAATCCGGGGGCAGAAAACCAAGGTTTGACGTAACGCTATAACTTAATTTATCAATATGTGCGGGAACAAACAATCCTCCACGCTTTTTTGTTTCGGCTGAAACTTCGTAAATATCAAGGTTTATGGCATTTATCAAAAGTTCCTCTTCTTCACCCAAAATTTCATCGTAGGCATCCATAATGAGTTGTCTGCCAAAAATATCAGGCTGATTTTTAATTCCTTGCATATTAGCACGTACAAAATCGCTCATATCCTCGGCGGCATCAATATCAGGAAAATAACAAAGCACATGAACTTCCTCCGAGGTTGTGACTTCCATCCCAGGAACAACTTTTATCACACCCTTTGCCGCTTCCATAACTGCACGTACATTTCTGCAGGAATTATGGTCGGTAACCGAGATTATATCAAGACCTTTTATGTAAGCCATATTCACAATATTGTTTGGAGTCATATCCTCGTCACCACAGGGTGAAAGTGCAGAATGGATATGTAAATCATAATAAAGTCTCATATTCCCAACTCGTCAAGCTTAACCGCCGCCTCATAAGCCGAAATTTCACCACCAAGAATAATAATATCTTGTTCTTTTGCACGCTCAACTGTCTTTTCATCAGGTACACAGCCGTCAGCAAGAATTATGCAGGCTGCATCCGCAAGTGATGCAACAGCAACTATATTTACATTGGTCTGTATTGTAATCCATACATAATTAGTCTGAACTTTTGACATAGCAAGACTAAGTAAGTCACCTATGTAACAGCCCTTTGCAGTTTTGTCAGCAAGTTCCTGCCCTGCATAAAAATTCAGGTTAAGTTTATCGGCAATATTTTTTACTGTCATGTGTTTTCCTCCATTTTATCAATTTGGGGAAGATGCATATTAAGATTTTCAAGTTCAATCATATCGTATGCAAGAGCACTGATCTTTTCTCTGAGTTTAAAGATACAGTCGGTCTCCTTAGCATAGCCCCTTACTATGTCCTCAGCCAGAGCACGGCAAGTTGGCGAGCCACAGGAGCCGCAATCAATTCTCTGCATATTACAGCAAGCAATATATCTTATGAATCAGCCTTTTGCAAAAAAAGTCAAAGTCACTGTTGTTCCTTTCCCAATCTCTGTTTCAACCTTAATAGAATCGGAATATTTTTTCATATTAGGAAACCCCATTCCGGCACCAAACCCAAGCTCCCTTACAGAATTGTCAGCAGTTGAAAAACCTTCCTTCATAGCCATATCAAGGTCAGGAATTCCGGGACCTACATCCTTCATCACAATGACAATTTCTTCAGATGAGATTTCAACATCTATATCACCTCCATCAGCGTGGATAACCATATTAATCTCACCTTCATACATAGCGATAGCCACCTTACGAACAACCTCATGATTAAAACCAAGCTGATTAAGTGTCTTTTTAACCTTGCTTGAGACCTCGCCTGCACGGGTAAAGTCATCACCATTGACATTAAAATGTAATTTCATAACCTCAGCCACTGATTATACCCCCTTTTCGTCACCAGTCAAGCCTTTGCAATACAGCTTTCCGCTGGCAACATAAAGGGTATGTTTGGTTGTAAGTATGGTGATATCCTTTGCTTTAGCAAGTTCAATTATGTTTTCATCGGGACATTTGCCGCGTACAAATACAATTGTAGATATATCCATCATTTCAGCCGTTCTTACAACCTGAGGATTAACTAATCCCGTAAGAAGCAAAACTTTGTCATTAACAAAAGCAAGAACGTCGCTCATAAGGTCGCTGCCGAAAGCGGACTCGACTTCGGTGTCCAACATATCCTCTCCGGTCAATACCTTTGCATCTAAAATTTTCTTGATTTCTGATAATTTCATAGTTTTCTCCATTCTGTCGGTATGCGACATTTATTCTTCATATGAATTACTTATTTTTTGATGAACCTTAAGTTCTTTGCCGGTTTTCAATATTTTTCGTCCGTATTTTGTGTGCAGGTCAAAAATTGTATCTTCAAGTGTACGGTTTTTTAATTTCTTATTTTCGTTTTTGGGTTCAAGTTGGTCAAACAGCGACAACTGCACCGATTCCTCTTCAGGAGAGTTTTGCAAATGGCTTATCGTGACTCCAACAAGTCTGACACTTTCATTTATTTTTTCGTGACGTAACAGTTCTCTCGCTACTTTAAAAATATCTTTTGCGGAATTTACTGCATCACCCGTTTTTGACCTTGTAATACTTTTCATATTGCGAAACTTCACCTTAAGTGTCACAGTTTTCCCCCAAACATTATTTCGTTTTGCCCTAAAGCTGACATCACCTGCAAGCAGCAAAAGGGTATCTTCAAGCACTGCTATATCAGTAATGTCTGTCTGGAAGGTGTGCTCCCGTCCAATTGATTTAACAGCGCTGTCTGCCTCCACCTGACGGTCATCATTGCCCGATGCCAGCTTAAGCATTTCACGTCCCGATGCACCAAGAGTATTAATAAGTTCTGCCGGGGTGTTCAGTAAATCATCTACGGTTATAATCCCCATAGTCTTCAGCTTTTCAACAGTTTTTAAGCCTATACCGCTTATTATTCCTACAGGTCTTTTATGTATCAATTTAACTAAAGATTCCTTATCGGGTATTATAAAAAAACCATCAGGCTTTTTCTCTTCGCTGGCAAGCTTTGCACCCATCATACAGTACGAAACGCCCACCGAGCAGGTAACGCCAACCTTTTCGAACACTTCCTGCTTTAGCTGTCTGCCTATTTCTTCTGCACCGCCAAAAAGTCTCAACGACGCTGTTACATCCATATACCCCTCGTCAAGAGCCACAAACTCAATACAATCGGTATACTTAAGCATTATTTTGTGGACCTCTTCTGATACACGGGCATATTTTTTCATATCACCATGCATATAAATGCCTTGAGGACACCTTCGGTATGCTTCTTTGATATTCATTGCAGAATGTACACCAAACTTTCGTGCTTCATAGCTACAAGTCGAGACAACACCACGCTCTGATGGCAGTGCCCCGATTATCAAAGGTTTCCCTTTAAGCTCAGGATTGTCACGCACCTCTATCGCTGCAAAAAAAGCATCCATATCAAGATGAATTATAGTTCTCTCCACTTTATTTTAATTCTTCCTTCCGTAAGGTCTCTATTCCGCGATACAAATCAAAGTACGATGGCGTAACGTCGCCCTTTATACGATTGTTGTAAATCATTATTTTGTCCTCAAAAAACAAACCTGCAATCGGATTAAGCTCTTCAAAGCAATCCATTACTGCCGCATAGCCTTCCTCTATTCCCGAAATGCTGTATTTTGTTTTCAGGCTGTTTTGTGCATTAAGCATTTTTTCACTGGTAAACCCGAACACATTATCATCAGCCGTTATTGGCGAAAACTGAATTTCAGGAGAAATAATATAGCTGCCGATAAATATATCATACTCGCCCTCGCTTAGGCGTGCCTGATAATCTTCAAATTTCACCTTTTCAAGTGTAATTTCAAAACCTTGCTCCTCAAGTTGTTTTTCAATAAGCTTGGCAATAGTTTCACGATTAGGATTTTCTTCGTTATACATTATTCTAAAATCTGTTATCAGATTATGCTCATCAACCGTCTTTTTATAAATGCCGTCGGTCAGTTCCCAATTATTGTCGGTAAGAACCTTCACCGCCGCTTTTTTATTCTGCTTTGTCTCTATCTGCCTTTCGCCACATACAAACCAGTTTGGATGAATAGGCATAGTTGCCTCGGTTGCATAGCCCATCATTGTTTCCTCAATAATTTTTGTTCTGTCAATGGCACAGGAAATTGCTCTGCGCACCTCTGGTAATGCCAAAGCCTCGTTTCGGTGGTTAAACCCTGCAAAATGGAATATAGGTGTTGCCAATGCAGTATATGACGAAGAAACAGGGTCGGCAAACCTGCCCCAGTTCATATCGTCAGCCAATGTCATATCAACACCGCCTGAACTGAATGTATAAAGAGCAGTATTATTGTCGGGAAGCATCCGCACCGTTATACAATCAGTTTCAGGAAAGGTACCCCACCATTTGTCATTTTTCACAAGATAAAAGACATTTCCTTCGTTTCTGTCCTCAAAGATGTACGGGCCTGTACCAACCGGCACAAAACCAGATAGATTTAATTCTTCTGCTCCACTTTTAATGATAGGAAAATATAAAAGATTTACAAAATTTACCCAGGGCTCTGCTACCTCAATCTCAACTTTGTTAGCAGATGATTTTGCTATGTTTTTTATGTTTGAAACATTATAATAAAACGTGCTGTCCTGATTCTTTTTTATTTGGTTTACTGTATAAATAACATCATCAGCGCCAAAAACTGCTCCATCGTGCCATACCACATCCTGACGGAGGGTGATTGTCCATATTTTGCCGTCATCCGATACCGACCAGCTGTCAGCAAGACATGGGTCAGGATACAGGCTGTCAGAGAGGGTTATCAGCCCTTCATACACTATCCCCAGCATCTGTATATTTGCCTCATTTTTGCTGAGAATTGGACAAAGGGTGTCAGGCTTATATGAATAAATTGATATCTCTGCCGCATCACCCGGCTTTTCACTTTTTTCTGTCTTAGTTTTTGATTTTTTATCGCAGCCGCACATTGTAAAAAACATTAAAGCTGCCATCAATAATGCAAGTATTCTTTTCAAAGTTCTTTCCACCTTTTTATCTCAATGAAATGAATGCACCCATCCTACCGGTTGATTCCTTGTTAACACGGTAAGAATACAACAAATCACTGTTGCACATTGTACACATTTTTAAAACATCAATATTTTCCTGTTTTAATCCATATTTCAACAGAATTCTTTCGTTTGCCTTCCATAAATCAACCATAAATTTTCCGTTGCCACACTCAAGCCTTAGGTCATTGTCAAATTCCCAGGCTACCTCACCACCTGTTTCAAAACAACATTGACCGATTGATGGGCCGATTGCCGCTATAATATTTTCAGGGTTTGCCGCAAACTGCTCTGTCATAATTTTTATGGCATTGCCGGCAATTTCAGCGACAGTTCCCCTCCAACCGGAATGAACCGCCGCAATTACTCCTGCCGCCTTATCTGCCATAAGTATGGGTACACAGTCGGCATAGTAAACAACAATTGGAAGCTGTCTGACATTTGTCACCAATCCGTCAACATCCATAAATTCGGATTCTCTGCTGACACCTTTTCCTGCATCTTTTTCGGTTATAACGCGGATATTTGAAGAATGGGTCTGCCTTCCTGAAGTAATACGTCCGTATGGAAACCCTATATCTTTTGAAAGTAATTTATAATTTTCAGTCACGATATCCCAATCATCTCCCACACGGAAACCCAAGTTAAGCCCCTTTACTGTGCCACAGCTTAAACCTCCGCATTTTGTGGTGAAGCAATGATTGATACAATCAGACATCAATAAATCACTTTTTAAGTAAACCCTGTCTTCTATGCAAAATTTAGTCACTTATCTTCTTCTTCAAGCTTTGAAAAATACAGACTTTCAACACTTATTACTTTTTTGGTCTTGTCATCAACTTCAAAAACTGCTCCGTTAAACCAAACCTCACCCTCGGCTTTTTCGAATCTGAATTTCTTTCGGGTATAATATAAGTCCATAATTATCTCTTTTTTCACACCAAGAATTGAATCACGTACCCCTGTCATACCAATATCACTGATATATGCAGTTCCATTGGGAAGAATATGTGCATC
>JAZRJT010000105.1:0-22552 GCA_045645905.1 Clostridia bacterium
GATTTTATAAAAGATTGACAGTTGACTTTTATCGTCAAACAACCATCTCTTTGTAATTTACAACAAACACAAAATGGTTTTGTAGCGAAATCTCAATGAAAAAATCTTTTCCACAGAAAAATAGTTTTATAGGAATTTCAAATATTATTTGATTTTTTTGGAAATATGTGATATAATCAATGTAGTATTGCTCGGAGTGTGTGTAAATGAAATCCGGAGCATAGGAGGTAGAGTATAATGCTCAAAAGTATGACAGGCTTTGGCAGAGCCGAAAAGGCCGTTGACCAGTTTAATATTAAGGTTAATCTTAAATCGGTTAACCACAGATATCTTGACCTTGCGGTAAGAGTTCCAAAGTATTATTATTTTGTTGAAGATAAAATTCGTCAGACTGCCGCAAAGTATATTTCACGTGGCAAGGTAGAGGTTTTTGTTTCGGTTGAACGTATAGAGGGCAGCGACAAAAGCATCACTCTTGACCGCGAGGTTGCCACAAGCTATATAAATGCTTTAAAGGCGGCGGCAGAGCTTGGAGTTGAGGACGATGTTAAAATCTCAACTATTGCTCAGTACCACGATATTTTTAAGATTGAAATTGATGAGACTGACGAAGAATATGTCACAAATATTATAACAGATGTATTTAAAGATGCTGCCGAGGATTTTGTTAATACAAGAATTTGCGAAGGAAAAAATATGGAATCAGATATTTGCGAGCATCTTGACAACCTTGAGACAAATCTTCATATGGTTGAAAAGCGTTATCCCGAAATTGTTGCAGAATACCGTGCACGCCTTGAAAAGAAGATGAACGAAATTCTTACCGATGTTAATGTCGAAGAAACAAGAATAATTACCGAGGCTGCAATCTTTGCAGAACGTACCGATATCGGTGAAGAAACTGTCAGACTTGCAAGTCACATAAAAGAATTCCGTAATGCGATAAAGACAGACCAGCCAATAGGTAAAAAGCTTGATTTTATGATTCAGGAAATGAACCGTGAAACCAACACAATGGGCTCAAAGGCAAACGATGTGGAGATTTCAAAAATTATTGTTGATATGAAATCCGAAATAGAAAAGATAAGAGAACAGATACAGAATATCGAATAGCCGTGGGTAGAAAGGCGTGGTTTTTATGAAGCTTATAAATATAGGATTTGGTAATATTGTCTCAGGTGACAGAGTGGTGGCAATTGTCAGCCCCGAATCTGCACCAATCAAACGTATTGTACAAGATGCACGTGACAAGGGGTTGCTTATTGATGCATCCTGCGGACGCCGTACTCGTGCGGTAATTATTACAGACAGTGACCATATCATCCTATCAGCAATCCAGACCGAAACAATTGCAGGTCGCGCAGCTGTTAAGGAAGATTTGACAGACACCAAGGACGAAGGGGAGATTGAAAGTGAAGAATAAAGGTATTCTTTATGTGATATCAGGACCTTCAGGTGTGGGCAAGGGTACAATTTGTCAAAGGCTTGTTGAAAGAAATAAAGATATTTCGGTATCAATTTCGGCAACAACCCGTGCTCCAAGACCAATTGACAAAGATGGTGTGACTTACTTCTTTAAAACGAAGGAAGAATTCAGGTCAATGATTGATGCAGATAAATTCCTTGAATGGGCGGTTTACAATGACAATTATTACGGAACACCTGCCGACCCTGTTGACGTAAAGCTGAATTCGGGCAAGGATGTCATTCTTGAAATTGAGGTTCAGGGTGCACTGAAGGTTATGGAAAGACGCCCCGACGCAGTTTCGATTTTTATTGCGCCGCTTTCCGAAGATGTCTTGTATGAAAGACTTCGGCGCAGAGGAACCGAAACTGAGGAACAGATTGAAAAACGTGTTAATGCCGCAAAGGCAGAACTTAGGCAAAAGGATAAATATGATTATATAGTTATCAATGATGTTTTAGAAACTGCAATTTGCGATATACAAAATATTATGAAAAACGAAAAGGAGAAGATGTAAAATGATGATTTATCCACCTATTACAGAGCTTGTAAATAAAACAGGAAGCAGATATGCGTTGGTTATTGAAACAGCTAAAAGAACCAGACAATTGGTTGATGGTGCCCCCAGACTTGCTGATGTTGAAACATCTAAGGATGTAACTGTTGCGGTAAACGAAATTTATGAGGGCAAAATCGAGGCTGTAAAGCCTGTTGAAGCAGTTCAGGAAGAAATTTCCGAAGAGGATGCTGAATAATATTTTTAAACCGGGAAATTACACAATTTCTCGGTTTAAAAAACATCAATTTGATGCCCGCGCAAGATTTTCGGCTGTGCCGAAATGCACCTGGGCAAGCAAAGCGCAATTAGCTCCGAAAGCCGCCTGCGGCGAGCTGCGTAGCCGCATTGTTCAATTTAAGGACTGCTTCTGTTTTTGAAGTAGTCCTTGACTTTTAGATAACAAGCAAAGCAATAAAATGCTGTGAGGTTTCTATGATTGCACAGGTAGTTTTAAACAATAAGGAACAGAATATTGATAAGGTCTTTGACTATTCCGTACCACAGGCACTTGAAGGAAAGCTGTCGGTAGGTATGCGTGTTTTGGTGCCCTTTGGTTGGGGTAACCGCAAGGTTGACGGCATTGTCATAGGCTTAAAAAGCTCTAGTGATTTTAAAAATCTAAAGGAAGTCAGCAGTATACAAGGCTGCGAACCTGTTTGCGAGCCGTGGATTTTAGAGCTATGCTTGTGGGTAAGCCACAAATATTTTTGTTCTTTATATCAGGCTATCCGCCTTGCTATGCCTCCCGGGATGACATCGGGCGTCAAAGAAAAAAGTGTAAATATTGCATCACTTAAGCTTGGCAGAGAAGCGGCATTCGGTATTGCTGATGCACTTCGCGAAAAGGGTGCGGTGGCTCAGGCAAGAATTATTGAGGCTCTTTTGATGACTGATTCAATGCCGTTTGCAAAACTTGTTCGTGAAAAAGGCGGCAGTTATGAGGCAATACGTGCTCTGCGGGAGAAGGGCTATATCACAACCGATACTCAGCAGATTGAACGGCAGGCCTATGACGAAACAAAATACGAAAAAACGGTGGCATATACACCTACACCTGAACAAAAAATGGTAATTGACCATCTTTACAAAACTATAGATGCAGAAAAATTTGAGAAAATTCTTCTTCGAGGCGTTACCGGCAGCGGTAAGACCGAAGTTTTTCTGCAGGCAATCGAAAGAGTTATAGAAATCGGCAAAAATGCAATTATGCTTGTGCCGGAAATTTCCCTTACCCCGCAGATGGTACAGCGGTTTGTATCACGTTTCGGCAATTCAGTTGCGGTTATTCACAGTGCACTATCTGGTGGTGAACGTTTTGACCAGTGGAACAAAATCAAAAATGGCGAGGTAAAGGTTGTTGTGGGCGCAAGGTCGGCGATTTTTGCTCCTTTTAAAAATATTGGGATTATAATCCTTGACGAGGAACACGAAAACAGTTACAAGTCAGAAACAAGCCCAAGATATCACACAATTGATGTTGCAGAAAAACGTGCCCGGGATGAAGACGCGATATTGCTTCTGGCATCGGCAACGCCTTCGATATCAGAATTTTATAAGGCAAAACAGGGCGAGTATACTTTGTTTGAAATGACAAAACGTTATAATCAAGGAGCTATGCCTGAGGTATCCATTGTTGATATGCGTGGTGAATTGTTTGAAAACAAAAACCGTTCGCCCATAAGCCTTAAATTACAAAGAGAAATACAGCATAACCTGGATACCGGACAAAAAACAATTCTGTTTTTAAACAGAAGAGGGTATTCAACATTTGTTTCCTGCCGTGAATGCGGTGAGGTTATCAACTGCCCCGATTGCAGTATAGCAATGACTTATCATAAGGGAAAGGATTTACTTACCTGTCATTATTGCGGATACATTCAGCGGAATGTTACAGAGTGCCCATCCTGTGGCTCGGAATATGTTAAATATTTTGGAACAGGCACTCAAAAAATTGAGGAGGAATTGTACAGGTTGTTTCCTTCAGCAAAGGTTTTAAGAATGGACACCGACACAACCTCCCAAAAGGGCGGTCACGAAAAAATCCTTGACGAATTTTCAAAAGGCGGTGCGGATATTCTGCTGGGAACACAAATGGTGACAAAGGGACTTGATTTCCACGATGTAACGTTAGTGGGAGTTCTTGCGGCAGATACATCGCTTGCGGTTGATGATTTTCGTGCCAATGAAAGGGGCTTTTCGTTATTTACTCAGGTCTGCGGCAGAGCAGGCAGAGGTGATTTAAAAGGACGTGCTGTAATTCAGACCTATCAGCCTGGGAATACTACAATTAATTTCTCAAAAGAACACGATTATATTTCTTTTTATGAAAATGAGATAATGCAAAGAAAAAGGTTGAATTATCCGCCGTTTTGTGACATAATATATATAATGGCAACGGGCGAGGACGAGCAAATGGTAAAATCGGTAATCGATGATATCGGAAAAGCTTTTGACAAGTATATGCGAAATGATAAAAACATCTTTTCAAAATCAGGGCCTGCACCCGCTCCCATTGCAAAAATAAAGAATAATTTCAGGTACAGAATCTTGCTTAAATGCAAGGATTATGATGAAATTCATAATTTCCTGAGGGAAATTTATGAGAAACACGAAGGCTCAAAAAGCCCGGTTTATTTAAGTATTGACATTAATCCAATCAATATGTATTGATTACAAAAGAATGAAAGGTACGAGGTATTATGGCTATAAGAAAGATTGTAACATTAGGTGATGATGTTTTAACAAAAAAATGCCGTCCCGTTGAAAAATTTGATGACAGACTAAACGAATTGGTAAATGATTTGTTTGACACTCTCTATGATTCGGGCGGTGCAGGACTTGCGGCTCCTCAGGTGGGAATTTTAAGACGCATTGCTGTAATTGACATTGACGAAGGACCTATTGAACTGATTAACCCCGAAATTATCAGCACAGAAGGCTCGCAGACCGGTGCTGAGGGTTGCCTCAGTAATCCCGGTAAGTACGGAATTGTTACACGTCCCAAAAAGGTGACAGTGCGTGCACAGGACCGCAAGGGTGAATGGCACGAATACGTGGGTGAGGACCTTCTTGCAAGAGCATTCTGTCACGAAACCGAGCATCTTGACGGAAAGATGTTTATGGATTTGGTTGAAGAATGGGTTGATTTGGAAAATAACCAGAATTAATTTCTGTCAGAGGATGCGATTTTATGAAGATTTTGTTTATGGGAACTCCCGAATTTGCAGTTCCTTGTTTAGAGGCACTTATAAAAACCGAGCACAAAATTGTAGGTGCGGTAACTCAGCCGGACAAGCCGGCAGGCAGAGGGCACAAGCTGACACCGCCGCCCGTTAAGGTGTGTGCGGAGGAAAATGGCATAAAGGTTTTTCAGCCCGAAACCTTAAAGGATTTTGCATTTAAGGCAGAGCTTGATAAACTTGCCCCTGACCTTATAATTGTTGTGGCATACGGCAAAATTTTGCCTGAGTATATACTGCAGTTCCCCAAGTACGGCTGTATTAATATGCACGCATCACTTCTTCCCAAATACCGTGGTGCCGGCCCTATACAGTGGGTGATTGTAAATGGTGAGAAGAAAACGGGCATTACATCTATGCTGATGGAAAAAGGTCTTGACACAGGTGATATGCTCCTTAAATGCGAAACTGAAATCGCAGAATACGAAACTGCCGACCATCTTCATGACCGACTTATGGTTATGGGAGCAGACTTAATGATTGAAACAATAAAACAGCTTGAAAAGGGCGAGCTTAAGCCCGAAAAGCAAAATGATGCAGATTCCTGCTATGCACCTATGATTTCAAAGGAAACTGCAAAGATTGACTGGACAAAGTCTGCAAAAGAGATTATATGTCTTATTTGCGGAATGAATTCCTGGCCCGTTGCACATACCCTATATATGGGCGAGCTTATGAAGATTTATATGGCGCATATGGGTAAACCTTCAAAGAGTGCCTGTGGTCAGATTACATCTGCAGATGAAAAGGGTATCGAGGTTGTCTGCGGTGATGGTAATACAATAATTGTTACAGATGTTCAGTTTAAGGGCTCCAAGCAGATGAAGGTCCGTGACTGGCTTAACGGTCACAAGATTGAAATTGGTGAAATCTTAGGATAGTTACATATCCTCAATTTTGGGATATCAAATGTTTAATTATAGAAAGGTGACAAAAAGATGGGACTTGGATATTTTTATGGCATTGATATGACATATATCATACTTGTTTTGCCCGCATTGATTTTTACAATGTATGCGCAAAGCAAGGTGAATTCGACATTTAATAAATACAGAACTGTTGGCAACCGACGTGAATATACCGGTGCACAGGTAGCACGTAAAATTCTTGATATGAACGGTCTGCAGAATGTAATTGTAGAACGTGTGGCAGGCAACCTTACCGACCACTTTGACCCAAGAACAAATGTAGTAAGGCTGTCGGATGCAACCTACAGCAGTACATCTGTTGCAGCTATCGGTGTTGCTGCTCACGAAGTGGGACACGCAGTTCAGCACTCTCAGGGATATGCACCCATAAAAGTGCGTAATGCGATTGTTCCCGTGGTGCAGATTGCGTCTTATGCCGCGTGGCCGCTTGCAATTTTTGGTATATTACTCAGCTTTGAAGGTCTTGCGAATTTTGGTGTTTTGCTCTTTGGTGCGGTTGTGCTGTTTCAGCTTATAACCCTTCCGGTAGAATTTAATGCATCATCAAGAGCTATAAAAACCTTAGAGAGCAACCTGATACTTGACGCCGACGAACTTTCGGCATCCAAAAAGGTGCTCAGTGCCGCAGCAATGACTTATGTGGCATCTGCTGCTGTGGCAATAGCTAACCTTTTAAGGCTGCTTAGTATTGTGGGCGGAAGACGAAGAGATTAAAAGGATAGGTCTGTGAGATTATGACGGCAAGAGAAATTGCCCTTAAGGCATTGTATGACATTGAAATAAACGGAACATTTACAAATGCGGCACTGAATTCGGCTTTATCGGGTACAGAGCTTGAGCTGTGCGACCGCGGTTTTGTTACCGAGCTTATATATGGTGTTGTGTCAAATAAAACAGCAATTGATTTTATTATATCAAAATACTCGAAAATAAAAATTAAAAAGATGTCACCATGGGTTCTGTCCATTCTTCGAATGGGTATTTTTCAGATTTACTATATGGACAGAATTCCTCACAGTGCTGCTTGCAATGAGTCGGTGAAACTGGCAAAAAAATATTCCCACCGTGCAGGTACGGGTTTTGTTAACGGAGTTCTGCGTTCCTTTGCAAGAGAGGTTGAGAACTTTCAATTTCCCAAAGGAAAAAGCCATGCAGAGTATTTGTCGCTTAAATACTCATACCCTTTATGGATGACCGAAAGGCTTACTGCCGAATACGGAGCGGAGCGATGCGGTGAACTGTATGAAGAAAACAGCAAGGCTCACGGCGTATTTTTAAGGGTAAATACCCTTAAAATTTCAACAGATGAACTGATTAAACGATTAAAGGATGAAGGGGTCAATTGCGAAAAAACGCACATTGACGGATGCCTTAAGGTGATGGGCAGATTAAGCATTGATAAATCTATCGCATACAGAGAGGGGCTTTATTCGCTGCAGAATATATCGTCGCAAATGGCAGTTGCGGCTCTTGCACCCAAGTCAGGTGATACTGTGATTGATATGTGTGCGGCTCCAGGCGGCAAAAGCTGTGCTATTGCCGAAAAAATGGAAAACCATGGCAAGATATTGTCATTTGATGTGTTTGAACATAAGGTTGACCTTATAAAAAAATCTGCTCAAAGACTGGGTATTGATATAATTGATGCAAGGCTTCAGGATGCAGCGGTGTGTTTGACGGAACTTGAAAATTCAGCCGATTGCGTGTTGGCAGATGTACCATGCTCGGGGCTTGGGGTAATACATAAAAAACCCGATATAAAATGGAGACGCACAGAGGCAGATGTTGAAGAACTGTGCAGAATTCAGAAACAAATTTTAAAAACCGCGGCTGCATATGTGAAGCCGGGCGGAACTCTGGTTTACAGCACATGCACAATTCTGCCTGAAGAAAACCGGTTACAGATGGCTGAGTTCCTTAAAAACAATAGCGAATTCAAAAAGTTGTCTGAGGAACAAATCTTAACCGGAGAGATAGGCGAAAGTGGTTTTTATATATGCAAAATGATGAAGGGATAAATCGTTTATGATAAATCTTTTGGACTACAGCTGTGACGACCTGAAGAAATTAGCAAAGGAGTTTGGTCAGCCCGAATTCCGCGGAAAGCAGATTTTTGAATGGATATATCGCGGTGCGGATAGCTTTGAGGATATGTCAAATCTGCCAAAAAACTTCAGGGAAAAGCTGTCGCAGGAGGCAACAATCAACAGTGTAAAAATTTGCGAAAAATACGTGTCAAAGATTGACGAAACACGCAAGTATCTGTTAGAATTAAGTGACGGGAATTTTATCGAATCCGTACTTATGAAATACGAATATGGATATACAATTTGTGTTTCATCTCAGGTAGGCTGCAAGATGGGATGCAAATTTTGTGCGTCAACCCTCAATGGCTGGGTGCGAAACTTAACTCCAGGTGAAATTCTGGGACAGGTTATGTGTGTACAAAAGGATTTGGGGCAAAGAATTTCAAACATAGTTATGATGGGCATTGGTGAGCCCTTTGATAATTTTGACAACGTACTTAAATTTATAGAACTTGTAAACGCCCCTGGCGGACTCAATATCGGTCAAAGGCATATTTCAATTTCTACCTGCGGTCTCGCAGATAGGATAAGGGAGCTTGCTGACAAAAAGATGCAGATAACCCTGCTGATTTCATTGCACGCACCTGATGATGAAAGACGCTCGCAGATTATGCCGATAAATAATAAATACAGCAGTTCACAGCTTATGGATGCCTGTGACTTTTATATTCAGCAAACGGGAAGGCGAATTTCTTTTGAATACACCTTGATTTCAGGCGTTAACGACAATCTTTCAGAGGCTGACACTCTGGCTGATTTAGTGCGCGGAAAGCTATGCCACGTAAATTTGATTCCTGTTAACAAGGTAGCGGAAACAGGCTTTGATAAAAGCAGCAGACAGCGTGTCGAGCAGTTTCGTACAAGACTCGAAAAACGAGGTATTTCTGCAACTGTAAGGCGAGAGATGGGCAGCGATATAAATGCTGCCTGCGGACAGCTGCGCAACAAAAAATCCGGCATTTAAATTTGACATAAATGAGGCCCGCAATCACGGGCAGAAAGGCTATGATGGTATGGTTTTAAAAGTATGCGGTATGACCAATATAGGCAAACGCCGCGAACTGAATGAAGACAGCTTCAAAATCTGTGGTTTTGAGGGCGGTGTACCCCATGGTGTTTGCGTTCTGGCAGACGGAATGGGGGGTCACAATGCCGGCGAGATTGCAAGCGGTATGGCTGTTGAAATTCTGACAGAGGAACTGGCAGAAGGATTGGGCAAAATACACGATAATGAAATTTGCAAAAGTATTGCATCGGCAATTGATTTTGCAAATTCTCGTATATACGAAATGTCATTATCTAACCCCGAGCAGGCAGGTATGGGAACAACCCTTGTTGTGGCATATGTAAAAGACGAACAATTATGGGTTGCCAACATCGGCGATAGCTGTGCCTATGTGGTTAACTCAAAAGAAATCTGCAAGATGACAATTGACCACTCAATAGTCGAGGAGCTTGTTAGGCGAGGTTCGATTACCAGGGAGGAAGCACGCAATCATCCTGACAAAAACATAATTACACGTGCCTTAGGGACCGAGGGATTTGTGGACGCTGATTATTATGACTACAAGCTGTCAGAGGGCGAGACGGTGCTGCTCTGCAGCGACGGTCTTACCGAAACTGTCAGAGATGAAAGAATACAGGAAATTGTTGAGAGAGAAGAGAGTATAGATAAGGCAGTTGCCGCACTGATTGATGAGGCAAATGTAAACGGCGGTGTTGACAATATAACCGTAGTTGCCTTTCGGGTTGAAAAGGAGGAGAACAAATGACTTTGATAGGTAAGGTTCTTGCAGACCGATATGAAATAATTGAAGAAATCGGTAGCGGTGGAATGGCTGTTGTTTATAAAGCAAAGTGTCAGCTTCTTAATAGATTTGTTGCTGTAAAGGTACTTCGTCCTGACCTTCAAAACGACGAAGAATTTGTACGCAGATTTAATGTCGAGGCTCAGGCGGCGGCAAGCCTGACGCATCCTAACATTGTTTCGATTTATGATGTGGGAAATCAGGACGGACTTCATTATATTGTAATGGAGTATATTGAGGGCAAAACCCTTAAGGAGTATATCGAAGAAAAGCATATTCTTCCCTGGCGCGAGGCGGTTGATTATACAATCCAGATTGCAAAGGGTTTAGATCAGGCACACAAAAATTCAATTATTCATCGTGATGTAAAGCCACACAATATAATTATGACCGCAGATAAGGTTATGAAGGTTACAGATTTCGGTATTGCACGTGCAAATGTTCAGGCAACAGTTACCTGCGAGGATAATGCAATAGGCTCTGTACATTATATTTCTCCCGAACAGGCAAGAGGCGGCTATACAGATGAACGCTCGGATATATATTCGCTGGGCGTTGTGCTTTATGAAATGATTACGGGTACAGTTCCGTTTGACAGCGAACGCCCCGTGACAGTTGCAATTATGCATTTGCAGGAAAAACCCGTTATGCCACGTGAGCATAATATCAGTATTCCTCGTGCTTTGGAAAAGATAGTACTTAAGGCAATGTCGAAAGAGATTTCGGCAAGATACAAAAGTGCATCTGAGTTTATAGCCGAGCTCACCGAAGTGCTTAATGACCCTACCAGAATTATACCTGATATGACAGAAGAAACTCCAAAGGCAGAGGCAATGGGCTCAACTATTGTAATGCCTGCGGTAAAGCCCGAGGATTTAAAAGCGACAGTTGACAAAAAGGCTGAAAAACAGAATGTTTCCAACACCGAAAAAGCTGTAAAGGAAGAGAAAAAGGCGGCGGCAAAGAAAACTGAAAAGGTTGAAGAAATTGATAAAAAGAAGGAAAGAAAGGTTATTGCAGTTGCAATAGCCTGTGCAGTTGCTGTCATTTTACTTATTTCATTTGCGTTTATGTCGATTACCGGTATGGGCAGTTTGTTTACAAATGGCGGAAATGTTGAAATTCCCGACATTGTTGGTATGTCCTATGACGAGGCGGTTGAAATGTATGTTGAGTCTGGTGACGAGAACGCAGAATATAAGTTTAACATCATCAAGGGCAGAACAGTAGAGAGCGATGAAGAGGAAGGCACAATTCTTGCTCAGGACCCCGAAAAGGGTAGTAAGGTGAAGAAGGAAGATGTTATTATCATTACTGTTGAAATCAGTGAGGGTAATAACGAAATAAGACTTAAGAATTATACCAAGCACAAAGATTTCCGCGAGGTAGAAATTGAAATTAACGAGCTGGGCCTTGAGGCAGAATTTGTTGAGGAATTTAGTGATGATATTCCCAAGGGCTCTATTATAAGTCAGGAACCGGAATTCGGCACATATGTTAAAAAGGGCGAACTTATTACCTTTTATGTTAGCAAAGGTCCGGATGAAGAGGAGAAAGATAATCCTGAAAAACCAAATAACGAAGATGAGCCTGCAACAAACAGTGAGCCTGTAAAAGAAGAGAAACCTGAAGTGCCGAAAAAGAGCACAATGCTGACCATTTACGGACCCAAGGATAAGGAAAGTGCTCTTGTTCAGGTAAATGTTAATGGCAGCACTGAATACAGCAAAACGTTGAAAAAAGGTGAAAGTGACGTTGTAAAGCTGGAGGGCACCTCAAATTCGGTTGAGGTTGAAATTCTCCATGATGGCGTTTCACAGCAAAAAGGAACAGTAAGACTTCATTAAGAGGTGAAGAATGAGCAATTTGGATGGTGTAATTATTAAGGGTATAGGCGGATTTTATTATGTTAATACAAAGTCTGGTCTTATAGAGTGCCGTGCACGGGGAGTTTTTCGCAAAAGAGGCGATACTCCTTTAGTTGGTGACAACGTTGAGATTGAAACCAGTGACAGTACGCATGGTGTGATATCTGAAATTAAGGAGCGTAAAAATATTCTTATACGTCCGGCTGTGGCAAATGTCAGCCAGATGGTGGTAGTTGTGGCACAGTCAAGCCCCAGCCCCAATCCATACATTCTTGACAAGCTTATAGCCTCGGCAGAATTTGTGGGGCTGAAAATTGCGATTTGTTTTAATAAATCAGACCTTGGCGGCGATAGTGCCCTGATAGATGTATATAATAAAGCAGGATTTAATGTAATTATTACCAGTGCCACAGAGCATCGAGGCATACAGCCCCTTAAGGATTTTTTGAAGGATGAAATAACCGTCTTTGCAGGTAATTCGGGTGTGGGAAAATCAAGCCTTATAAACGAACTTATGATGCGGGATATGTTTGAAACAGGTAAAGTCAGCGAAAAACTGGAGCGCGGCCGACATACCACCAGACATTCAGAGCTTGCCAAGCTGCCATTTGGTGGGTATATAATAGATACACCAGGTTTTAGTTCGTTTGATGTCAATACAATCCCGCTTGAAGAGCTATCTGAAATGTTCAGAGAGTTTGGTGTAATTGAGGGTAGTTGTCGTTTTGATGACTGCAGTCATCGTACTGAACCCGATTGCCGTATAATTGAGGCGGTTAAATCAGGCAAAATTGCAAAAAGCCGTCACGAGAGTTATATTCAGCTTTATAGTGAAATAAAAGCGGCAAGAGAAAATATATACTAAAAGAGGAAGGTTAAATGAAAAACTATAAAATTGCACCATCAATTCTTGCGGCAGACGCCACACAGTTAGGGGCAGAACTTAAAAAAATTGAAGCTGCAGGGGCAGATTATGTACATATTGATATTATGGATGGGCATTTTGTTCCCAACTTTGCTTTTTCGCCGGATACAGTGAAGGCACTGCGAGGAGTCACCAACCTGACATTTGATGTTCATCTTATGATTGAAGAACCTAAAAAATATATTGAAGCCTTTGTGAAAGCCGGGGCAGATATCATAACAGTTCATCAGGAGGTGTGCGAAAACCTTACCGAAATGGCGGATTTTATACATAGCTTTGGCGTGAAGGCAGGTATCTCTGTTAAACCGGGGACTCCTGTTGAGGTTCTTGGTGATGAAATTGCGTGCTTTGATTTAGTGCTTATTATGACGGTTGAGCCTGGTTTTGGCGGGCAGTCTTATATTGAAGCAATGAATGAAAAAATTAAGACAGCAAGAGAAATGATAGATAAATGCGGCAGGAACATTGAACTTGAAATTGATGGCGGTGTTACCCCGAAAAATGTGGCTGTTCCCGTTGGTCTTGGGGTAGATGTTGCTGTTGCGGGCTCAGCAGTTTTTAAGGCTGATGATGCAAAGGCGGTTATCACTGAAATGAGGGCGGTTGTAAGGTGATTTGCTATATCTTTTGTTCAGCACCGATTGAAGATTATGATTATTTAAAGAAATTTGATTTTGAAAAAGGTTATGTAATATGTGCCGACGGCGGTTATATACATGCTGAAAAGTTGGGGATTGTTCCTGATTTGTGGCTTGGCGACGGAGATTCTTTAATCAAAACCCGTATAACTGCAAAGGAAACCATTACGTTCCCTGTCAAAAAAGATTACACAGATACCGACCTTGCGGTTACCGAGGCACTTAATCGTGGCTTTGATGAAATAATAATCCTTGGTGCTTTAGGTGGCAGACTTGACCACGAATTTTCGCATTTTTGTCTGCTTAAAAAAATTCTTGACAGCGGTGCCGTGGGTATTCTTATTAACGAAAAAAATGAAATTACGATGGAGAATAAGCCATTTACTGTTTATTCGGATGGAAAAAAGTTTATTTCCTTTTTTCCGTTTGGCGGCGACGTAACAGATTTTTCGGTAAAGGGACTTTGTTACGAAACAGAAGGTATGCATTTGCAGCCTGATAAGGTTCAGGCAAGCAGTAACTGCTTTAATGAAGACAAGCCAGGTGAAATCAGCTTTTCATCAGGATATGTTCTGGTTATTAAATCAAATGATTGAGGTATTGTAATGAGAAAAGTATTATATTTTGTTATAAGTTTATCTATACTGCTGTGCGGAGCCATGCCCTGCACAGTTTTTGCAGTAGAAGATAATTCGGCAAAAGTGTATGAAAGTGACGCTTTTTTAAAGGACGGCAGCGTTCAACATTCTGGCAAAGTGCTGTATGAAGGGTCATTTACTGATGCTGTGGAGTACCTTAACTACAGTCGTTTAGGCGGTGGAATAGTGCTTTCTGAGGATACACAGCTTAGTCGTGGCGTTACCCTTCAGCCTGTTATTGGCAATCCGTCATACATACTGATTGAAGGTGATGTGACACTTGACCTTAACGGTCATTTTATAACCCAGCTGGCGGGGTCAAACTTTAGCGATAAGCCAGCTATAGTTGTTCCTAAAGACAGTACACTTACCATAACCGACACATCCGAGAGTGAAAAAGGTGTAATAAACGGTGTACAGTATGCTGTGGGTATCTGGGGCGGAATGCTTGTTTTAGATAAGGGCATCGTGAAAGCTCAGTCACCGGCAAGCGTAGCCCCCGATTATTATGAGCAGCCCGTTCAGGTGATAAACGGTGGTAGCTTTACAATGAACGGAGGCTTGGTTTTATACAGCGGCGTACTTGATGACGGCAGGCAGTATTTAGAAAACTCTTGTGCGGTTTATGCAGATGATACCGGTGTGGTAAACATTAACGGCGGCACAATAGATAGCAAAATTTATATTGAAAATAACGAAAATCTTTATATAGACGGTGGTACATTTGGTTTTGATGTATCAACGTTGCTTTCTGATGCATATAGGGTAAGCGAAAAAAAGGGAATGTACACAGTTGAAAAAGTTCTGCCGGTTGTTACAGGGGAAGCTAACAATAAATCAGTTGATATAACTGTTAAGGCAGATTATAATGATGACGGAGAAACTGTAACTAAATATACTATTTCGGCTGTAAGCGATGTGGGTGATATAAGACACCTTAAGTTAGAGATAAGCGATGTGATAAAATCAGCTTATGCCTTTGGCGTTGATAATATTCCTGTTGTTGAGTTGGTAACAGATTTTGCCTCTGTTACTTTGGATGAAAATGATATCAGGGCGATGTATGGCAACAGCTTCAATAAAAAGACTTATTTTGTTATTGAGAAAAATCTTCTTCTTGGCGATGAAATTTATGAAAAGCTGTCCGGAGCAAAATATGGGATTTCCGCCAAGATTGTCGACGAGAGTGGTGCAGGAGTTTCAAAAAATGCAAAGCCTGACCTTAAAATTATACATTATGAATCAAATGAAAGTGTTCAGCTTTATTCAATGTCAGGCTCAAGTCTGTTATCCAAGACAATGGTTTTAGAATCAGACGGCATTTTGTGCGAGATATCAAACTATGAAAGCTTGATTGTTTCAGAGGGAATAGCGCTGATGATAACAGGCCGAACTCTTGATTTACAGGGAACAATTTCTATGATTTTTTACGCATCATTAGATGGTGTAAGTTCTTCTGATGCCAAAATGTTATTTTGGGAAGATGAACAAAGTGAGTATACCCAGGCCACTGCTGACAGAATTGTTTCATACAGCGGCAAAGACTTAAACGGCTACAGATTTAAATACGAAAACATATCTTCAAAGGATATGAGCAAAAAGATTTATGCCCGTCTTATGGCAAAGGATATGTATGGTAATATTGTTTACAGCAAGGTGCCCGACAGCGGCTATAGTGTTGTAAGCTATGCTGAAAATATGATGAAAAATCAAAAACTTAAGCCTTTGCTTGTTAAGATGCTTAATTACGGAACAGCCGCTCAGGAATATTTTACTACAGAATATACGCCGGCAAACAGTATTCTTACCGAGGCCGAGCGTGTTCTTGACTTAACAAAAGTATATCGCAGTCAGGCAGCAACCATTACCGAAGATACTGCCAATGGCAAGTGCGAATCAAACATTGTCGGGAAAACACTTATTCTTGAGGGCGACATTTCAATTAATTATTATGTTTTGTCCGACGAGAATGTGGATGAAGTTGGTATTTTGTTCTGGAACGAGGACGCGTATGAAAGTACCGCCTCCCACGTTGTAGGTACGCAGTCCAGTGCGGCAAGAACTTATACATCAAATGGCAGATATAAGGTATTTTCTTATGATAATATAGTTTCAAGACAGATGTTTGAACCTGTGTATGCAAGGGTTTATACACGGACGGGCAATGTATACAAATATGGTGATATTGATAAATACAGCGTTAAAGACTATGCCGCAAATCAGATTGAAAAAAATGATGACCGCGGACTTGTTAAGTTGCTCAGGTGTCTGCTTATTTATGGTGACGAAGCTGAAAAGTATTTCAGATTAAATCGCTAAATATCTTTGAATTTAATTCGTATACCATGCGTTGTAAGTGCTGAAAGAACTTGAGTTTCACTCAGGGTTTTTACAATAGAAGAGTTTTGGTCGGCAATATGAATGATGCAAAAATAATCATAACTAAGGTGGCGCAAAAGGATTGATGCAAATGTGTCTTCGGTTGTGCAGATAACTTTGGTTTTGTATGTGTTGCGGGATTTAAGTTTTTTTGAGTTATTCAGTATTTCAGCTAGGGTAATATGTGATATTGATTTTTGCTCGCGGCTGAGATTCTGGAATAAAAATGCCGAAATCAAGATAAGCGAAAAATTAAAGTTACTGCTGAAAAATAAATACACTGCAAAAATTCCCAACGCACAGATTAGAGTGCGGCTGAGACACAACATAAAATTATATGCCCGTATAATCCCTAATTTGGATGTGAGAATTGACTTCAACATCCTTCCGCCATCAAGCGGAAGAGCAGGGATAAGATTGACAGCAGCCATTGCAACGTTTATATCCATACAAAAATCCAGAATGTCAAAGGGAAAAAGTTTTGCAAGCATAATGCATATCCAGAATAATATTATATTGAAAAAAGGTCCCGAAAAGGCAATAATAAACTCCTTTTCGGAACTTTTTATATATTCGCCCGAAAGCTGTGCTGCAACTCCAAATGGATAAATGGTTATACGTGACACCGATACGTCTAGACGATAAGCGCATAACACATGTGCAAGCTCGTGCAGCAGAGCGATGGTGAATCCTGCAAAAAATATGTTCTCATAGCCTCCCACAAAAGCGCATACAGCAACAGGGATAAACCAGATGTTAATGGCAATACGTGGACCAAGCTTTATTTCAAAGGTTTTTAGTAATTGTATTTTTTTCATTATTGTTACCCTCTTCTGTGTACAAATCTAATATATTCGCAAAGATATCAGAAAGCCCTGATGTGTCAGGCTGATATAATACAGCACTCTTGATGCAGATGTTAAGGGTATTTTCTTTGTTTGAAGAATTTAATATACATACTGAAATTAAAAGTGCAATGGAAATAACCGTCTGATACCCGAGCTTTTTAGGAAAGTAAAATTTTTTAACTGGCTTGTTATTGGTTGGTGCTCCTTTGCGTCGGTATTCGCGATATTCTTCTGCCATGGTGTTTGTCCTTTCATATAAGATTAGTTAATTATATTCGATGAATTTGGAGTTTATGCTTGAAAAAAATGTGACTTTAGTGTATGATGATAGGTGAAAGTTGAGGTTAGAATTTATGAATTCATATAAGATAAAATTTGAGGCAGCGCTAAAAAGAATTCAAAAGCCTGCACGTTATGTTGGCAACGAATTCAACAGTGTTCATAAAGAGAATTTTGCCGAGCTTATAAAATTTGCATTTTGCTTCCCTGATGTGTATGAGGTTGGTATGTCACATCTTGGCATGAAAATTCTGTATCATATGATGAACGAAAGGGAAGACACAGTTTGTGAACGTGTATTTGCCCCTTGGGTTGATATGGAAGAAGAACTGCGTAAGGAAAATATTCCGTTGCTTTCAATGGAAAGTCATATACCTGTGGCAGATTTTGATATAGTTGGCTTTACACTTCAGTATGAAATGAGCTATTCAAATGTTCTTAATATGCTTGATTTAGCTGGAATTCCGCTTAAATCGGCTGACCGTGGCGAAGGTGTTCCTTTTGTTTGTGCAGGTGGACCCTGTGCCTATAACGGTGAGCCTCTTGCTGATGTTGTTGACTTTTTTATTCTTGGTGAGGGCGAAGAGGTTAACAACGAAATCCTTGATGTGTATAAAGAATGGAAGGCATCCGGCGAAAAAAGGGAAAAGTATCTTGAACGCATTGCAAAGATTGAAGGTATATATGTTCCTGCCTTCTATACTGTGGAGTACAATGCCGACAACACAATAAAATCTGTACTTCCCAATCGTGAAGGTGTTCCTGCAAAGGTTAAAAAACGGATTGTAAAAGAACTTGACAACAGCTATGTACTGGATAAAATGATTGTTCCCTTTATGGATATAGTTCACGATAGAATAACGCTCGAGGTCTTTCGTGGCTGTATAAGGGGCTGTCGTTTTTGTCAGGCAGGGTATCTATACCGCCCTGTGCGTGAACATTCGGTGGATAAGCTGGTTGAAACCGCTCAAACGCTTATTGACAACACAGGCTATGAGGAAATGTCACTTTCTTCCTTGAGTACAAGCGACTATACCTGCCTTCAGGAGCTCATTGACAGACTTCTTCCAATTACGGTTGACAAACGGATAAATCTGTCGTTACCATCGCTCCGTGTTGATAACTTTTCGATGGAGTTGATGGAAAAGGTACAGACGGTTAAAAAGAGCGGTCTTACATTTGCACCCGAGGCAGGCACACAAAGACTGCGTGATGTAATAAATAAGAATGTTCTTGAGGAAGATTTGCTCCGTACCGCAGGAATTGCTTTTGATGGCGGCTATAACAGAATTAAACTGTATTTTATGATTGGTCTTCCTACCGAAACAATGGAAGATGTTGAGGGCATTGCAGAGCTTGCCGAAAAGGTAATAGGTGTATTTTATCAGATACCCAAGGAAATCCGCAAAGGAAGGTCGGTAACAATTACCGTCAGCACATCCAGCTTTGTTCCTAAGCCATTTACACCATTCCAATGGGAACCGCAAAACAGAATGGAAACTCTTGTTGAAAAACAGAACTTTCTGAAACAACGGATTAAAACAAGAAATATTTCATACAATTGGCACCAGAGTCACGTCAGCTTTTTGGAAGCTGTTTTTGCAAAGGGTGACAGACGTCTTGGCGATGTTTTGATTGCAGCACAGAAAAAGGGCTGTCGTTTTGACGGATGGGACGAGCATTTCAGTTATGAAAAGTGGTTGGATGCATTCAGTGAATGTGGCATAGACCCCGAATTTTATGCATATAGAAAAATTGACCACAGCGAGGTTTTCCCCTGGGACCACATTGATATCGGCGTAAGCAAAGCCTTTCTTATGAAGGAACACGACAAAGCGTATGAAGAAAAAACAACGCCATCCTGCCGCGAAGGTTGTGCGGGATGCGGTGCGGCATCGTTTGGAGGAGGTGTTTGCTTTGAGTAAATGGCGTCTTAAATTTTCAAAAACGGGGATGGGTAAATATATCTCCCATCTTGACCTTCTTAGGACATTTACCCGTGCAATTCACCGTGCCAATCTGCCGGTGAAATACAGTCAGGGTTTTAACCCCCATCAGCTTATAACATTCTCTTTGCCGTTGGCTTTGGGTGTAACAAGCGAAACTGAATTTGTAGATATTGATTTTGAAGATACAGCAACGCCCAAAATGATTGGTGAGGCACTTAACAAAACTCTTCCGCCTGATATAAAAATACTTCGTGTATCACGTCCCGAGTGTCGTGCAAATGATATTGTGTCGGCAAGATATACAATCAATCTGACGGCACCTGACCAAATTGAAAGGGTAAAGGTAGAAGAATTTTTTGCACAGGAAAACATTCCTGCTATAAAAAAGACTAAAAAGGGCGAGAAGGAAGTTAATCTGCGTGACTTTATCATTGAATGTGGTATTGACAAGGCTGAAGGTAAACAAATTGAACTGAACGCAATATTTTCGGCAGGCGGCTCTGCCAATATCAAGCCTGATATTGTAATTGCAAAGCTTGCTGAATTCCTTGATTTCAGCGAATTTGACGAAATAAATATACACCGCACAGAAATTTTTTATAATTCGGGAAAAGAAATTGAAAAATTTTGTTGACAAGCACAAAATTCTGTGGTACAATATTGCAGTAACCGCGCAAGAAGGGTTTTGTATAATAGGAAATTGCGCATTTCCTATTATAAAAAACAAATCAAATTGCCCATGCAAAATTTTCGGCTGCGCCAAAATGCATATGGGCAAACAAAGCGTTATCGCTGCGACCGCCGCAAGGCTAGCGGCACAGCCGCTTTGTTGTTTTGAAGCTCGGATTTAACCGACACCCGAATTTGGCGAGTCTTGGGTAATAGGAGGGATTACGAATTATGTATGCAATTATCGAAACAGGCGGCAAGCAGTACAAGGTTTCTGAAGGAGACGTTGTATTTGTTGAAAAGCTTGATGTTGAAGCAGGCAGCACAGTTACAATTGACAAGGTTTTAGTTGTTGCTGACGGTGCTGACATTAAGGTTGGTGCACCTTATGTTGATGGTGCAACTGTTGAAGCTTCTGCTGTTAAAAACGGTAAGGATAAAAAGATTATCGTTTACAAGTACAAGCCCAAAAAGGGTTATCACAAAAAGCAGGGTCACAGACAGCCTTATACAAAGCTTGAAATCAATAAGATTAACGGCTAATTAACTACTTTATATTGATATTTTTTAAGAGAGGTGAACACAATGGCTCATAAGAAAGGTGTCGGCAGTACTAAAAACGGCAGAGATTCTGAGTCCAAACGACTTGGCGCCAAGAAGGGTGACGGTCAGCACGTTCTGGGAGGCAACATCCTCGTTTGACAGCGCGGAACAAAAATTTACCCCGGAATCAACGTAGGCAAGGGCAGTGATGATACTTTGTTTGCATTGGTAAACGGTCAGGTTAAGTTCGAACGTAAGGGTAAGGACAAGAAACAGGTTTCTGTTTACAAAATCGTTCAGTAATTGCTGATAAACAAAACATTAGGGCGGTTAATCTCAGGGTTAACCGCCTTAAATTTAGCTATACTATTTTATGTAGAAAATAATATTTCCGATGATTAAATAAACAGGAAATTTTTGAAAGGATGATGATTTATGTTTATAGATACATCCAAAATATTTATTCAGGCAGGAAAGGGCGGCGACGGAGCCGTTACCTTCCACCGTGAAAAATATGTTGCAGCAGGCGGTCCCGACGGCGGCGATGGTGGCAATGGCGGCAACATTATAGCCATCGCCTGCAAGGATATAAGCACTTTGCTTGACTTCCGTTATAAAAAGAAGTATGCGGCAGAGGCGGGCGGCAACGGCCGTGACGGCAAACGCAGCGGCAAAAACGGTGAAGACCTTTATATCAAAGTTCCTTGCGGAACAATTATACGTGATACCGAGTCGGGCAAGGTTATTTGCGACCTTAAAGAAGACGGCGAAAAATTCATTATTGCCAAAGGCGGAAACGGCGGTTGGGGTAATTCTCATTTTGCAACCGCAACCCGTCAAACCCCTAAATTTGCAAAAGCAGGTCTCCCCGGTGACGAGCGTGAAATTACGCTTGAACTTAAACTCATTGCCGATGTGGGTCTTCTGGGCTTCCCTAATGTGGGCAAATCAACATTTTTGTCAATTGTCAGCGAGGCAAAACCAAAGATTGCAAATTATCACTTTACAACCCTTATCCCTAACCTTGGTGTTGTACGTGTGGGCGAGGGCAACAGCTTTGTTATGGCGGATATTCCGGGTATTATTGAGGGCGCACATCAGGGTGTTGGCCTTGGACACGCGTTTTTGCGACACGTTGAACGAACACGAATATTACTTCATTTTGTGGATGTTTCGGGCTGTGAAGGCCGTGACCCCATTGAAGATGTTCATATAATTAATGACGAGCTTGTAAAATATAGTCAAAAACTGGCAGAAAAGCCTCAGGTTATTGTTGCAAATAAAATGGATATTCCGTCATTTGATGATAACTTTGAAAAGTTTAAAGCACAGATGGAGGACGAAGGCTATACAGTATTTGCAATTTCTGCGGCAACACACCGCGGAATTGACGAAGTAATAAATTACACAAGCCGTATGCTTGCCGAGCTTCCCCGTGACGAAGAGGACGATTATGATTATCTTGACCTTGACGAGGTTCGCAACAACGACAGCATTGAAATAACTGTTGAAGATGGTATCTATATAGTTGAGGGTATGTATGTCCGCAAGATTGTTGGCTCAACCAACTTTGACGATTATGAATCGTTGCAGTATTTTCAGCGTGCTCTTCGCAAGTCTGGCATAATTGATATGCTTGAAGAAAAAGGAATAAAAGAAGGCGATACCGTCCATATGTACGGTGTTGAATTTGATTATATAAAATAAGGTGGATTTGTTATGAACTTAA
>JAZRJT010000106.1:0-14149 GCA_045645905.1 Clostridia bacterium
TCTTATAAGACCAACCTTTATACCTTCTTCTCTTGCCGCATTAATTGCATTCTTTGCAACTCGTGCCGCAATACCAAAGGCTGTAACACAGATTTCTGCGTCATCCATCAAATATTCTTCGTACATACATTCATTTTCTTCGATGTAGTTATATCTTTCAAATCTCTCAAAGTTAGACTTTTCAAGTTCGTCAGGAACAAGGAACAAAGAGTTTACAATATTGTGAGGTCTTTCCATCTTTGTGCCTGTTGTTGCCCATGGCTTGGGAGTGGGAGCTGCAATTTCATAATCAAGTGAAACAGGCTCCATCATCTGACCCATTGTTCCGTCTGCAAGAACCATAGCTGTCATTCTGTATTTATCCGCAAGGTCGAAGCCCTTAACTGTCATATCTGCCATTTCCTGAACTGAGCTTGGAGCAAGAACTATCATACGGAAGTCTCCGTGTGCTCCGCCCTTTGTCGCCTGAAAATAGTCAGACTGTGAAGGCTGAATACCACCAAGACCGGGGCCACCACGCTGTACGTTTATAACAAGTGCGGGAAGGTCTGCACCTGCTAAGTACGAAAGACCTTCGCCTTTCAGTGAAATACCGGGGCTTGAAGATGATGTCATAACCCTTTTACCGGTTGATGCAACTCCGTATACCATATTGATTGCAGCAATTTCACTCTCTGCCTGAAGGAATGTACCTCCTATTTTAGGCATTCTTTTTGCCATATATGCCGCAATTTCTGTCTGTGGTGTGATAGGATAGCCAAAATAATGACGGCATCCTGCAATAATGGCAGCTTCGGCAATAGCCTCGTTGCCCTTCATCAAAACTTTATCTGACATAACTTTTGTACCTACCTTTCTACTGTAATAATGCAATCCGGACACATTGTTGCACAAAATGCACAACCGATGCAGGCATCAGGATTTGCCGCCTCTGCCGGATGGTGACCTTTTTTGTTGATTTTGTCTTTTGCAAGGACAAGAACATTCTTGGGGCATGCATCAATACACAGTCCGCAGCCCTTGCAGTTATCTGTTTTGAAAGTAAGTTTTGCCATGTTATAACATCTCCTTTAACTTTTTTTGTAATTTTAATGCAAATAAGTTGGGAATCTTGCCGTCTAGTGCATCAAAAAGTTCGGACATAACCGTTGTCATAATAACGGGCAAACCTGCAACACGCGAAATTTCTTCTGCATAGTTCAGCGAATTCAAAACATCATCTGCTGTTGTTTCATTACCTAAATTTGAATTATTTACTATTCCTGTAAACGGGATTTTGCCAGCCTGTTCAATTTCCCGCATAATTTCTACGGTAGACTGTGCATCGGGTGTCAGCGGTCTGTATTTGTTTATTACAAACAGCATCTCATAATTATTTTCTTCAATTATTCCGGCAGAATACCGACCCAAAGCATACGCTCCGCGGTCATCACCGCCTATATCCACCACCGCCATCATATCTTGGTTATCAATGATAGAATATATTTCCTGCGGAAGTGCCGGAATATCAACATTTGAATTTGCATATTCACTGCAAATAAGCTGAATATCATTTTCTTCAAGCTCCTGCTGACTGTCCTTAGTGCGGAAATACGGATTTACAATATCAATATCCGCAATTGCTACCCTATTATATTGTTTTTTCAGTTCAAATGCTAAATTCACAGCAATATTTGTTTTTCCGCTGCCATAATGTCCGGCAAGAAGGGTTATTCTTTTAAATTCCATAACATATTCTTCCTTTATATATACATAAAAACACCCATCTCAAAAAAGCTTTGAGACGGGTGCAAAACACTCGCGGTACCACTCAAATTGCGGAAAAACCTCCGCCTCTCATCGGGATCCAACAATCCTCATGCCTTAACGCAGCAATCACGGAAGATATCTACTCACCAAATTGGCTTTCTGACCTTCAGCTCGGAAGTGAGGGGTACATTGAAACCGACCTTACCGGTTTACACCATCCACCGGCTCTCTGCATAAGCATCCTGTTTCGTACCTTCTTCGTCATAGCTTTTCAAAACAATAGAATTATTATAGCATTGCATCTGACATTTGTCAATAGATTTTTTACTTTTTTATACTATATAATTTTTATATTAAATTTAGTTTAATTAGGTGTTGACACCGACCCTTGTTTGTGATAAAATATATGAAAATGTCAGAAAGGAAACCACGATGAACTGTATATTAAAAAATGCAATGGTTTATTTGAATAATGAATTTACAAAGAAGGATGTATTCATTGTTGACGGCACAGTCACCTTTGAAAGCAATCCTCTTTTTTTTGATTTTCAAACTATCCCCTTTGACGGCAAATATATTTTTCCCGGTTTTACAGATGTCCACGTTCATCTTAGAGAGCCGGGTTTTTTGTATAAGGAAAATATTAAAACCGGCACAAAGGCGGCGGCACACGGCGGATACACAACTGTATGTTCTATGCCGAATCTGAAGCCTGCCCCCGACTCCCTTGAAAATCTTAATATACAGCTTGATGCAATAAAAAAATCTGCTGTAATAAACGTCTTGCCTTTTGGTACAATTACAGTCGGCAGTCTTGGCGAGAATCTCTCAGATATGGATGCTATGGCTCCTTATGTTGCAGGCTTTTCGGATGACGGCAAGGGTGTTCAAAGCGATGAGATGATGCGTCAGGCGATGAAATCGGCAAAAGCTCTCGGCAAAATAATCTCAGCCCATTGTGAGGATAACTCCCTCCTTCATGGCGGTTATATTCACGATGGCGAATACGCAAAGGAAAACGGACACAAGGGCATTTGTTCGGAAAGTGAATGGGGACAGATAAAACGCGACCTTGAACTCGTTCGTGAGACTGGCTGTGCCTACCATGTCTGTCACATTTCCACCAAGGAAAGTGTCGAGCTTATCCGCAAGGCTAAAGCCGAAGGTCTTGATGTAACATGCGAAACCGCTCCTCACTATCTTGTTCTTTCAGACAAAGATTTGCAGGAAGACGGACGATTTAAAATGAATCCTCCCCTTCGCAGTGAGGATGACAGACTTTCTCTTATCGAGGGCATTAAGGATGGCACAATTGATATGATTGCAACCGACCACGCACCTCATTCCGCTGAGGAAAAGAGCAAGGGATTAAAAGACAGTTTAATGGGTATTGTAGGTATTGAAACCGCTTTTCCCATACTTTATACAAACCTTGTAAAAACAAAAATAATCACTCTTGAAAAACTGATTGAGCTACTGCACGACAACCCCTGCAAGCGTTTTGGCATAGGCGGAGAGCTTAAAGAGGGCAGTTTGGCAGACTTAACGGTTTTCGACCTTGATTGTTCTTATAAAATAGATACAAATGATTTTCTGTCAATGGGCAAAAGCACGCCCTTTGCTGGAGCCGAAGTATTTGGGCAATGTCTTATGACCATTGCCGGTGGCAACATAGCTTGGCAGAAAGCCGAAAAAAATTAGGAGGAAAAGGAAAAATGGCAAAAAGAACAGATCTCAAGAAAATTCTCATTATCGGTTCAGGACCTATCGTAATAGGTCAGGCTGCTGAATTTGACTACGCAGGAACACAAGCGTGTCTTGCACTTAAAGAAGAAGGCTATGAAGTTATTCTTGCAAATTCAAACCCCGCAACAATTATGACAGATACAACCATTGCTGATAAGGTTTATATGGAGCCTCTCACTTTGGAATATATCGCAAAAATCATCCGTCACGAACGCCCTGACGCTATCGTCCCCGGTATCGGCGGTCAAACCGGTCTTAATCTTGCTATGCAGCTTGAGAAGAAAGGTGTTTTGAAGGAATGTCAGGTTGAACTTCTCGGTACCAAAAGCGAAAGTATCGAACGCGCCGAAGACCGTGAGCTTTTTAAGGAATTGTGTCAGTCAATCGGTGAACCGGTTATTCCCTCGGAAATAACTTATTCTCTTGACGAAGCAAAGGAAGCGGCAAAGAGAATAGGCTATCCGGTTGTTCTTCGTCCTGCCTTTACTCTTGGCGGCACAGGTGGTGGTTTTGCGTATAACGAAGAAGAACTTATCGAGGTTGGAACAAATGCATTTAAGCTCTCCCCCGTTTCTCAGGTTCTTGTTGAAAAAAGTGTTAAGGGATATAAAGAAATCGAGTTTGAGGTTATGCGCGACTCAAAGGATAACGCCATCACAATCTGTGGTATGGAAAATATCGACCCTGTTGGTATCCACACAGGTGACAGTATTGTTGTCGCTCCTATTCTGACTCTTAATGAGCACGACCACAAGATGCTCAACGACAGTGCAATTAAAATTATTCGCGAACTTAAAATCGAAGGCGGCTGTAATGTTCAGTTTGCCCTGCACCCAACAACCTCGGAATATTATCTTATTGAGGTTAACCCCAGAGTTTCACGTTCTTCTGCTCTTGCGTCAAAAGCAAGCGGATATCCCATAGCAAGAGTAACTGCAAAAATTGCTGTTGGTATGTCACTTGATGAAATTGCCATCGCAAACACAACAGCAGCATTTGAACCAAGACTTGACTATATCGTGGCAAAATTCCCCCGCTTCCCCTTTGATAAATTTGCATCTGCCACCAACAAACTTGGCACACAAATGAAGGCAACCGGTGAAGTTATGGGTATCGGTTCCACTTTGGAAGAATGTTTCCTTAAATCAATCCGTTCACTTGAAATTGGTGTAAATCATATCTGGATGTCAAAATTCGAGAATATGTCTGTTGAAGATATGCTTGAATACATTAAAGAATTCCGTGACGACAACATCTATGCCGTTGCTCAGCTTATAAGAAAAGGTGTTAGTCTTGATACACTTCACGAAATCACAATGATTACCCCTTACTTCCTTGAAACAATCAAGAAGATTGTAGACTTTGAAACTGTAATCACAAACAATAAGGGCGATATTGCAACCCTTAAAGAGGCAAAGAAAATTGGTTTCAGTGACCCATTTATCGCAAAGCTCTGGGAAGTTCCTGAAATCGAGGTTTATAACCTGCGATGCGACAATGATATATTCCCTGTATACCGAATGGTTGATACATGCCATACAAACGCATATATCCCCTATTTCTACTCAAGCTATACAGGTGAAAATGATTCAGTTATAACCGACAAGAAGAAACTTATAGTTTTAGGTGCAGGTCCTATTCGTATCGGTCAGGGTGTTGAATTTGACTATTCAACCGTTCATGCTGTTAGCACAATCAAAAAGTCAGGCTATGAAGCAATTATCATAAACAATAATCCCGAAACTGTTTCAACCGACTACACCACAGCGGACAAGCTCTATTTCGAGCCTCTTACCCCCGAGGATGTGATGAACATCATCCACTACGAAAATCCCGAGGGTGTTATCGCATCACTTGGCGGACAGACAGCTATCAATCTTGCACAGCCTCTCACAGACCGTAACGTTGCAATTATCGGTACAGACTGTGAAGCAATTGACCGTGCAGAAAATCGTGACGCATTTGAGAAAATCCTAAAAAAGCTCAATATTCCTCAGCCTAAGGGCAGAGCTGTTACAAAAATTGAAGACGGCGTTACGGCAGCCAAAGAAATCGGCTATCCCGTTCTGGTACGTCCCAGCTTTGTACTTGGCGGACGTGCAATGCAGATTGTAGGCAACGAAGACCAGCTCCGTCATTACCTTAAAACTGCCGTTGAAATTGATGAGGACAAGCCTGTTCTTGTCGATAAATACATCAGCGGCAAAGAGGTTGAAATTGATGCTATATGCGACGGAAAGGATGTATTTGTCCCGGGCATTATGGAGCTTGTTGAACGTACCGGTATTCACAGCGGTGACTCAATCAGTGTATACCCCTCCTTCAGCATCTCCGACAAGGTAAAGGCAACAATTATCGACTATGCAAAACAGCTTGGTCTTGGTATTGGAATTGTTGGTCTTTATAACATCCAGTTCATTGTAGACAAAAACGAAGATGTATATATCATCGAGGTTAATCCCCGTTCTTCCCGAACAGTTCCTTTCCTTTCCAAAGCGACAGGATACAGCCTTGCAGATATTGCAACAGAGGTAATTATGGGCAAGAGCCTTAAGGAACAAGGCATCACCGAGGTTTACCCCAAAGAGAAAAACCGTTGGTATGTAAAGGTTCCGGTATTCTCATTCAATAAAATCCGTGGACTTGACGCCTACCTCTCACCTGAAATGAAATCAACCGGTGAAGCAATCGGTTATGATGATAAGCTCAATCGTGCACTTTACAAGGCTCTTCAGGCATCGGGTATGAATGTCCAGAATTACGGAACGGTTCTTGCAACTATCGCAGACAAAGACAAGGACGAAGCTCTTGAACTTATCCGCAGATTTTATAACCTTGGCTTTAACATTCAGGCTACACGTGGTACTGCAGAATTCCTTAAGAAAAACGGCATCCGCACTCATATGCTGAAGAAGATAAGCGAAGATAACGACGAAATTCCATCTGCAATCCGTCAGGGTCATATCGCCTATATCATCAACACAAGCGATGTTTCAGGATCAGGCTCAAACATCAATGACGGTCACGAAATCCGTATGTGTGCAACCGAAAATAACGTAAATATCTTTACATCTCTTGATACGGTTTCGGTACTGCTTGACGTTCTTGAAGAAAACACTCTTACAATCTCAACAATTGATGCATAAGGAGAAATTTTTGCTGTGAAACAGGAAATTTTTACAATTGAACGCAATGAAAAAATTGCAAAAGATATCATGCTGATGAAGCTTTGCGGAGATACAAGTGCTTTGACTGCTCCCGGTCAATTTGTAAACATACAGATTGACGGTCTGTATCTCAGAAGACCAATTTCGGTATGTGACTATTCGGATAATTCACTTACACTTATTTATAAAATCGTAGGCGAAGGTACCGAAATTATGAGTAAATATAAACCCGGTGTAAAGCTTGACCTTTTGGTAGGCTTAGGCAACGGCTTTAATCCAGAAAAAAGCGGAGATACACCACTTCTTATCGGCGGTGGTGTTGGAGTTCCGCCAATGTATAACTTGTGTAAAGAATTAATAAAACAAGGCAAAAAGCCAACTGTAATTTTAGGATTTAACAGTCGTGATGATGTATTCTTTGAGGAAGAATTCAAAGCTTTAGGTGCAGAAGTCTTTGTTACAACTGCCGACGGTAGCTATGGAATTCGCGGATTTGTTACTGATGCTATGAAGGATATTGACTACTCCTATTTCTTCACATGCGGTCCTATGCCTATGTTCAAGGCAATCGAAGCAATTGCAACAGGCTCAGGTCAGTACAGCTTTGAAGAACGTATGGGTTGTGGTTTTGGTGCTTGTATGGGTTGTTCGTGCAAGACAAAATACGGCAACAAACGCATCTGTAAGGATGGTCCCGTTCTTGAAAGGGAGGAAATCATATGGTAAACACAAAAGTAACGTTAAACGGAATTACCCTTGATAACCCTATAATTCCTGCCAGTGGGACATTTGGTTTTGGCTATGAATTTGCTGAAATTTATGACATAAACTGTCTTGGAACATTCTCTTTTAAAGGAACAACCAAAGACCCCCGTTTCGGTAACCCAACGCCAAGAATTGCAGAATGCAGGATGGGTATGATAAATTCGGTAGGTCTGCAGAATCCAGGTGTTGATGCCGTTATCGAAAATGAGCTTCCCAAGCTTAAAGAGGTCTTTTCCAAACCCGTTATGGCAAACATCAGCGGATTTTCTGTTGATGACTATGTTTACACCTGCGAAAAGCTCAGCAACGAAGAACAAATTGGATGGTTTGAGGTGAACATCTCCTGTCCTAATGTTCACGGCGGCGGTATGAGCTTCGGTACATCTCCCGAGGCTGCAGCTATGGTCACAAAAGCCGTTAAAGCAGTTTCAAAAAAGCCGGTTATTATAAAGCTGTCACCCAATGTAACAGACATTGTATCCATTGCAAAGGCTTGTGAAGAAGCCGGAGCTGACGGTATCAGCCTTATCAACACTCTGCTTGGTATGAGAATTGACCTTAAAACAAAAAAATGTGTTATAGCAAACAAAATGGGCGGATTTTCAGGGCCTGCAATTTTCCCTGTTGCTGTCCGTATGGTATATCAGGTATTTGACGCGGTTAACATCCCTATTATTGGTATGGGCGGTGTTTCTTCTGCCGAGGACGTAATTGAAATGATGCTTGCAGGTGCAACAGCCGTTCAGATTGGTGCTGCAAACTTGGTTAATCCCTTTGCCTGCAAGGAAATTATAGAAAAACTTCCGTCTGTTATGGAAAAATATAGGATTACAAATTTAAGTGATATTATAGGAGGTGCCCACTAATGGGAAAAGACGTTATTGTTGCCTGCGACTTTGCAGGAAAGAAAGAAGTTTTTGATTTTTTAGATAAGTTTACAGATGTAAAACCCTTTGTTAAAATAGGTATGGAGCTATTTTATGCTGAAGGTCCTGAAATTGTACGTGAAATAAAGAATCGCGGCCACAAGATATTCCTTGATCTTAAGCTTCACGACATTCCAAACACAGTAAAAAAATCTATGTCTGTACTCAGCCGCCTGGACGTTGATATGACAAATCTTCACGCATCAGGTACTGTTGCAATGATGGAAGCTGCAATCGAAGGTCTTACCCGCCCCGACGGTACACGTCCTATTCTTATTGCAGTTACCCAGCTGACCTCAACAAGTGAGGAAAAAATGAAGGAAGACCTTCTTATCAACGAGCCTATCGACAAGGTTGTTATGCACTACGCAAGCAACGCAAAAAAAGCAGGGCTTGACGGCGTTGTATGCTCCCCATTAGAGGCCGAAAAGGTTCACAATACCTGCGGCAAGAATTTTGTCACAGTTACCCCCGGTGTTCGCTTTGCCGACGGTGATAAGGGCGACCAGGTTCGTGTTATGACCCCTGCTGACGCAAAGGCTATCGGCTCCGACTACATAGTTGTGGGCAGACCCATTACTGCAGCCGACGACCCCGTGGCGGCATACAAAAGATGTGTTGATGAATTTGTAGGATAATTTTTAAAAGGAGATAAATAAAATGAAAGAATTAATTGCAAAAGATTTATTAAAGATTAAAGCCGTATTCTTCCGTCCCGAAGAACCCTTCACATGGGCAAGCGGAATTAAAAGCCCTGTATATTGCGACAACCGTTTAACTCTCAGTGACATTGACGTTCGCAGCGATGTTGAAAACGGGCTTGCAACACTTATTAAGGAAAACTACCCCGAGGCTGAAGTGCTTATGGGAACATCAACAGCAGGTATTGCACACGCGGCAATTACTGCACACCTCCTCGGTCTTCCTATGGGTTATGTTCGCAGCGGTGCAAAGGACCACGGCAGACAGAATCAGATTGAGGGAAGACTCGAAAAAGGTCAAAAGGTTGTTGTTGTTGAAGACCTTATATCAACAGGCGGCAGCGTTATTGAAGTTGTAAATATTCTTCGCGAAGCAGGAGCCGAAGTTCTTGGTATCGTTTCAATCTTTACCTATGGTATGCAAAAGGGTCTTGATAGACTTGCAGCAGCTGATGTAAGAAATATCAGCCTCACCAACTTTGATGTAATTGCTGAAGTTGCGGCAAAAGAAGGCTATATTAAGCCCGAAGATATTCAAAGACTTATTTCCTTCCGCAACAATCCCTCAGACGAAAGCTGGATAAATGCATAATATTAAAATATAGTTAAAGGACTGACTTTTATGAGAAGTATTATTGATATAAAAGACCTTTCCAAAGAAGAGGTTAATCAACTAGTTAGCGTTGCTGAGGATATTATCGCAAATCCCGATAAATATGCTCACAAGTGTGACAGAAAAAAACTTGCTACACTGTTCTTTGAACCTTCTACCAGAACCCGCCTCAGCTTTGAAGCTGCTATGTATGAGCTTGGTGGTCATGTTCTATCAATGGCAGATGCCGGCTCAAGCTCAGCTTCCAAAGGCGAAAGCGTTGCCGATACCGCTAAGGTTATCTCGTGTTATGCGGATATTATAGCAATGCGTCATCACAAAGAGGGTGCTCCTTTAGTTGCCGCAATAAATGCATCAATTCCGGTAATTAATGCCGGTGACGGCGGACACAATCATCCAACACAAACCCTTGCCGACCTTCTTACGATACACAAAGAAAAAGGGCGTTTTGACAATCTCGTTATTGGTTTTTGCGGTGACCTTAAATTCGGCAGAACGGTACATTCTTTAATTTCTGCAATGACCAGATATACCGGAATAAAGTTTATTCTTATCTCTCCCGAAGAGTTAAAACTCCCCAGTTATGTAAAGAACATCATCAAAAAATCAGGTTGCGAATTTATGCAGACAACCGATTTGCTTGAATATATGCCACAGCTTGACATTCTTTATATGACACGCGTTCAGAAAGAGAGATTTTTCAACGAAGAAGATTATCTCCGTCTTAAAGACAGCTATATTCTTACTCCCGAAAAGCTTACTGCCGCCAAATCAGACCTTTGCATTATGCATCCTCTGCCACGAGTAAACGAAATCAGTGTCAAGGTTGACGACGACCCCAGAGCCTGCTATTTTAAGCAAGTTCTCAACGGCAAATATATGAGAATGGCTTTAATCCTTAAGCTATTGGAGGTAGAATAATGAATATTGACTCAATTAAAAACGGATATGTAATTGACCATATTGAAGCAGGAAAGGGAATGGAGATATATAACCTCCTCCACCTTGATACACTTGATTGTTCGGTAGCTATTATAAAAAATGCAAACAGCTCTAAAATGGGCAAAAAAGACATCATCAAGATTGATTCTTTGATTGAACTTGATATGGACATTCTTGGATACGTGGCTCCCGATGCAACTGTTGATGTTATACAAGGCGAAAAACTTGTAGAAAAGAAAAAGATGACCTTGCCTGAAAAATTGACCAATGTTATCTTTTGCAAAAATCCTCGATGTATCACCACAACCGAGCAAGAACTGCCTAACATATTCAACCTTACAGACAATTCAACAAAGGAATATCGCTGTGCATATTGCGAGGCAAAAGGTGAATAAATTTAATTTTTAATAGCAAAAAAGAGCTGTTTGACAACAGCTCTTTTTTTATATAATAATTGCATAATTTTCTATTATATAAAAACACAAATTTGATGCCCATGCAAGATTTTCGGCTTTGCCGAAATGCATATGAGCAAACAAAGCGTTATCGCTTCGACCGCCACCTGCGGCAAGCGGCGTAGCCGCTTTGTTCCTTGTTGAATTAATCGACCTTAATCTTCACAACAATTTTCTTAACATGAGAAACTTCTTTGTATGCTCTGTTTGGAGCGTGTGCATCTGTAGGATAAAAAATTGCAAATGCACCTGTAGGCATATCAAGTACTACGGGATCTTCTGCTGAGAGAACCATTACATCTTTTTCGGGAGTATGATCCTTGATTAAAGTACAATCATTAATATTTTTCCAATAGATTTCTTCGTGACCTGAAAGTATATACTGAAGATCAATATACTTCTTATGTCCCTCATAATTTCCTTCAGTCTTTGTCTCATATTCACTTACGCTGGCATAAACCTCATCACCATCAATTTCATACTTACCAACGGCAATATTTTCCTCTGTTCCTTTAACAATGAAGTCAAAAGCTTTTTTAAACTTTTCACCCAGATTAACGTATAGATCTTTGTTTGAAATCAAATCGTAAATCATTACTATTGTCTCCTTTATTAATTTTTTACTTACATAAAGAGCCCCTCAAACCGAGAGGCTCTTTAATAAACTTAATAGATTATTTTTCGTATACTGTCCAATCTCTGTTTGTAGCAAGTTCAAGCCACTTTTCAGCAGCAGCATTCACATGTTCAAAGGTGTGACTGTTTGATGCTTCCTGAATAGCTACATAGTACCAAGCTGTTTTATTGTTGTCAGGCCATACCTTCATAGTGTCAAGCAATGCATCTGCACTCTCAGGTACACGGTTCAATACTCTGTTAATCAAAGTTGCTGTTTCTGCACGTGTAATATTCTGTTCAGGACGGAATGTGTTGTCTTCATACCCATTAATCCAGTTATAAGCAACTGCTTCAACTATGTATTTCTCTGCCCAATGACCAGCAACATCAGTAAACTTGTTCTCTCCGGCCAAGTCTGAATCATCAAATCTTGCACAGATAGTTGTGAATTCAGCACGTGTAATATATTCATCAGGAGCAAAAGTCTTAGCAGTACGTCCGTTTACAACACCAAGTTTTGCCATTGTTGAAATAGCTGTATTAAACCAATCACCTGTATTTACATCGTCAAATACATTGTCTGTAGCAAGGTTCTGTTTTCTTACATCTTCCTTGAGCAATCTAAAGAAGATAGTAGCAACTTCAGCACGAGTAATGTTGCTTTCAGGCCTGATAGTTCCGTCCGGATAGCCTGAAATGTATGCGAAGTGGTCTCCACCGTCCAGTTTTTCCGGAACAGGATGTACCACAACAGGCTTGTCGTCTTCAGCAACAGCTTCTTTCCATGCAGCATAAACTGTAACATTGCTATCCAATGTAACAGATGTTATCCTCTGTGTAAGAGCAGCATCTGCATACCAACCATCAAATATGAAACCTTCTTTTTCAGGTGTTTTATTAAGATGAATAACGCTTCCTTCTTTATATGATTCAGTATTTAATGTAGTTCCACCATTAACTTCATAATTTACAGTATAATTTTTTGCGGCTGCACCAGAAGTTGAACCACCACCGTTAGGTAAAGCTGATACATTAATCGAAACAGGTGCAATAGGATCAGTAAATGCGTAATTGATAATTACATCCTGCGAATACCCTGTATCGCCTTTTCCGATTGTTGTAGTACCAGCAATTGTACCATTCATCTGTCCGTTTGCAACAATTTTGAATCCATCAATTTCAAGAATGATTTCACTAGGCAATGTTGTCAAATCATTAACAGTCACACCATTTTTAACTTTAATAGTGGACTCTACAGATTTCTTAGAAGATGAAAGATTTCTTGAAGTTCCTTCTTCAAATATAGAAGTTGTTCCGCCATCAAATTTAAAACCAAGAAGATTTCCTGCATCAATATCAGAAGGTGCAGAAACACCTGTCCATGTTGCAGTAATTGTAAAGCTACCTGTCACAGGCATAGCCTTTAATTTAATAAAATCTTCTGCAGAAAGTGCAATTTCACCTTCTCTTATAATTTTATCAGCAACGTGCTTAACATCTGTCATATCAAGTACTGCACGGAAAACAGCACCATCACCCACAACACCTGTTATTGAATCACTATATGTACCTGTTGGCAATTTTCCCTCGATATCAACAGGAACATTAATTGCTCTGTTATAGTACTCACAAACTTCCAGATAGTTAGTTAATGACTGTGGTGCAGCTCCTACAGTGGCAACACAACTAAGCAGCATCACAACGACAAGAACTACTGCCATTAAATTTTTTTTCATTCTACGCATCCTCCTTATTTTTTGCCGTGTTCACAACGACAGAGATAACATCTCATTATTATTTTTAATGATACCACAATAACACCTTTGTGTCAAGGTTTATATACTTTTCTTTTGTAAATTTCTTGTAAAAAAATTTTAGAAAAATTATTTCAATTTTACTATTGACAAACTAATAAAAGCGTGCTATAATATCAAAGTCGCTTAGATGTGTGACATAATAAACGGAGAGGTGTCCGAGTGGTTTAAGGAGCTAGTCTTGAAAACTAGTGATGCGAAAGCACCCAGAGTTCGAATCTCTGCCTCTCCGCCATTTTTTTATCTAAATATAGTTATATTCGGAGAAGTACTCAAGAGGCCGAAGAGGCGCCCCTGCTAAGGGTGTAGGTCGGGTAACCGGCGCGGGAGTTCAAATCTCCCCTTCTCCGCCAATAAAAGAAGCATCCTTTTGGATGCTTTTTTTATTGCGAATGTGGATTTGAACGACCGTGACGGGAACCGGCAAGGGAGCTCCGAGTCCAAGCGCATCCGGGGGATGAGAAAGCGAGGACGCAGGAGTGGCAGTAACACAGTGAACACAAGGACTTGTTCCGTAGTGTAAACTGATGTTACAACTGTCCCGTAGGGAAATCTCCCCTATTACTAAATAATAAAAGCATCTATCTAAATATAGATGCTTTTTCTTAATTATCCCAATCACTATATGATTTTGAACCTTGTTTTGATTTCCA
>JAZRJT010000107.1:0-3738 GCA_045645905.1 Clostridia bacterium
ATCATACTTTTTCTTTTTTGTCCATATTTTTCTTTGAAATATATGCTTGCAAAAAATATGTTTTTTGTGTAGAGAAATAAAGAAAATCCCAGAAACGGCTTGTTTCTGGGATTTGTAGTAGATAATAATTATCTCTTTGAGAACTGAGGAGCACGACGTGCTGCCTTGAGTCCGTACTTCTTTCTTTCCTTCATTCTGGGGTCACGAGTGAGGTAACCTGCAGCCTTGAGAGTTGCGCGGAATGCTTCTGCGTCTACTTCAAGGAGAGCACGAGCGATACCGTGACGGATAGCACCAGCCTGACCTGTGAAACCGCCGCCCTTAACATTTACAAGAACATCGAACTTGCCGATTGTACCTGTAAGAACCAGGGGCTGACGAAGGATTGTCTTAAGTGTTTCGAGACCGAAATAATCATCAATATCTCTTTTGTTTATTGTAATTGTACCGTTGCCGGGAACCAATCTTACTCTGGCAACAGATTCTTTTCTTCTACCTGTTCCGTAATACTGAACTGCATTTGCCATTGATATCTACCTCCTCTATTATTTAATCTCGCCTGTCCACTCAACCGGTGACTGAGCAGCGTGATTGTGATTTGCATCAGCGTAAACCTTGAGCATCTTAAGTGCCTGTCTGCCCAATGTTGTGTGGGGAACCATACCTGAGATAGCAAGCTCCATAGCCTTTACGGGGTTGTTTGCCATCATATCTTTGTATGATTCTTCCTTGAGGTGGCCGATATAACCTGTGTGTCTGTAATACTTCTTCTGATCAAGCTTCTTACCTGTAAGAACAGCGTCTTTAGCGTTGATAACGATAACATATTCGCCGCAGTTTACGTTGGGAGTAAACTCAGGACGATGCTTACCTCTGAGAATTGCAGCAGCTGTTGCAGCAACACGGCCGAGGGGCTTGCCTGCAGCGTCGATAATGTACCACTTCTTTTCAAGCTCATTAGCTTTTGCCATATAAGTTGACATTTTCATTTCCTCCTAAATTTCCTTCAGACTATGAGCAAATGAACACATTCACCGCTGTGTGCATTTGCCCACAGTCTGTCTGAATTATTATTTGTCTGCGCACAATTCTCACGCAGCATATCCCATTATAATACCAATTTTTTATTTTGTCAACCCCTTTTTTGAAATAAATTAATTTACCTATTATCAAAGTCCGTTTTTCTCTTTTTTGCTCTTTTATACTCTTGTTTACTCAAACTTCAAGTCAAAAAAATTTATTTTTTAGCCGTTTTTTTGATTATTATTGAAGAAATCTCCAACTTGTGGTATAGTATTCTAAAATATAACATCAGGAGTTTTTGAAATGACACAAAACAATACATACTTTGACCTTACAATGATTGCCACATTTAAAAATCTGATTTCTGTATCGCACCAGTCGCTTGAAGATATAAAAAATAGTTTTAATATGCCGCCCGCTGTCTTTCGCAAACTGCACGCTGCAGACATTTGCAATTTTCAAATGAATAAAATCTGCAATCTTCTTGAATATATTTTCAAATCACAAGGCGTACTGAACGCAGTTGAAGATTTTGACCCGTTTGACCTTCTTTCAGAGCTTACCCACACCTTTACTAAAACAGTCGCAGGATACATTGATATTTCGGCAGATTGCTATTCAAAGCTTTCACGGCCTGTACCTATGCAAATTGACAAAACAAAATTTGAATTTATGTTTCTTAATCTTTTATACATCTGCCTTCGCAGTGCCGAAAATCATAATTTCAGGGGTGCAAAATTTACGCTGTATATAACCGAAACGCAAAATTCAATTGTATTTCATCTTCGGGATAACAACCACAATATCAACTCACAGATAGTACAAACCGCCCTTTTGGGTGAAGATGAACATATTAATCCTTTTGACGACCCTGTTGACTCGATTATGGCACTCTCGTTAAAGGCCGCACTTTATTCGGCACGCGAGCTTAATGGAACACTGACATATAAAGCACTTAAAAGCGGCAACAGGTACGACATTTCTCTGCCAAAATCGACTCAGGAACACAGTCGCAAAGCAAAATCACTTGCACGATATATCCCTACATACTCGCTTTATGAAGAAATTTTTGCCGACCTTATCTGCGAAATTAAAGCCAGTCTGAAGGAGGGAGCCGAGCCGTGATTATTCCCAAGGCGGTGCACAAAATAATATCGCAAATCAACGATTGTGGATTTGAAGCATATATGGTTGGCGGTTGTGTACGTGATATTCTTATGAATAAAATACCTTGCGACTGGGATATAGCAACCTCTGCCACGCCTGATGAGATACAGAAGATATTTAGCCAATACACTGTTATCCCCACAGGAATCAAGCACGGAACAGTAACTGTTATCCTTGACAAAATTCCCTTTGAAATCACCACTTTTCGCATTGACGGAAACTATTCTGACAGTCGCCATCCCGAAAAGGTTACATTTTCAAAGGATATTACTAAAGATTTAAAGCGCCGTGATTTTACCATAAACGCCATTGCATACCATCCCGAGACTGGCATCATCGACCCATATGGTGGCCAAGCTGACCTTAAATCCAAAATCATCCGTGCTGTTGGCGACCCTGCACAGCGCTTTTCGGAAGATGCCCTGCGAATAATGCGTGCATTAAGATTTGCGGCAGTTTTAGGCTTTGAAATAGAGTGCAAAACGTCCGATGCCTTATCTGAATTCAGCCATTTACTTGAAAGCATCGCCGCAGAACGCATTACTGCCGAGCTTAACAAAACTCTGTGCTCTGCTGCCTCCGCGGTAATTGAAAAATACTTTTCGGTTATATCGCAAAGGCTTTTCGGCAATTATCCGTCAAAGGCCTTTGATTCTTCTGTCTTTCAACATATCAACCGTGTGCCCTGTAAGCTAAGCTTAAGAGTTGCGGCATTCCTTTTTAGTACAGCACAGGTGTTTGATACTGATGTAGCTTCATTGGCAAAAACATTCTTTTCACGCCTTAAATATGATAACAAAACACGGCATCTGACACAGACTTTGCTTAAAAATTTACACTGTGATATAACTCCAAACAGAATTTCACTTCGTCGGATTATACGGGATATCGGTGCAGATAGTTTGCGAGATATTTTCGAATTGAAAGACGCTTTGGAGTTGGATAATGCTTATACTTTAGATATGTCAAAAAATGTTTTTCAGGCAATTTTACGTGATGATGATTGCTGCCATCTGCACAATCTTGCAGTAGATGGAAATGACCTTGCATCAGAATTTAACCTCAAAGGAGCCGACATCGGTGAAGCGCTGAACCAACTCCTTGATGCGGTTATTGAGGATAAATGCCCAAACACAAGGTCATCACTGATTGAATATTTTAAAAAAATTAAATAATCTGTTTTTATATCCCCGTTAAATCAAACGGGGGTGTATATTCTGCCTTTGCACTTGATTTTTCCTGCATATAAGCATTATTAAACCCTAGGTTAAGTGCCGCATCAATAATCGAATTATATTCAAAAGCGGTGGTGCGGCGATTTATCTCGGGATAGTCTTGCAAATGACCATTGGGGGTATATTGGCTCATTAAACTTAAAATAAAACCTGCTGTACCAAATCTATCCGCAAGGCTCTGAAGTATTTCAATTGAATCCTTACGACAGCCCGGCAGCACAAGATGCCGCACTATCACGCCCGACTGCATAATTCCCTTTTCGTCAAACTGCGGCAAACCACAAATTTTAAGCATTTCTTCAAGAGATAAAAT
>JAZRJT010000108.1:0-2190 GCA_045645905.1 Clostridia bacterium
CTCTACATGGCGAACCGTCCGCACCTGATAAATTCAGCGGTGCAGCATTTAAAAAATAAACACCTTCAGGCACTTCTGATAAACGAATTCCCTCAAGCAATATAACATTAGCACTCAAAAGCACAAGATGTACTGCCATTGGGGCATTTTGCGGACCGATTGTCTGGGATTCATTTCCTAAAAGCAAAACACCTGAAGATGCAAATACCTTTGCTGCCTCAAGTGATACTTCGGCATCACCCTTAATCAGAATTCTCTTTGCAGCTTCAATGTTCTGTTTTTTTGCTTTTTCAATTATTTCTATAGCACCATCACCGGTGACAATACCATGATGTTCTGCCAGATAAGCCATTCCCACAAATGTCTCTATACATATCTCATCTACAGTTTTGCCGTCTTTAACAAAATGGAATGGTGCATCTATATGCGTGCCGTTGTGTGCGCACATATTAAATGCTGTCAAATTATACACTTCACCTTTGTTCATTGATTTAAGTATCTTTTTCTCAGGTAGTGGATCGTCGGGATACACCTGACAACCGAAAACTTCTTGTGAAATATCGTAAATTTTCATTGCTTAATTCTCCACTCCAAATTAAAGTTTAATATCATTGCAAACCTTTATAATTTTGTCTGCTGCACCTTTTGCACCTGAGCTGTTCTTAAAGCCCTCAGCAATTTTCTTGGCATTTTGCTTATAGGTGTCAACACTTAATATTTTATTTATTGCTCTCAAAACGGATGCCCCGTCCGATTTATCAAATTTTATTCCTGCACCAAGCTGAGATACTCTCTCAGCAACACCTTTTTGCTCTGATGTTTGTGGTAGCATAACGAGTGGAACTTCAAAATATAAACTTTCACTGACGCTGTTCATTCCGCAGTGTGATACAAAGACATCCGCTTTTTCTAAAACTGCAATCTGGTCAACATGTGAATAAACCGATATATTTTCAGGGAGTCTTCCAAAGTCCTCGATTGACACCAAATTGCCAACTGACATAATTACCTGATAATCTGTATCCCTCAAAGCAGATATACAAGCTTTGTAAAAAGGCATCATGTCATTATTGACAGTTCCCATAGATATATAAATCAATTTATCCCTCTTTTTTTCTATTTCTTCGTTTGCAGAACGAATGGAAGGACCGACAAATGCGTACTTTTCCGAAAAAGTTTCTGAACATGGTTGAAATTCGGGAGAAGTATAGACAATCGTGTGGGTGTTATCATCATTGCCAATAATATCAAGAATATTATTAACAGGATATCCCTTATCCTTTAGCCGTATGACTTGTTTAGATGTTTTTGGCATTGCAAAGAGCATCTTAAACAAATCTCCGATACCTTGTTTCATAATTTTAGCCGAGTGTTGATTAAAGGCAAAAGTTGTTGTTGAAGAAACAAAAGGAATGCCAAGTTTCAGTGCAACCGCTTTTCCCCATAGTGCCATGGAATCTGCCACAATACAATCAGGCTTAAGTTCTGTCATTTCCCTGCAAACCTTGTCATCAAGAGCCAATGTGGTGTCTACCAGTATCTTTGTCGAGAATGCCAAGTCTTTTCCCACACGGGTAGAGTCTTTGGCACTAAGGTTCCGCTCCGTATCATAATCATCACAGGATATAAATGTTGCCCCTGCCGACTCGATTTTTTCACGCATAATGTTATATGAGTAGTACCACACCTGATGTCCGCGAGAAACTAATTCCTTAACAACACCCAAAGTGGGGTTCGTGTGTCCGTGTGCAGGAATACAAAAGAAAACAATTTTGCTCATATTACTTCATCTTCTTTCTTGTACACCAGGATTTTTCGTTACATTCGGGGCATTTAAGATGTCTTGTAGTTAGTGTATGCGCACCCCAAACATATGCCCTAAAGGTCGGTTTGAATGTGTGTCCGCACTTTCTGCATTTATAAACGCCTGTTTCGTAATCAACCTTTGCGGCGTAGGAAATCGCAATCCAAACCAAAACCACCGAAACCGCTATAAGAACAACTGCAGTCGCAGTATTTATAATTTTTTCTTCTGCAAGAATTGTGCTTACAACAAGCAAAGCGATGCTTAAAACTACTCCGATAACAGATAATATTATGTTACCTTTATTTTTCATTTACATATTCTCCTTCATTTATAACTTCTATGTAAAAACTGACAGGTCTGAATCCGTCATTACAGGAAATCAT
>JAZRJT010000109.1:0-23377 GCA_045645905.1 Clostridia bacterium
TCTCCTTTTTCTTTTTTATGTTTTGTATATAGTCTTAATACTCTCAATCCTGCAAGAATAATATGTGCCGTACGCATTTTTATTATTCCTTCTGCTTCAATTTCAAAAGTTTTTTCATTAAAGCTGGGTGCAAGCTCTACTTGCGGAAACTCAATTCTGATATATCGGCACAGATATGCATATATATTGCTGATTAGTGCCCATATTGCACCATATGCAATGCCGGTCTGTGCCGCATCACCCGTACCAAAGCTGCATCGTATAAATATATCGCTAACCTCTGCACGGCTACCTGCATAATCAAATACCGCATTAACAACTTCTTTTACTTCTTGATACTGTGCCTTAAACTTTTCAATTTTTGCAAAAAAACTATTAACAGAACTATCGCTTTGAGCTTTGTTGTTTGTTTTTTTACCGCCAAAATTCTTTAGCTTTTCGTTATCAAGAGTAAATTTAAAAAGCAGGCTTTTGAATATCATTTTAACTTTTCCGCCACGGTATTCAATGATAATATTCAATTTGGGATAAAGCAACAGCCACAAAACTGCAGCTATCAGCAATGCTGTAATTCCAAGCCAAAACATTTTATCACCGACTATGTCTATTCTTCTGCAGAAATTTCCGTCTCTGCGTCTGTATTTTCAGTTTCACCGGATTCTGCATTTTCAATACCTTGTGCAGCTGCAAAATCTTCCGGATTTTCTTCTTCAAACTCAGGCAGTTCAGCAAGGCTTTCGATACCAAAACACCTTAAAAATTCTTCAGTTGTTCCAAAAAGCATAGGTCTTCCGGGTGTATCAAGTCTTCCAACCTCTTCGATAAAGTTCTTTTCAAGCAATTTATTTACCAGTGTATCACACGAAACACCTCTGATTTGTTCAATAACCGCACGTGTTACCGGTTGCTTGTATGCAACAATCGCAAGAACCTCCATTGCAGCATTAGAAAGACTTTGACTGCGTCTTGGTTCAACAAGTTTAGATATGTATTCCTGATAATCGCGTCTTGTGCACATCTGGTATGAATCCTCAAGGCGTATTATCTGTATACCACGCATTTCGCGGTCATATTTGTCTGACAAGGCTGTAAGTATAGCTCTTGTGCTTTTTATGTCAATATCCAGTATATCCGAAAGCTTTTCAACATCGACCGCATCACCTGCAGCAAAAAGTACGCCCTCTATTATTGCTTCTGCTTGTTTTAATTCCATATTTCCCCCAATAAATGCACTAATCTTCTATTTCTTCAAAATTAAAGTTGTCATCATCGCTGATTTTTGTAACCGAATATTCGCCGATTATATCGGTATCCTCAACAAATATTTTGTTAAGCTTTATCATTTCGAGCACAGCAAGGAATGAAGCAACTGCCTCGGGTTTAGATTTAATTCCCTTAAAAATATCCTTAAACAATATTTTGCCTTTTGAAATAAGACCGTTCCAGATTTTTCGAACCTTGTCCTTAATTGACACCTTTTCGTGACCTACTATTCCTGAAAACGACCTCTTTGGCGGCGGAAGTTTGCGTTCAAGCTTTACACGTGATATTTTGTAAGCTTCCATCAAGTTTTCAAGGGTCATTTTTGAATAGTTCATTTCAGCTTTTGGTCTTTCTATTACATCAGGAAGTTTAAAGAAAATACCATAATCAGAATTTTCATGGTTGCGGAAAAACTCAATACTTTCCTTAATCTGCTGATATTCAAGAAGACGCCTTACAAGCTCAGTTCTTGGGTCTTCCTCTTCTTCGTCATCCTCTTTGGGTAATAGCATTTTTGATTTTATCTGAAGAAGGGTAGCCGCCAGCACAAGAAATTCACTTGAAACCTCCAAATCCATTTCCTTCATACTTTGCATAACTTCTAAGTATTGGTCAAGAATTGTGGCTATTGGTATATCATAGATACTTACTTTATTCTTTTTTATAAGCATAAGAAGGAGGTCAAGAGGTCCTTCAAATGCATCAAGCTTAAACGAAAGCTGTTCCATAAGTTAAATTCCTGTTCTTTTGTAATTAGAGAAATGGTATTAAACTGATTATCCAGTTAAAACCCATCAAAATAAGATTTGCCACATATGTGAATATGCCATTGAAAATTGGTGTGTATATAAGAATTATCAATATGATAAAACTATATCTTTCAAGCGGCAGAAGCTTAAAACGAATTTTTGCGGGCAAAAACATTGTAAGAACAGTCCATCCGTCAAGGGGTGGAATGGGTAAAAGATGAAACACCGCAAGACCAGTATTGAGTGATATCATAGTTGACAGTAAGATTGTTAACAGAGTATAGGTTTTCACGGCAACTTCAGACCAATGTGCTGCATTACCCGCAAACAAACCCATAATTCTCAGAATCATAAGGGCAATAAACACAATAACAAGATTGCCGACAGACCCTGCCAATGACACTAAAATGGTTGCCTTTTTGTGCTTACCTTCTTTAAAATTTCTGGGATTAATCGGCAAAGGTTTTGCCCAGCCAAAGCCAAATAAAAACATACAAATAGCACCTATAGGGTCAATGTGACTTGACGGGCTTAGGTTAAGCCTGCCCATATTTTTTGCTGTATCATCACCCATTTTATAAGCTGCATAGCAACGGCAAAATGACTGTATAGAAATTGCAAAGAACACACATAATGCGGTAATTAAAAGTTCTATAATACCCATCGTGCCGTTTCCGAACCAGCGCTGAATTCTGCTGAACATAAAATGTCGCTCCTTTAAGTCATATATAATGTTTTTATTTTATCACAACCTTTATATTTTGTCAACAAAACAACAAAGTGTGCTTGTACTATAATCTGCAAGCACACTTTGTGATATTTGATGATATTATTTTGAGATTTATTCAATATCTCTGCCTAAATTACAAGTGTATATCCACTCCACTACATCACCCGGATTAAGTACACATTGTGAGCATCCCACGCCTAGTGTTTCTCCGTTTACCGTGTAGGTCCATCCCGAAAGCTCTCCGCAATCAAATTCATACAGATTGTTTATACCCTTAATATACATAGATTTATATAAAGGAGTTTCGGTAAATTCCATATGTATTTTATTTTGCTGCATCTCTCTGAGTAAGACATCAAATACAGTTTCACCCGAGTTAAATTCCACTGTTTTTTCAGCTAATATTACTCCATCCTCAGGTACACAATTTCGTTTTTCCTGTTTGAGTTTATCCATATTTGAAAGGATAATTTTGCATTGAACAGAAAGCGTGCAGATGTTTTGCGTAGTTTCAGATCCCTCTGATTTTTCTTCTTTTTTATGTTCATTTATTGGTTGTTCTGTAGTGTTTTCAGGTTGTTCTTGGTTTTTGGTTTCCTGTTGTACATCTTTTGATGGTTCAACGCACGTTTCAACAGATGTCACTTCGTTTTCTTTTACTGATAAGTCTATATCCGTTTCTTTGATAATTATTGAATCAGCCGTATCACTTTCAACGCTTTGACAGCCTGCTGTGCAAAACACACATAATATTGCTATTAATACGAGAATGGTTGTCAGTTTATTTTTCATATTTATCAATCACATTCATAAGATTTACAATGATTTTTGCGGTTTCACCACGTGTTGTATTATCCATTGGGGCAAACATATTATCTTCCTTCCCTGAGATAATACCAAGATTTTTAACGTTTTTGACTGCTTGCTTTGCCCATTGAGATATAATATCTTCATCAGCAAATTCTTCACTAAGTAGTTCCTCGAATAAAGCCTGCTTATATTCAAGATATCTTGCAATAAATACAACGGCTTGTTCACGGGTTATGTTTTCATCAGGTAAAAAACTTGTGTCAGATATGCCCATTGCAATACCATTTTTAACCGCCCAGGCAATTGCATCATAATGCCAATCTTTTACCGCTACATCATCAAAGCTTATTGTATTTATCGAGGTATCACCACTGAGTCTGTATAAAATAGTTATAAATTCTGCCCGTGTGATGTTATCATCAGGCGCAAAAAGTGTTTCTGATTTTCCTTTTATAATGTTTTTCTCGACAAGAGTGCTGATATAATTTTTAGCCCAGTGATTTTCAACATCATTAAAGGTAATATTTATAATTGGAGTTTCAGGTTCTTCCTCTTTTGTTTTTTCTTCAGGGATATCTTTTATTTCATCTATATTTTCTTCCTCAACCTCTTCGTTTTTAACAGGTGCAGAACCTCCGCCACCTCCAACAGATACGGATGGCCTGTGCGTATATCGTTCAAGCGCCATAAGATAGCCGGAATCATTTTTATAATAAATTGTTCCGTCGCTGTCGCAAATAGGACTGCATACGCAATACTGCGCCATACTTTCTGATGGAACATACAAATCATTTGCTGTAAAATCTATTATTGCTGCGCCATCGCTGTCTGTCTTATTTGTCTTGCGACAGGTAAGTACATATATTCCACCTGGGGGATAGTTATATGTTATATAAACATACATAAGCCCCTTTCCTTCGTTATATGCTGATGTAAGTAAGGCACTTGACTGAACATACCCCGGAATTTCGCATTCCCCCACAACTTTCATTGGAGTAACAGCAGCATCAATAATTTTGTATTTATTTTCGCCGTTTTCAGATACACCGATATACGCTAACCCATCAAGAACAAGAGGTGTAGCTGTGCTTGGTCCGCCCAGGTCAAGTTGTTCAAATGTCGCATCATCAAACGTACCATCCTCATTAATTTTCACTTTGCACAATGTTCCGCCTTTGGTTGTAAAATAGATATTGTCTGTATCTCCATCATAAGCAATACTTGAACGTATATCACCTGCTAACCCATCAATTGTATCAATAATATTGCCGGCATCGGGATTTACACTGTATAATACAGATGTTCCTACTTCACCTTCTGAAATGCCATCATCGCTTCCAAAAACAACATAATTTTCGGTTGCATATGCACCTGCCCAATAAAAGCCTCCTGTATGTACAACCTTCCACAAGCATTCTTTTTCTTCTGTTTTTTGATTTGTGTCATTATCTTCAACAGATATGCAAAAATATGTTCCGTCGGCTGTTTCTTCAACAAATGTTCCGCAGTAAATCTTTCCGTTTTTATATGTTATAGGATTAATTGTCTGACCTCCGACAGCTTCACTTACCCATACACTTTCAAGAGTATCTGCACGAAGTGCCTGAATTCTTCCGTTGCCTAAAGGAATAAAAAACATTCCTCCGCCATAAGTAATTGACGTGGTACCATACCCAATATTTCCAACAAGCGGCTCACTTTCAGCAATGATGGTGCCGTCACTTGTGCTTACACATATTATTTTATCATTTTTTGCAAAATAAAGATTTCCGTTTACAATTATTGGCGGTGTTGTTGCATCCATCCAGCTATCGGTAAAAGATTCTGCCCATTTGAGTCTTACCTGACTTTCTCTTTGGGGAGTTTTCCAGTCTCCGACAGCCATATTATTTTCATTTCCGCGGAATGATGTCCACTCTCCTGTATAATCAGGCAAAGGCTTGGGGTCAATTACTGTCACTTTACAAACAGCAGGTGCAATTGTTGATGATTCCGTCCCCACATTTATGTCAATTGCAGAAACATAAAACACGCCTGTGTTGTCAAATCTTACATTGAATATTCCTTCTTCATCTGTATCAAAAATATATTCTGTCGTATCATCATTAACCCAGTCGATTTGTGAACTTTTTACAACAAATATCTTGTCACTTCCAAGGTTTATCTGTTCGCATCCTCCATAAAATATAGGGTCACCCTTAACGTCAAATTTAACCGTTCCGCCTGAATATGATTCTATTTCCTTGTCAGAAAATGTCGCAACAGTGCCGCTGTATGCCCAGTCATATGTCGAAAACATACATATTTCTATATCCATCCCGTCTTCAAGCAAAATATAGTCACATGATGCACCCCATCCTGCGCTCATTTCGGGCATTTTGTTATCTATCAAATATGTAAAACTTGAATTATGCGCCCAGAATTTTTCAGCGTAAGCACTTGTAGCAGCACCTGTAAACTTCAAAATACCACTATGGTCATTGCTATTGTAGTTTTCAGCAATATAATAATCCTCTATTGATTTAATAAATAAATGCATAAGAGTTGGTTTTTCTACAATTGTTGTATTAATATATGCACCGCCGTTTTCAAAGGTATCTGCCTCGTATCTGTAATAAGCATCCAACCCATAGTTTGCCAAATCAAAATACGAAATTTCGACAGGAATATTAGCCATCTTTTCGTTTGTAACGGGAGATGTAACAAATTCTCCGTTTTCGCTTATTGACAAATATACCGTAATAGAATCTACAGAATTTTCGGTTGCCTGAACTGATTGAAACAACCCCAGAATCATAATAATTGCAAAAAATAAACTTAATATTTTTTTCATTTTCAGCTTTCCTTTCATATGTTTATTCATTATTTTACCGCAAAATTTTAACTTATCACTTCCTTGCTGAATACTAAAAAAGAATTTACGGTAATAAAAAGGCTGCAACACTAAAATTTAAGTGTTACAGCCGATTTTCTGTAATTAAATAAAAGGAATTGGGCAAAAATATTCCTTAGATTTTAAATACACGCTATGTACCGTAGCAGTATTTATTGCCTCAAGTATGTCTCCCGGCTTGCATATCAACATATTCTGCTTCTGCCTTCCCAAAAATCAGTGGCTGTAAATTCTTACAACAAAACAGATACTCCTTGCTCACGGTGGCGGCACCGTTCGTGAATTTCACACGATTCCATCTTAGCCCGAAATCCAAATTGTTCAGAAATCAGGAGCTTGAAACAATTAATTATTCTTTTTTTATATTATAGCACAGCAAAAATAAATATTCAAGATAATTTTAAAAATTTTCAAAAAACCCTTGCATTATAAAAGAACTTGTGATATAATATCATCTGCATTGAAAAATGCCGGTGTGGTGGAATTGGCAGACGCGCTGGACTCAAAATCCTGTGGTAGTGATACCGTATCGGTTCGACCCCGATCACCGGCACCAAAAAGATACGACAATTTTCGCATCGAAGGTTGTCGTTTCTTTTTGTGCTCTTATCTTTTCATTTTTCTCTCTTCACTCTTCACTAAAAAATTGTCGTTTCCAGATAAGAAATAAAAGAGAATAGACAAGAAAAAAAGCATTACCGTTGCGGCATCTTCAGTTGGTTACCCCGACATATATAGTTTTTCAAAGATGTTTAAGCAGCACTTTGGTATTTCACCATCCGAATATATATCTAAACACAAAAAACTCCTCTTTAAAAGGAGTTTTTTTGTGTTTATGCTTTTTTATTAACCAATCTTGGGAAGGCTAGCCGCAGCAACAGACTGACCCACTCTTCTTGCTTTTTCATCAGGAATGTGGAGCTCAATCTTCTTTGCAAGCTCGGGGAATTCGGCATTAAGGACTTCATTTGCCATGTTGAGAAGTATTGTACCGCCCTTACCGCTTGTAACACGACCCATAATAAGAACGTGATTTATATCATAGAACATTGAATAATAAGCGATTGTGTAGCCGAAATATGTACCGATTGTATCATAGATATCTGCGGCTCTTGGGTCATCTTCTTCCATAAGTCCCTGAACAACCTTAAGCTTTTCGGCGGGTGACAGACTTTCATCAAGTTTAATTCCTGCTTTGGGAGCAAGCTTGATTACAGCATCCTGTGAGAAGTACTTAACACCACAGCCGTAATCACCACTCCATTCATCAACCATTGCATTCTTATTAAAGTCAACAGGGACAAATGCAAGTTCATTAAGCCATCCGGTAATGTTTCCGTCTTTGTCAACGTAGCCGGCTGCTTCGCTTGTGCCCATAGCAACGCCCATCACATTGTTATCCTCTAAACTCATTGCGCCCGCGAGAGCTGTAACATCACCGTCATTTGCAACCTCAACCGGAACGTCACCAATCTCCTTTGCAACATCAAGATACATATTCTTAACGTGTTTTTCAAAATCTTCGTCAGAAACCTTGATAAAGAGAGATGCAACCATAATTTTGTTATCAATATAAACGCCTGCAGAAGAAACGCCGATAGCGTCAACTCTTGGCATATGTGATGCCGCGGTTTTCATTGCATTAAGAATACCTTCGTAATGATACTTGGGGTCGCTCTGAAGTTTGGGGAACCAAACAACCTCTTCAGAATATACAGTCTTTCCGTCAACAACTGCAGAAACCTTACGGTCGCTGCCGCCTGCATCAAAGCCGATACGGCAACCATCAAGATGTCTGCCGACAGGTGATGAAACATCATTTTCAGCAGGTGCATCTGCAATGTTTTCAACATAAACAACCTCAAAGGGCTTCTCGAAAACACGAGCCATAAAGTTAAAATCAAACTCTCTTGCACCGCCGATACGGTAGTCATCTGCTATACGGTCATAAAGGTACTTTGAGCCGGCAATATAAACCTTATATCCGCCTTTTGCCCAGAGCAGAGTTTTAATAATTCTTTCAACAATACCATAATTTTCTTCATCGTGACCTGTTTCATCCTTAAATATATCAAGATTATAAACTGCAACAAGACCATTGTTTCGCTCAACAGCGATAACAACCTTTTGAGAGTCAGACTTTGCAACTGCAGCTTTGTAGTCGTTGATAACCTTTACCATAGGCATAAATTCGGGTTCAAGTTTTGCGATAATCATATGTTTTCTCCTTTATATTTTATTTCTCCGCCGAGGATTGTCATAGCAATATTAAATTTTTCATCGGCTATTATTATGTCTGCTCGCTTTCCTGCCTCCAGAGAACCGATTTCATCATCCTCACCAAGTGCTTTTGCAGGATTAAGTGATGCACAGGCAACTGCCTGATAAATTTCAAGATTACTGTTTTCATAAAGATTATAAACTGCGTTATTGAGATTAAGTACACTGCCGGCAATTGTGCCGTCAGGCATAAGGCATTTGATGCCTTCTTTATGTACAGGCTGGCCACCAAGAGTATAGTCACCATCGGGCATACCGCCTGCCCTGATACAGTCGGTAATCAAGCACAGCTTGTCTCCTTTAATCTTAGCGATAAGACCAAACAGACCTTTGTTTACGTGGAATGTATCTGCAATAAGCTCACAGCTTACATTGTCATCTGAAAGAGCGGCACCTACAACACCAGGACTGCGATGCGAAAGCGCTGTCATTGCATTAAAAAGATGTGTTGTGTGGCGTACACCGCACTCAATTCCTGCAAGCGCTTCATCATAGCTTGCATCTGTGTGACCCATAGATACGAGTACAGATGTTTCGTTTGAAACATTTTTAATACATTCTTTTGCACCGTCAACCTCGGGTGCGACAGTGAAAAGCTTCACTATATCAGAATGTTTTTTAATGAAATCACTATCAGGCTTTAAAATATGTTCTTCTGCCTGAGCACCCTTTTTTGCGGCATTAATGAATGGACCCTCGCTGTTTACACCCAAAATTCTTGAGCCATAATATTCATCGCTGTTTTTGAGTGTGCGTACGGTATCAAAAGCCGTTTCAATTTCTGTTTTTGATACTGTCATTGTTGTCGGACACCACGCTGTAACACCATTTTTGATGATACCTTCAGCCATCTTTCTGATACCATCAATATCACCATCAGACACATCTGCGCCTAAGTAACCATGGATATGCATATCAACAAGACCTGGTGAAACATATTTGCCCGAGGCATCAATTATTTCATAGTCAGATGTATTAATTTCATTTGCATCAACTATTTTTTCAATTTTTTCATCAAATATAATTGCAAGGTTATCAGCAACTTTATCCGGCAGAATAACTTTACCGCCAATGATACATTTCATTAACATCTTCTCCTTTTTGCATCTTAAATTCTTTAACTTAATTATACAATATTGTTTATTAAAAATATTTACACAAAAGTATATTTTTTTTATACTATTAAGCGAATTACAAAAAAATTAAAAATTTTTATAAAAACACTTGCAAAAATCAAATTATTCTGTTATAATACTTTAAGTTGATTTATTATGATTTTAATTGGAGGTGGATATATAATGGCAAAATGCGAAATTTGCGGAAAAGAATTAAAGTTTGGAATTAAGGTTTCTCACTCACATCGTCGTGCAAACAGAACCTGGAAGCCTAATATCAGAAGGGTCAGAGCAGTTGTTGACGGCACTCCCAAAAGAGTTTATGCTTGCTCAAGATGCTTGAGATCAGGTAAAGTACAGAGAGCTGTTTAATACTTAATCACAAAAGATAAAAGCCGTAAGTGCTATCGTGCACCTATGGCTTTTTTGCATTATGTATATTAGTTTGCTTCGTTTTTAATCTTAAAAATACTTTTTAAAATTCCTCTTAAAAATTTTGGTGCTTTTACTACGACGATTTTCATTACATCCACTCCTTTTTATTTTTTTACAAGAAAACAAACTCCTGCACTAATCAAAACCAGTCCAAGCAAGGTTATTAAAAGATATCTTGGTATCGCATAAGCAAGAAATAACCCTACTCCTATGGCAATCAGAAACAGTCCTGCGCCTTTAAAACTACTGTTGCAACAGCATTTTCTTTTTTTAAACATTGAAACCACCAATCCTTTTGTTTTCAGTATATTCTGTGGTATAATTTTGGTTACAAACTAAAAAATTGCTGAATTGAAATTCTTCAACTCAGCAATTTTTATCTTGGTATTATATATCGTCAGCAAGTACTTTGCGTTTTTTCCACACACCACTTAAGAAGTATATAAGCGATGGGATTGCATAACCAAAAGGTGCTAATGCATATCCAAGAACAAATCCGTAAAAACCAAAATTAAAGTATATTCCAAAAAGCCAGCTTAGCCCGATTCTCAGTGCAACTCCGTCAAGAATTGAAAGCAGCATACCGAATTTAACAAAGCCTATTCCCTGAATAAATGCACCTGTTCCGCGCATTATCGCAAATGGTATGAAAAGCCATATTATTGCACTTATAAACGTAGTTGACAGAGCGTGTACCGCTGTATCATCCGAGAAGAGCATAAATAGTTCTTTTCCAAAACACATATATAGCGACAGAAAAATTATCGTAAATGTTGTTGAAAATATCCATGCCCAATATACAATCTTTTGCGCACGTTCTGTTTTCTTTGCAGCTATATTCTGACTTATCATCGGCAGAGCCGCATACTGTATGCCCATTGATATTTTATTCATAATATCATCAATTCTGACACCTATACCAAACGTTGCAGACTGGGTAACACCAAGTGAATTTATCATAGCATTTACATACAGCATCGAAATATTTATAAATCCTGACTGAATTGCCATAGGTGTTCCAAGGCTTAATATCATTTTTACATATTTTAAAACGGGCTTAAAGCTTGGAAGCTTAAAGTCAAAACCAAATTCTTCTTTATTTTTGTAAAGAAAATAAATTGAGAATATAAACGACACAGCCTGACCGATTATTGTTGCCCAGGCAGCTCCTGCAACGCCCCATCCCCATATGCCTGTAAACAATATATCAAGAACAAGGTTTACAACCGATGCAATGGCAATAAATAAAAGCGGTCTTTTTGAGTCACCCATCCCGCGGAGTATGGCAGATATCATATTATATCCTGCTGTAAATATCATACCTAGTCCACAAATCACAAGATAATCATCCGACATACTAACTGACTCGGGCGGAATGTTCATAATTTTGATAATTATATTTTTTGAAAATATAATTGCAACAGAAAACAGAAGTCCCATTGCAAGTATTACCGAAAACAGTGTGCCAACCAGACTGTTGGTTTCCTTTTTCTTTCCTGCACCTATTGCGTGGGATATCAAAACTTGTCCACCATTTGAAAAGCCAAGGCATACCATTGTGGCAAAATTCAGTATCTGACTGGATTGCGAAACTGCCGAAAGTCCCGCGGTACCTACATACTTACCCACAATAATCATATCTATGGTTGAATATACTACCTGCAAAGCATTTGAAAGCATAAATGGTATCATCAGGTTAAAAAGTTGTTTTGATATGCTTCCGGTTGTAAAATCTTTTACGAGTTTTGTTGTTTTCACTATGTAAATCAGTTCCTTCCCTATGTCAATTAAAACAAAACTATTATACTCCTTATTAACACAAAAATCAACCTTAATTTACGTTATTATTCATATTAATTTTATAAATATCATCAAATTCAATCTCGGTTTTTACAACAGTCATTTTTCTGAAAACTTTATCAAACGATGTGACAATTCCCTGTATCGAAATATACTCGCCGTCATTAAAATATACAACCTGTACATATGTTCCTTTCTTGATAAGATTAAGAGTGTTTGCAATATCCTGGGCACTTTCGTCTGATAATTCTGCTTTTTTAACAACTATTCGTTCCTTCTTTCGCAGGGCATCCTCAAGACCACTTAATGCCGAAAAGGGCATAAATTGTTTCGCTCGCTCTGATACCGGCATCTTCATTCTTGGTTTATTCGCCACTTTTGTGTCCTCCTATTTGTTTATTTCTTTCAAGTGTTGTTGCACTCTCTTCCAAGTCCATACCTTTAAAAACTGCATTTTTACCAAACTGGTTTTTTATCTTAATTAAAGCCTTTTGTATACGGTTGTTCTTTTCAATCTTTTGTGAATCATCAAACAAACTAAGCTGTTCATACTTTTGCACCGCCTCTGTCACATTGTTGCAGGATATATTTATCCGTCGTACAGGAAATCGTGGGTCAACAATTCTGTTATATAATTTAACAATCAAGGGCACAAGAATACTGTCGGCATTGGTGGGTACATCAGGAGATATGCTTCCGTGGGCAGGTTGAATTTTTAAAGAATTTGAATATCCGATATGGAGTGTTACCGACTTGGTGACAAGTCCCTTTTCAACCATATTAAGGCATAACGTGTCCATCATTTCTTTTGCAATAAGCTTACCGTCTTCAAAATCATAATCGCGCATAAGCACCTGACCGCTTGTAAGGCAATTTGTTTTTGGTTTATAATTTTTTATATCAGCCATTGTGGTTGGCTCTCTGCCCCAGGCGTGGTCAATAAGAAGCTCGGCATCAATACCGAATTTATTATAGAGAAAGTCTTCAGGAACACGGGTAATGCTTTCCATATCATATATTCCCATAGCTTCAAGCTGTCTTGCTGTTCCTTTTCCCACCCGCCAGAAATCCGTTATCGGTCTGTGTTTCCACAAGGTTTTTTGGTATAAATTTTCATTAAGAAAACCCACAAAATCGTCTGAGTGCTTTGCGGTAATATCCAAAGCCACCTTGGCAAGATACAAATTTGTGCCAATACCGCAGGTTGCCCTTATCCCCAGCTTGTTGTAAACGGCATCCATCATAGTAAGCCCCAACTCCTTAGCAGTCATTTTATACATATTAAGATAGTCGGTCACATCAATAAACACTTCGTCAATGGAATAGACGTGTATATCATCATAAGATACAAAACTAAGATAAATTGCATAAATTTCGGCAGCGTAATCAATGTATTTTTGCATTCGTGGCTCTGCCGTGATATAATTGATACCTTTTGGAATCTCAAAAACACGGCAACGGTTTTTTATGCCAAGAGCCTTCAGTGCAGGAGTTACAGCAAGACAAATTGTTTTATCTGTCCTTTCGGGGTCTGCAACAATAAGATTAGTTTTCATTGGGTCAAGACCACGTTCGACACATTCAACCGATGCATAAAAACTTTTTAAATCTATACATAAATACATTCTGTCTGCCATAAATATCACTCCCTTTCTATTATTATATATCGTTTACTGTCCTTTAAACCTCACACAAAGTAAAAGAGATGTTGCCTCTGCAACACCTCCATAATTAATCTTAAAATACTGACATTATCAATACGCCAATAATAACAATCGGTAAAACATATTTAAGATACGGCTTCAGCCACTTTGGAAGTTTAAGACCTGTTCCGCTGTTTACCTCATCAAAATATTTGTTCCATCCCCATCCATAACGCGTTGTACAGAAAAGAACATACATAAGGCTTCCCACAGGAAGAAGAATATTTGATACAGTATAGTCTTCTAAATCCATTATTCCTTTGCCAAAAAGCTGAAAATCTGACCATACGGTAAAGCCAAGAATACAAGGAAGCGACAGAATAATCATCAAAATAATATTAATAAGTGCAACCTTGCGACGGCCCATTGATGTAAGCTCCAGCCAGAATGACATAATATTTTCAAACACTGCAATAACAGTAGACAGCGACGCAAATATCATAAATACAAAGAAAAGAGCTCCTATAATTCTTCCGCCGGGCATACTGTTGAATATACTTGACAATGTGGTAAACAGAAAACTTGCACCAACAGATGATGCATCAGCCGTGACACCGTTGTTGTAGGTAAAGCAAGCGGGAAAAACTATAAGACCCGACATTAAAGCAACCAGAGTGTCAAGTGACATAATTGTAATTGCTTCACCCGTAAGGCTTTTATTTTTGTCAATATAGCTGCCGAAAATTGCAATTGAACCGATACCGATACTCAACGTAAAGAATGACTGACCCATCGCCGCAGATATTACAGTCATAAGGCCTGACTCCTTAACGCCGTCAAAGCTAGGGATTAAGTAGAACTTAAGACCTTCTGCAGCATTTTCTAATGTACAGCAGTATATTGCAAGTCCAAAAAGCAGAGCAAAAAGGGCAATCATCATCCATTTTGTTATCTTTTCAACACCATTCTGAAGGCCGAGCGAACAAATACCAAAACAGGAAACAATAACAGCAACAGTTGCACCAATTAAAAGACTCTGGTTTGAAACTATCGAGCCAAATACGCCGCTAAGTTGTTCAACAGTTTTAAATTCGAGAATTGAACCGTTGAGATACTTAATAAAATAGATAAACATCCAGCCTGAAATTACTGTATAAAACATCATAAGCAGATAGTTGCCTGCAATGCCCATATATTTCAGCAAATGCCATTTTTGACCCGGCTTTTCCAAAACGTCAAACGATGATGCAATGCTTCGCTGACTTGCTCTGCCAACTGCAAGCTCCATTGTCATAATGGGAAGACCCAAAAGAAGCAAAAAAGCAACATAAATCAGCACAAATAATGCACCGCCGTATGCACCTGTGATAATTGGAAAACGATAAACATTTCCAAGACCGATTGCACATCCGGCAGATATCAGCAAAAAGCCAAGACGTGAAGAAAATTTTTCTCTTTGTTTCATAAATTAAAACCGCCTTTATTTTTTCTTAAAAATAATACTAACACAGATTTATTATTTTATCAAGATAAATCTTGTATTTTTTAGCTATTTGTGATAGAATGTATTTAACTATACAAAGGATTGGTGAAAAAATGAAACCGATAGTAGCTATTGTTGGACGGCCAAATGTAGGAAAGTCCACATTATTCAATAAAATTTCAGGCAAAAGAATTGCCATTGTTGAAGATACACCCGGTATTACCCGTGACCGCATCTACGCAGATGCAGAGTGGCTGGGCAGAGAATTTACCCTGATAGACACCGGCGGTATCGAGCCTTACAGCAAGGATATTATTCTTTCACAAATGCGCAATCAGGCAAATCTTGCTATTGATACAGCTGATGTTATTTTGTTTGTTGTCAACGTTCGTGATGGTATGACTGCCGCTGACAAGGACATTGCGGCAATGCTTCAAAAATGCGGAAAACCCGTAATTTTGGTATGCAACAAGGTTGATAATCCCGGTGACCCGCCGATGGAAGCTTATGAATTTTATAATCTTGGCATTGGTGACCCTGTAATGGTTTCTTCCATTCACGGTTTGGGTGTGGGCGACCTTTTGGATATGGTTGCCGAACATTTTCCTGAAGATAACGATGGGGATGACGATGAAGATGTTATACACATTGCAATAGTAGGTAAACCAAATGCAGGCAAGTCATCACTTGTAAACCGCATTTTGGGTGAAGAACGTGTTATCGTCAGCGATATTGCAGGAACAACCCGTGATGCAATCGACAGCCGTCTGGTGCGTAACGGAAAAAAATATGTTATTATTGATACAGCAGGTATGCGTAAGCGTGGCAAGATTGACGAAGATGTTGAACGTTACAGCGTAGTGCGTGCTCTTACCTCCATCGACCGTGCAGATGTTTGCGTGATTATGATTGATGCAACAGAAGGTGTTACCGAGCAAGACACCAAAATTGCAGGATACGTTCACGAGCAAGGTAAGGCTGCAGTTTTTGCTGTTAATAAATGGGATTTGGTTGAAAAAGAAACCAACACAATGAAGAATTTCAAGGATAGACTCCTAGAAGGCTTTAACTTTATGATGTATGCCGAGTCTGTGTTTATTTCTGCTAAAACCGGTCAGCGTGTTGAGGACCTTTTTAAAATGGCTGATTTAGCAGTTGAGGAAAATAAAAAGCGTATTTCAACAGGACTTCTTAATGACGTTATCAACGATGCAATTGCAATGGTTCAGCCACCCTCAGATAAGGGCAAACGTCTTAAAATTTACTACGGAACACAGGCGTCGGTTAAACCGCCTACCTTTGTTTTGTTTGTAAATAACTCAGACCTTGCACATTATTCTTATATCAGATATCTTGAAAACAAAATAAGAGCCGCCTTTGGCTTCCGCGGAACACCGATTAAATTTATTGTTCGTGAAAAAGGTGAAAAAGTCGAAAAAGGCAGCAAGGTTTAAAGGAGATTTACGATATGGATATATTATATAATCTGTTAATTTTAATTATTGCCTATCTTCTGGGCAGTATAAATACATCAATTATAGTGTCAAAAATTTTGATTGGTGACGATATTCGCAATCACGGCAGTGGTAATGCTGGTGCAACAAATACCCTCCGCACTGTTGGAAAAAAAGGTGCACTCTTTGTTGTTTTAGGTGATGTTTTAAAGGCTGTAATTGCTGTCGTTATTGCAAAGCTTCTATCCGATAATCCTGTTGCTGTTTATATTGCGGGCATCGGAGCGGTACTCGGTCATAACTTCCCTCTGTATTTTAAATTTAAAGGCGGCAAGGGAATAATTGTATCAACTGTTGCAATTTTGTTTGCAGACCCTGTTCTTGGACTTGTTACAATGATAGTTGCAATTTTGATTATGGCATTCTCAAGATATGTTTCATTGGGAAGTATTTTGGGTGCAGTTTTGTTTGTTGTACTTGCTTTGGTATTTAAAACAACCGATACGGAATTTCTTGTTTTTGCCGTAATGCTTGCTCTTCTTGCAATTTATATGCATCGCAGTAATATTTCACGGCTTCTTGCCGGTAAAGAAAATAAACTAAGCTTTGGCAGTAAGGAGGACAATTAAAATGGCAAATGTATGCGTTTTAGGCAGCGGTGGCTGGGGAACTGCGGTTTCCATTCTTCTTCACAATAACGGACACAAGGTAACACTTTGGTCTTTTGATAAGACGGAATGTGAAAATCTTAAAAAATATCACGAAAACAAGCCCTTCCTTCCGGGAATTGCTATTCCTGAAGATATAAGCTTTGTATCCGAGCTTTCTGCTGTAAAGGATATGGATTTAACTGTAATTGCTACTCCCTCCCACGGAGTTAGAGGTGTGGCAAAAAATATAAAGGAATATGTGAGCGACGGGCAAGTTATTCTCAATATTTCAAAAGGTATTGAAGAAGGCACATATATGACAATTTCACAAATACTGAAAAGTGAACTTCCAAATTGCAAAATTGCAGTTATGTCAGGGCCAAGCCACGCTGAAGAGGTTTCACGAAATATTCCTACCACTAATGTTATTGCATCAGACGATATAAAGGTATCAGAGTATATTCAGGATATTTTTATGAGCCCTACCTTTAGGGTGTACACCTCAAATGACATTATGGGTGTTGAACTTGGCGGCTCTATTAAAAATGTAATCGCACTTTGTTGCGGAATACTTGATGGTCTTGGTTGTGGCGACAACACTAAAGCCGCACTTATGACACGCGGACTTGTTGAAATGACTCGTCTTGGCATTGCTATGGGCGCCAAGGCTGAAACATTTTCAGGACTTTCAGGTATTGGTGATTTGATTGTAACCTGCACCAGTATGCACTCGCGCAACCGTCGTGCAGGAATCCTGATAGGTCAGGGAATGTCTGTAGATGAGGCTCAAAAAACGGTAAATATGGTTGTTGAAGGTGTACGGAGTTGTAAGGCGGCAAAGGAACTTGCTGACAGAAAAGGTGTTGAAATGCCTATTATAAATGAAGCATACAACGTTCTCTTTAATGATAAACATCCCGAAGATGCTATTAAAGCTCTTATGGGCAGAGAAAAGAAAAATGAATCAGAATTTGACTTCCTGAATACTATTTAATGAGGTGAATATATGGATATTAATACATTAACACAGTATTATAAAAAAGCAACAGAAATACTACCCAAAGGTGCCTTTCTCACCACAAAACACAATGGAAAAACAAATACAATGACAATCGGATGGGGCTCATTTGGTTTTGAATGGGGAATACCTGTTGCCGAAGTTTTGATACGAGAAAGTCGCTTTTCTAAAATTGCGGCAGATGAAACTTTGGAATTTACACTTACCTTCCCTTATGATGATTCAATGAAGGCGGCTCTTAGCTTTTGTGGAAGTCACAGCGGTCGTGATGTTGATAAAATTGCTGAATGTGGTCTGGTATTAAGTGAGGCACAGAAGATATCAACTCCCGTTGTTGCCTGCACAGGTCTTGTTTTTGAATGTAAAATCATAGCAAAGACAGAAATGACACCTGCTAATACTTCAGCTGAAATTCTTGATAAATGGTACAAAAGCGGTGATTTGCACACCATATATTATGCAAAAATTGAGGATAGCTACGAGATAGACTAAAAATATTTGGCTCTTTGTCAATAGTTGGGGTTTAAAAAGTTAAAACAGAATTTTAGATGAGCAGTCGCGATTCAGGCGACTGCTTGTTTGTTTTCCACGCCTAAAGGCACCAATGACAAAAACCGCAGTGCAAATTTTACACTACGGTTTTGTTTTTTTAATTATTAACTGTTATAACTCTTATTACTCCGCCCAATGTTGTTGAAGTATCAGCATACAGATTAACAGTTTTGCCGACAAGTTCAGTTAATTCATTTCGTGACATTCCCATATAGCCCGAGGAAGTCTTTTTTATAATCTGCAAATCATCGCTCAAGCGATATACATCATCACCTATTTTAACACGGCTGAAATCTATGGCAGATACGCCAACGCCTGTTTCGGCTGCTACAAGCTTCTTAATGCCGACAAGTCTGTTTCCGTCAAGTTCCAGTGCAACGGCTGTGCCGGGACTGATATTGTTGTAAAAGTTTGTTGAATATGTTTTTGTCAAGCCGTTTGAGAATACCTCATATGTTCCGCTGGTGCTTGTGGAATTCACTCTGCCGCCTGTATTCACCAATACACCGTAGGTGTATTGGTCGTTGGTAACGTTTTCAACAATAAGCAAAGAAATATCGCCAAAGTCTCCTGATGTTACTCCATAAACAACCTGTCTAGCCGTAAGTTCAGGTGATGTAATGTCATTAAGTTCAATTACCTTAGCTGTAGCTGTGCCCGTGCGTGTATCAGGCGCATATGTTCTTTCTATAATCACACAGTCAGATGTTAGCCAGCGGTCACCAATCCTTCGGTTATTTTTATCTATTTCGCCCGAAATATTGCTTCCTGTTGTTAATGTAACAAACGCTGCATATCCATCATTATCAAACGATAATTTTCCTACATCGCCTATTCTTTCGCTGTAGTCAGACTTTGTCTTATACCTCATTGTGTTGCCTTCGCCATTGATTACTGTAATGTAATTATACTGTTTTCCACTCTCCGATGCATCATTTGACATTTCGGTAGTATATGAAAGCAAAATTCCGTAATTTGCTGTATCTGATGAATTAAGGTCAACAACATCAACTACCTTTCCGTCCATACCAAGAAGGGCTGTTATTCTTGAACCAATCTTATAGCTGCCGCTCTTTTCGCCAAGCTTGTATGCAGCTGTATGTGTTTCAAGTTCAACTGTTGTTCCTGAAATCTCAACGCTTGAAACATTTGTCTTATTGGGGAATGCCTTATTATATATACCTGAAACCTTATCGCTGTAAAGATATATAGTATTATTATCCTCAAGATAATACACAACGTCATAAAGTTTTGCATCACCAAGTGTTGCGGCATATCCATCCTTAACAATCGTTGCAGAGTCGATTTGTGCTTTTGAAACACCAACTGATGACAATGCAGTATAAATGTCTGTTCTTATGGCAACAGCTTCTGTATAGTCAGCATTGCCGAAAATAAGATATCTTACCTTTTTGTTATTATCATAAACAATCGAAACCGCAGCACCTTCTTTTATAGTGTTTTTGAAATTTCCGTAAGTGGTAAGTGTTCCGTCGTTGTAAACAGAAGTATTATTAGAAACACCAAGACTTAAAGTGCTTGTTCCGTTTGAAAAATATGCCTCGCCGTCAACCACACTGTCAACAGTAGTAATGGTGCGGTCTGAGGTTGAGAAATCAGTAAAATTGATAACTTCTTTATCTTCATTCAAAACCAGCTTAACTTTTGACATAGGCTCGATTTTAAGAGATGTATTTGCAAGAGTATATGTTCCCGCATCTGTTTTGATTTCGTCGGATGCAAGACTTGAATCTTCATTGCGTGTGGCAATAACAAGTACTTCATCGGTGATGGTAATATCCATTTTCGAAATCAGTTTGGCAGATGAATTATTCATCTGTGTTTCAAGGGCACGGTTTATAATTACACAAAGATCTGCACGGGTTATGGGTGTATTATCAGCTAAATTCAGTCCATCTGTCAGATTAAGACCATCAGCCTTTACCATATAAGCGTATGGCCAGTTGTCACCAAGCTCAGTTGTTGAATAACCCAAAGTTCTCAGCACTACAGTAACCGCTTCGGCATAAGTAATACTTTTTTCAGGCTGAAATTTTCCGTTTGGATAGCCCACTATCAATTTGTTGTTGGCAACAGTATTGATATATCCGTTTGCCCAATGATTTATTGCAACATCATCAAACTTTCTGCTTGCGGCGTTGCTGTATGATTCATCCTCAAGCCCAGAAATCAAGGCTGTGATTTTAGAGAATTCAGCTCTTGTAATATTGGCATTTGGTCTAAAATTTCCCCCATAGCCTGAAACAATTCCATATGTTGTAAGTGCCTCAATTGCATCTGTATAATACATTCCGTCTTTTACGTCCGTATATGATGATGCTCCTGTTGTAAGAACGGTTAAGTTCAGGACAACAGACAGCAACAATATTACTGACAATATTCTTTTAATAGTTTTCATACTAATTCTCCTGTACTATTATATATTTTAATCTGCATGCAGTGCGTCGATAGGATTCAGCTTTGCCGCCTTATTGGCAGGTGCCCAGCCGAAAAATATACCGATAACAGCAGAAAATGCAAAGGCACCAAACATAACAAATATACTGGGAAATGCATTGATGCCCATTACATTTCCCAAAATGACCGTTCCAAAGCAAGACAGTATAATTCCTATTACGCCGCCCATACAGCTGACAATAGCTGCTTCAATCAAAAACTGCGACATAATACTTGAACGTTTTGCCCCGATTGCCTTTCTTATACCTATTTCACGTGTACGCTCGGTAACAGAAACAAGCATTATATTCATAATACCTATACCGCCAACAACCAGTGAAATTCCCGCAATACCTGCAGTGAGCAAGGTCATCATTCCTGTAATTTCATCCAACGTATCCATCATACTCGCTACACTTATGACACTGTACTCGTCCTCGTCGCCGAATTTTGACAGCAGAAAGCTTTCCGTAAGGTCAACAGCTTTTTCTACATTTTCAGCCGTTGAAGCCCATACTATGTACGAACGTATTTTGCTTGTTCTGAAAATTAATCTTCCCGATGAATACGGAATTATAATTGTATCGTCATCAGAGCCGTCTTCCGAATCGGATATTGGTTCAAGAACACCTACAACGGTAAACAACTCATTGTTTATTTTAATCTGTTTATCAATAGGGTCTTCAAAACCAAAAAGCTCCTGAGCATTATAACTGCCGATTACCGCAACCTTGCGCCTTCGTTCAATATCAATATCGTTAATAAACCGACCATTGCTTATATCCCTGTTTTTAACTGTAATATAATCGGGGTTTGTGCCGATAACAGAGGAACTTATATTTGATGACAGATATTTTATTCTGCCGTTTCCCGACATACTGGGAACAACATAAGAGATATACTCTGAATTTTCTTCCATAAACTCCTGCATTTCTTCATAAGTGATGTTTTTAGTACTGTTTCTGCCTGTAAACATTACGTTAATACTGTTTGCACCGAGAGATTCAATGGATTCGGTGATACTGCCTGTTGAGCCCTGAACAACGCTTACCAGTACGATAACAGCACAAACACCAATAATGATACCCAGCATAGTAAGAAAGGTTCGCATTTTGCTTGAAGAAACACTTTTTATCGCCATTTTAAAAGATTGGGATAAATTCATATAAAATCTCGACCTCCTTTACACATTGACATCGGCTTTATCACCGTCTACCAAAGAGTCAAAAACAATTTTCCCGTCCTTTATACGAACAATACGTTCTGCCTCATGAGCAATTTTATTGTCGTGCGTAATCAATATAACCGTTTTTCCTTCCTGATGCAGTTCTTTAAGCATAGAAAGCACCTCTGCACCCGTTTTTGAATCAAGGGCACCTGTTGGCTCGTCTGCCAGAATCATCGGTGGACGTGCCGCTAATGCTCTGGCAATTGACGCTCTCTGCTGCTGTCCGCCGGAAAGCTCAGATGGCTTGTGAAATCTACGATCGTAAAGCCCGACTCTTTCAAGTGCAATTTTTGCCATTTCTTTGCGTCTGGCAAGCGGAACACCCGCATAAATCAACGGAAGCTCAACATTTTCTTCAACATTTAATTTGGGAAGAAGATTATATTGCTGAAAAATAAAACCTATTTTTTTGTTGCGGATTGCTGCCTGTTCATCCTCTTTAAGCTCGCTTGCTTCATTGCCGTCAATATAGTATTTACCTGATGTTGGAGTATCAAGACAGCCTATCATATTCATAAGTGTCGATTTACCCGAGCCTGACGGACCGATAATTGCAACAAATTCGTGCGGTTTGATTTTTAGATCTACTCCGTCAAGTGCTCTTACCTCGTTATCGCCCATCTTATAGATTTTGTACATATCTTTTATCTCAATCATATATTCTGAATTTGAAATAACATTTTGCATAATAAAGGCACTCCTTAACACTTTAACGTCTTGTCTGCATTCCTCCGCTGCTGTTGCCGGTTCTGTTAGTTCTTGCACCGCCTGACATATTGCCGCGAGGCATTCCTCCGCCCATCATTCCACCGGGCAT
>JAZRJT010000110.1:0-2266 GCA_045645905.1 Clostridia bacterium
CATAAATGCCACAGCTAAAAGCGTGCCAACAAGAATAAAGGGCTTGCGTTTACCCATTTTGGCATGGCATTTGTCAGAAAGCCCGCCAAACAGCGGCAATAAGAATAATGCAAGCACGTTATCGGCCGACATTATCATACCCGTTACTGTTTCGTTAAGACCAAAGGTGTACTGTAAAATTAGCGGAATTTTGTTGTCGTACATTTGCCAAAATGCACTGATGGCAAGAAAGGCAAAGCCAACGAGTATGGTGCGCTTTACGTTTAACTTCATAAGTTTTTCTCCGTTTCATAACTTATTTTGCGTCTATAATTTGATTATATCCAAATATTACTAAAAAGTCTATAAAAAGTTGTGGGGGATAAAACGAGCTAAACTAATTAGTTTAGCTCGATAGGGTTTAAAATTTATTCTTTTTCAAAATAATTTAACTTGCCGTTAGCCGTTTTGGGTAAAGTGTCGACAAATACGATTTCTTTTGGTTGCATATGCTCATCTAAATTCTTTTTACAGAATTTTTTAATTGTTAATATAGCGCTTGATTTTTTCACACCTTTTTTTAATACAATATGCACTTTTGCGCACATTCCGTGCGAGTGGTCTGTATCAGGAATTGCAACAACAAGGCAGTCCTCAATTAGTTCACAAGACGAAAGAATTTGTTCAATAGAATAGGGCGAAATTTTAGTTCCGTCAAAGCGGACGTACATTCGTTTATATCTTTCACAAAAGAAAAGCGCATTGTTTTTGTCGAGGTAACCGCGGTCGCCGCTATGAAGCCAAATTTTGCCGTCTTTATGTTGCCGCAAAAGAGAATTGGTCATTTTTTCATCGTTAAAATATCCTTTGCAAAGAGTTGGTCCGCTAATGCAAATTTCGCCCTCTTCACCATTGGGCAATGGTTCGTATGTTTGTGAGTCACAAATAGCAATTTGCATATAGGGCAGAGCTCGTCCTACACTATTTTCAGGAACCGAAAAAGCAGATGTAGCAGTAGAGGTTGTTTCGGACAAACCATAACCAAAACGTAAAGAGTTGCGAGAGCCGTGACCTTTAAGAATCATTTGTAGCTTTTTACGATGTGACGGATTCATTGTATCACCGCCAATTATAACGCCCTTAATAAATGAAAGGTTGCACCCATAAAAATTATTTTTAATAAAATATTCCCAGTGTGCAGGAACAGATATAATATAATTAGGCTTTTCTTTTAATAACACCTTTTTCATTTTCTTGGGATTAAGTAGTGGTATAAGACTAACCGAAACACCACAAAACAGAGGTAAATGTGTTGCTAATGTAACGCTATAACATGTAAACAAGGGCATAATATTTAATAGGTTTTGCCCACTTTCAATTAAACAGTTTGCTTCTTTTTGAATGGTGACTGCTGCATTTATATTATCATTAGTTAAAATAACACTCTTTCTTCCGTATGTGGTGCCGCTTGTATAAAAATAACCAAAGATATCTTGAGAGCTGCTTTGGGTTGGCGTACTTGAGATGCTTTTTGATTTTAGCATAAAGTCGTCGTAAGAACAAAGAGAATTGTTTTTTGCACAAAGAAAGGTCCTTCCTGTAAATAAATTTGCAGGAATAGAAAAAAATCTTTCGGCACCGCCTAAAGCATGAACGGGGCTAAGGTGTATTATTTTGCAATCGTGTATATCATGGAACTCTTTTAATTGAAAGTCAGGAACGAAGCAGAGTTTAGGAGAAAATGTTTTGATTGTTTCTTTAATCTCCTCATTTTTCGCACGGCAGTCGAAAGCGCAGTAAATAGCACCAATTTTATTGATTGCATAAATTAGGTAGATTCCCTCAGGACAACCGGGTAGTGATGAAGCTACAATATCATCCTTTTTAACACCGTGAGCAATAAGCGCTTTGGCCATTTCGTCGATTTTAGAAAACAAACAGTTGTAATTGATTTTTTTACCATAAAACGAAATTGCGGTCTCGGTTTCATATTGTTTAGTATGTTTTTTTAAAAAGGAATATATTGAAAGATTATCTGATGAGTATTCTCGGCGTGAATCTAACATAATTAACCACCTTTAAAGTATTGTAGATTTAATTTAACGGTATAAATTATATGACAATATGTCATAAAAGTCAAGCAAAAATATGACATACTGTCATTAGGTGATAATATGAAAAATAGGTTAAAAGAATTACGCAAGAATAAGGGTTGCACGCAAATATTCTTACAAATGCAAACGGGGATAGAGCAAGCGTTGCTTTCTAAATTTGAAAACGGGGAGCG
>JAZRJT010000111.1:0-43112 GCA_045645905.1 Clostridia bacterium
ATGTTTGGTGTTCCTGCTCTTGGAACTATGGCACACAGCTGGGTTCAGTCCTTTGACAGCGAGTACGAGGCATTTAAAGCATATGCTCTTGCATATCCCAATGACTGCACTCTTCTTATTGACACCTACAATGTTTTAAAATCGGGTGTTCCCAATGCTATAAAGGTTTTTGATGAGGTTCTCAAGCCTATGGGGATAAGACCAAAGGGCGTGCGTATTGACAGCGGTGATATCACCTATCTTACAAAGAAAACCAGAAAGATGCTTGATGATGCAGGCTATAACGATGTGAAGATTGTTATTTCCAATTCTCTTGACGAGTATATAATACAGGATATTCTGAAACAAGGTGCGTGCGTTGATTCCTTTGGTGTGGGCGAAAGACTTATTACATCTAAGTCGGAGCCTGTTTTCGGGGGCGTATATAAGCTGGTTGCTTTAGAGAAGGATGGAGAAATCATTCCTAAAATCAAGGTCAGCGAAAATGTTGCAAAAATTACAAATCCTTGTTTTAAAAAAGTGTACAGGCTTTTTGCGAATGATACAGGCAAGGCTATTGCAGATGTTATAACACTTGCTGAAGAAACCATTGACGACTCAAAAGATTATGAAATCTTTGACCCCGAGCATACATGGAAGAGAAAGACGGTTTATAATTTTACTGCGGTTGAACTGCAGGTGCCTATATTCAAAAAAGGCAAGTGTGTATATAAATCACCTGACCTGAAAGCGATTCGCGCATACTGCGTGGAACAGCTTGACAAAATCTGGGATGAAGTAAAGCGTTTTGAAAATCCTCACGAATATTATGTTGATTTGTCGCAGAAACTCTGGGATGTAAAATACAAGTTACTGTCTGAATACCGCAGTTTAAATTAATAAAAATTAACTATTGCCGAATTTATTGACATTTTGTCAGATTTAAAGTATAATGTTTTTTAGCTTTAAAATGAAAACTAAATGCTTATACAAATTACATAAACCAAAAGGAGAAAACATATGAAAACATCAATTGAATCTTATAACCTGGGAAAACTCGGTGTTATAGGAATGAACGGCTGTGAGGACTTTTGTTCAAAGGTGGACTATTACCTGAAAAAGTTTAACGATGACGATATTCAGGAGCACGGTACATTTTTGTTCCCCATAAAGACTTCAAGATTCGGTACTGGTGAGGCAAAGGCTACTCTTTTACATTCTGCAAGAACTTATGATGTTTATATCATAGTTGATTGCTTTAACTATGGTGAAACATACAAGCTCTACGGTCAGGATGTTCCTATGAGCCCTGATGACCATTATCAGGATCTTAAACGTGCGATTTCTGCAATCGGCGGTAAAGCAAAAAGAATTACGGTGATTATGCCTATGCTTTATGAAGGTCGTCAGCACAAGCGTTCGTCAAGAGAATCTTTAGACTGTGCTATGGCTCTTCAGGAGCTTTGCAATATTGGTGTTGATAATATAATTACATTTGATGCACATGACCCCAGAGTTCAGAACGCAATTCCATTTAAGGGTTTTGAAAATGTAATGCCTACATACCAGATGATTAAGTCCTGTCTTAAATATGATAAGGATATTATCTTAAGAAAAGACAATACTATGATTATCTCTCCTGATGAAGGTGCGATGTCAAGATGTATGTATTATTCTTCAGTTCTTGAGATGGAACTTGGTATGTTCTATAAGCGTCGCGATTATTCAAGAGTGGTAAACGGCAAGAATCCTATCGTTGCTCACGAATTCCTTGGTTCATCTGTTGACGGAAAGAACGTTATCGTTGTTGATGATATGATTTCATCGGGTGACTCAATGATTGATGTTGCAAGAGAACTCAAAAAGAGAAAAGCAGCAAGAGTATTTATGTTTTCAACTTTTGGTTTGTTCACAGAAGGATTTGACAGATTTGACAAAGCATATGAAGAAGGCTTGATTGAAGGCGTGTTTACAACAAATCTTATTTATGCAAAGCCCGAGCTTCTTACAAAGCCCTGGTATCATCAGGTTGATATGAGCAAGTATGTTGCACTTCTTATCAACGAGCTTAACGCTGAACATTCAATCAGCGAACTTCTTAATCCTATTCAGAGAATAGAAAAAATCCTTGACAAATATAAAAATATGTAATATTTATTAGACACAAGGCTGCTGCAGACGTCTGTTTGCAGCAGCTTATTTGGATATTAAAGGAGGCGGATATTTATGATGAGACTTCAGAAATACCTTGCAAATGCAGGGGTGGCATCACGTCGTGCGGCGGAAAAAATTATCAGCGAGGGCAGGGTTTCTGTTAACGGCGAAATTATCCGTGAGATGGGCGTTCAGATAGACGAAGATTTTGATACCATAGAGGTAGATGGTGTTCTTGTAAAGAACGACGAGAAAAAATATTATATTATGCTTAACAAACCGGTTGGTTTTGTTACAACCGTGTCTGACGATAAGGGTCGGCCTACAGTTATGGAGCTTGTGTCTGATATTTCTGCGAGAATTTATCCTGGGGGCAGACTTGACTATGATACCGAAGGCTTGTTGTTGCTTACAAACGATGGTGATTTGACCTTTAAAATTACCCATCCCAAGCACGATATTGCGAAAACTTATGTTGCCGAAGTTACGGGGAACATTACAATGGATACAATCCTGCAGCTTCGTCGCGGTGTGATGATTGACGGACAGAAAACAAGTCCTGCTGAGGTTGAGGTTGTGGGTGCAACCCAATATGGTACTAAGGTTGAAATCACCATTCATGAAGGCAGAAACCGTCAGGTAAGAAAGATGTTTGAGTCTTTAGGTTGTATAGTCAAAAAGCTTAAGCGTACAAAAGAAGCGGGTCTTACTTTAGGACATCTTCCCGTAGGTAAGTGGCGTAAGCTCAGCGAATCAGAGGTTAATATGCTTAAAAAGATTGAGGCAGCCGGGGTAAAAGGTAAGACAACGGCTCAAAGCCGCAAACCCAAGGCATATGCAAAATATAACAGTAAAAGAACAACCTCAAAAAAGCAGGTAAGAAAAGATGGTTAATAAGGGATACGATGTGATTGTTATTGGCGGCGGAGCTGCCGGAATGCTTGCGGCAGGGACTGCGGCAAAGCGTGGCCTAAGTGTTGCAATTATTGAAAAGAATCGCGTTTTGGGTAAAAAAATGCTGATTACGGGAAAGGGAAGATGTAACATTACAAATGCCTGCGACGAGGTAGAGGAGCTTATCAGGAATGTAACAAAAAACAGTTCCTTTCTCTATAGTGCATTTTATGGCTTTACAAACCTTGATACAATTGAATTTTTTAACAGAATTGGTGTTGAAACCAAGGTGGAGCGGGGAAACCGCGTATTTCCCGTATCAGATAAAAGTACAACGGTTGTTGATGCACTTATTCGTTATATAAAAAACTGCGGAGCTACAATAATCCACGATAAAGTGACAGGGATAACAATTGATGATGCAAAACATATAAATGGTGTGTTAACTGAAAAGTATGGAAAAATTCAGGCTTCATCGGTGATTTTGGCAACGGGAGGAATGTCATACCGTGCAACAGGCTCAACCGGAGACGGATATAGCTTTGCAAAGGCTTTAGGTCATACTGTGACAGAAATAACGCCGTCACTTGTCCCCGTACAGGTGGAAGAGCCATGGGTTTATGACCTTATGGGATTGTCTTTAAAAAATATTGAGATTACTGTCTTTAATGAAAAAAATAAAAAGGTATATGATGATTTTGGGGAGCTTATGTTTGCCCATTTTGGATTGAGCGGTCCGGTGGTTCTTAGTGCTTCAGCACATATGCGACCAATGCAAGCCGGGAAATATAAAATTAAAATTGATTTAAAGCCGGCACTTGACGAAAAGCAGCTTGACGCAAGGTTACTCAGAGATTTTCAAAAGTATGCCAATAAAGATTTTTGTAATGCACTGGGCGATTTGCTGCCTTCGGGTCTGATTGAACCCATAGTGAAACTTTCGGGAATTGACCCTCATAAAAAGGTTAATTCTGTCACCAAGGAGGAGCGTCAAAAGCTCCTTGGTGTAATAAAGGGCATTGAACTAAACGTCAAAGATTTTTGCCCTATCGAGCAGGCTATAATTACATCGGGAGGAATTTCTGTTAAGGAAATTGACCCATCGACTATGGAATCAAAAATTATAAGTGGTCTGTTTTTTGCAGGCGAGATTATTGATGTGGATGCGTATACAGGCGGTTTTAATTTGCAGATTGCATTTTCTACCGGTGTTCTTGCAGGAATCTGTTGTTGAAGGATTGGTTTATTTATGATTTTTGAAGAAAAAACAGTGTCATCAAAAAAGATTTTTGAAGGCAAAATAATAGATGTAAGAGTTGAAACAGTAGAGTTTCCTGACGGCAAAACTGCATACCGCGAGCTTGTTGACCATCCCGGTGGCGTTGGAATTGTTGCATTGACTTCCGATGGCAAAATACCTATGGTAAGACAGTACAGAAAGCCGATAGAGCAGGCAATATGGGAAATTCCTGCAGGGAAACTAGACATGGGAGAAGACCCAAAGCTGTGCGGAATTCGTGAATTAGAGGAAGAAACAGGTTATACTGCAAAGGAGATAATTCCTTTGGGCTATATGTATCCCTCTCCTGGATTTGCTAATGAGGTTACCCATATCTTTTTTGCAAAAGGGCTCTCAAAGGGGATGGTTCATCCTGACGAAGGTGAGTTTTTAGATATACAGGAATTCACGGTTGAAGAAGTTAGGAATATGATTTTAAATAACGAGATAAATGATGCAAAAACCGTTATCGGCTTTTTAAAATGCGAAGCTATGAAGCTGTTTTAGGGGGATGGATAAATGGAAAAGAATAAGGTTAAGGTGCTTATAAACAATGCTGAATATACTCTGGTTACGGCAGAGCCTGATGAGTATGTGCAGAGGGTTGCTGTAAAGGTTGATAAAAAACTTAAGGAGATAAAAAAGGAAAATCCACAACTCACAAACGTTATGGCTGCAATGCTTACGGCAATTAATCTATCAGATGAATACATAAAGCTTGAGGACACGGCTGATAATTTAAGAAAACAGGTTGCAGACTATGCAAAAAACGAAATGAAGCTGACTGCGGCACTTGATGACCGCACAGCAAAGGTAGAAGAACTTGAAAAAACTGTTCAGGAGCTTAAAATTGAATTGGCCAGATGGGGCGGAAAGACTCAAAGCCCAGGTTATAAAAAATACTGATAAAGGATTGAGGTTTTATGCACAAAATTGAACTGCTTGCTCCGGCAGGCAATTTTCAGTGTCTTGTTGCTGCAGTTCAAAGCGGTGCAGATGCGGTTTATCTTGCAGGCAAGTGCTTTGGGGCACGCAGTTTTGCAGACAATTTTGATGATGAAGAACTTGAAAAAGCAGTTGACTATTGCCACGTCAGAGGGGTTAAAATTTATATAACCGTTAACACCTTAGTTCTGGATATCGAGATGGAACAGCTTGGAGAATACTTAATGTTCTTGTCAAAAATCGGTGTTGACGCGATAATTGTTCAGGATATGGGTGTGATTGCTCTTGCAAACAGGATTGTTCCCGAACTTCCATTGCACGCAAGCACACAGATGACAATTCATAATCTTCAGGGCGTAGAGACTTTAAAAAAATATAACGTCAAAAGGGTAGTACTTTCAAGAGAATTAAGTATAAAAGAAATAAGGAACATTGCAGAGAATACGAATGTTGAGCTTGAGGTTTTTGGACATGGTGCTCTTTGTATGTGTTATTCGGGGCAGTGCTTGCTCAGCAGTATTATTGGCGGACGTAGTGGAAACAGGGGCAAATGTGCCCAGCCATGCAGACTGACCTACAGTATAAATTCCGATAGCAAAAAAGCTTTTTATATGAGTCTTAAGGATTTGTCAAGTCTTGAACATCTTGGAAGTCTTGCAGATGCAGGGGTTGCGTCGCTGAAAATTGAAGGACGAATGAAGGGCCCTGCCTATGTTGCGGCAGTTGTAGGGATATACCGAAAGTATATTGATAATCCCCAAAAGGTGACAGAAGAGGATTATAAACTACTTGATACTATTTTTAATCGCGGTGGGCTGACAGACGGATATCTGACAGGGAAGCAGGGCAAAGAAATGTTTGCACTTGATAAGCCGGATAATCCTTATCGTATGGGTAGTTCTGCTCTTGAAAAGGAACTGCTTGCTGTACTCAACGGTGAAAACCGAAAACTGAAATTACAGGGTAAAATTGAGATAAAAAATGAAAAAAATCCTGTTTTTACCATATTGTATAAAAACACGGAGTATGCATATATCCACGACAAAATGCCGGAGGATGCTATTAAATCATCAATTGATTCAACCGGCGTAGTAAATCAAATGATTAAAACAGGAAACACTCCTTATGAATTTGAAGATATTATTGCGGATGTTGAGGATGGTCTTTATCTTGCGGCAGGTGAATTAAACAAAATAAGAAGAAATGCTCTGGAGGAGTTTGAGAAGTGCTTTATTGCATCATTTAAAAGAAAGAGCAATAACAACTCAAATAAACCAATGTATTTAAATTATTCTGACGCTTGCGGAGGCTTTGTATGCGAGATAACAACCGACGAACAGCTTAAGGCAGTATGTGACCTGCCTTTTGAAAAATTTTATATTCCTATCGGTATAATAAAAAGTAATATGGATATATGCAATTTGCTGAAAGAGAAGACGGTAATTGTTCTTCCGTCAATTCTCAGGGACGATGTGTATAAAAATTATGTTTCAGATGTAAAAAAGTATCTTGACAATGGTTTTCACGGAGTCCAAATACAGAATATTTCGCTTGCAGAAGATTTTTCTGGATATAATTTGTATGGCGGTTTCAGGCTGAATGTCTTTAACAGTGGTGCACTTGATGAATTCAAACAGTTGGATTTTAAAACTGTTGAACTGTCGCCTGAGTTGAACATAAAGCAGATAAGAGTAATGTCTAAATCTGTTCCCGTTCAGGCCATGGTGTACGGACGCCTTCCGCTTATGGTGACAGAAAATTGTATTATACGAAACGGCAACAAGTGTCCTTGCAAAGGTGATAATTCCATAACCGACCGTATGGGGATGAAATTTCCTGTTATAAAGGATGGCGAAATTTGCCGCAGCGTTGTGCTCAACTGCAAAAAGACCTTTGTAGCGTTTGATATGGATAAAATAAAAAATGCAGGCGTCGACTTTTTCAGAATATATTTTACGGACGAACATTTTGACGAGTGCAAGAAAATATGCAATACGTATCTTTATGACGGCGAATTCAGACCTGATGATTTTACCAAAGGACACTTTTTTAAGGGAGTTTCTTAAGTATGATTACTATATGGGATAAAACCATAATTGCAACATTACTGATATTAGCTTTAATAATTTATCTGCTTTTTGCGGGCAGTGTTTTTGGTGAACAGCCCGAGTCTGTAGCAATTTTTGTCGACGGAAGGGAATATGCATCCTATAACTTAACTGAAATATCAGGGATAAAAAATGTTGAAATTAATACAGAATTCGGGCATAATATTATTGAAATCACATCAGATGGTGCCAGAGTAACCAAGGCGTCCTGCCCGGATAAAACCGATATTCAAAGCGGCAAGATAACCAAGCCCGGACAGATGCTTGTTTGTGTTCCAAACAGGGTAACAGTGAGAATACTTGGGAAGAATAGAATGATGGTTGATAAGGTGACATACTGATGAAAAAAAGATATACATCAAAAAATATTATAATTATGTCGATATTTGTTGCTATCGGGATTATACTTCAATATATTGAAAGCAAAGTTTTGATTTCACCGGTACCCGGGGGTAAGCTGGGCCTTTGTAATATTGTTTCTATCGTAAATATATTTATGTTTGGCGGCAAAAATGCGATTATGATTTCGTTAATCAGGGCATTCTTAGGCACATTCCTGACAAGTGGAGCGATGGCTTTGCCATATAGTATGACAGGTGCGCTTTTTTCAACTGCGGTAATGGCTGTTATAAAAAAATACTTATATCCAAAGGTGAGTATGATAGGAATAAGTATAACAGGTGCCGCAGTGCATAATATTATGCAGACCTGTGTCGCGGCTGTAATGCTGACCTCGGGGTATATTTTTTCGTATCTGCCATTTCTTTTGGTTGTTGCTGTGGCAAGCGGTGCGGTTACCGGGTATGCGGCACAAATTTTCGGGAACAGAATTTTAAAATACGGAGATAAGATATGAATAAAAGAATTATACTCGCTTCAAATTCACCCAGAAGGCGTGAACTTCTGGAAATGATAGGTCTTAAATTTGATATAATTGCTGACAATACACCCGAGCCGATAAACAAAAATATGACACCTGATGCTGTGGTGTGTGAACTTGCAGAATTTAAAGGAAGAAACGTTTCAAATGCGCTTGATAATCGTGAAGGGGCAGTAATTATTGCCGCAGATACTGTTGTGGCTGTTGATAATGAAATTCTCGGCAAGCCCAAGGACGAGCAGGATGCCACGAATATGCTGCTTAGACTCAGCGGAAAGATGCACTGTGTCTATACCGGAGTATATGTGCTTGATACCGATACGGGAATATGCAATTCGTTTTATGAAAAAACGGAAGTATTTTTTAAAAAACTTGACATTGATGAAATAAAAGATTATATTATTACTGGGGAACCGATGGATAAAGCTGGTGCCTATGGCATACAGAATTTAGGCTCGCTGTTTGTAGAGAGGATAAACGGTGACTATTTTAATGTGGTAGGACTGCCTCTTTCAAGGCTTGGCAAGGTTCTTAAAAATGATTTTGGTATAAAAATCATTTAGTTTTTGAAAAAATTACATAAGGAGTGTTTTCACTATGGCAAATGAAATAGGAATTGATCTGGGTACTTCCAATACTATAATTTATTTAAGAGGAAAGGGCATTGTTGTTAACGAACCAACAGTTGTTGCGGTAAGCCGTGCAACAGGCAAAATTCTTTCAATCGGCAAAGAAGCGGGTGAAATGCTTGGCAGAACACCCCTTGATATCTGTGCGGTTACACCCATCAAAGAGGGTGTTATTGCAAACTTTGATATTACGGTTGCAATGCTTAAGTATTTTATTAAGAAGGCTGTTAATACGTCATTCTTAAAGCCAAAAGCGGTTGTTTGTATCCCTTCCCATATAACCGATGTCGAAAAGCGTGCAGTACGTGATGCAGCACTGGCAGCCGGGGTCAAGGAGGTTTTTCTTCTTGAAAAGTCAATGGCTGCAGCAATCGGTGCAGGAGTTGCTGTTAATGCACCTGTTGGGTCAATGATTGTTGATATCGGCGGCGGTACAACTGAAATTGCTGTAGTATCACTTGGTGGTATTGTTGCAACTCAAAGTCTTAAAATTGCAAGTCAGACATTTGATAATGACATCATTTTGTATTTAAAGAAAAATCACAATCTTATTATAGGTAATATAACTGCCGAAGAAATCAAGACTACGATTGGGTCTGCTTGCTCTCTTAAAGAGGAGCTTTCTCTTGAAATCAAGGGACGTGACCTTGTTTCAGGTCTTCCCAGAACTGCAACTGTGACTTCCGAGGAAATCCGTGAAGCAATTCAGGAAAGCCTTGCCGGAATTATCGACGGAATAAAGTCTGTGCTTGAGAAAACTCCGCCCGAACTTGCTGCGGACATTATTGAATCAGGTATTGTTCTTACAGGTGGAGGTGCAATTTTGAAGGGCTTTGGCCGTCTTATAAATGCTCATACAGAAATTCCTATTTTCATTGCAGAATCACCGTCTGAATGTGTGGCAATCGGTGCAGGTAAGGCACTTGAAGAGGTTAAGACCATGCATTCATTGCTTATTACTGAATAATTAGAGTTGAATTTTGAAAGGAGATACATCCTTTGAAAAGATTTATAAAAAACAGATGTGTTTTGGGTTTGGTCATTTTCGTCCTTTTGTTTAGTGTTGTAATAGGCGTTATTAATGCGACCAATCCAGATGTAACCTTTGTTGAAAATGTTGTGCAAGTGGTGGTTACACCCGTGCAAAAGCTGTTTACCAATATAGGAACAGGTGTTTCAGACTTTTTTGGATATTTTTCGGATATTGACAAATTAAAGGTTGAAATAAAGGATTTAAAGAAAGAGAATTCACATCTGAAAGAAGAATTGAATAAAAGCGAAATAAGCTTGCGTGAAAATGAAGAACTGCGAAAGTTGCTTTCGCTGAAAGATGCATATCCCGAACTTGAGCTTGAAACAGCTCAGGTCATAGCTCGTGACCCATCCAACTGGTATAACACATTTACAATTGATAAGGGTGCGGTTGACGGAATAAATGTTAATCAGCCTGTTATTTCTGTTGACAGAACCCTCGTTGGCAGAATAAGCGAGGTTGGTACAACCTGGGCAAGGGTTATTACCATAAATGACCCGGGACATTCTGCGGGGGCTGAGATTGTCAGGTCTGGCGAATATGGAATCGTAGAAGGCGAAGCATCTGCTGATGAAGGCGGCAATTGCCGACTGTCATTTGTTTCAAAAAATGCCAATATAATTGTGGGTGATAAGGTTGTTACCTCGGGTATGGGCGGGATATATCCCAAAGGTCTTACAATAGGCAAGGTTCTTGATATAAGACCTGATTTACAGGGAATTTCTCAATACGCCTTAATCAGCCCTGAGGCAGATATTGACAATATTAAAGCTGTTTTGATTGTGATGAATGATATGAACGAGTGATTTGAAAGGCATATGTGTTTTTAGTTACTATGTGTGGGCAGAAAGGCTATGGAAATTACTATGAAAACAACAATACACGGGGTTTTTTTGCTGATTTTTTCTATACTACAGGCAACCTGGCTCGACTGTATTGAAATTTTTGGTATAAAACCAAATCTTTTTCTGGTTTATATAATTGTAATATGCTGTTTTTGCGGCAGAGCAGAGGGTGCTGCAGTAGGGTTTGCTTTTGGCTTTGCTTTAGATATGCTTATTGGGCGGACTTGGGGAGCTAATGCACTTCTTGGTATGCTACTTGGATTCTGTATAGCAAATTTTTGTGAAAGAGTGCTCAGCGACAGTAATTTTTTTATTACGCTTGCACTGGTTTTGGTAGGCTCTTTGCTGTATGAAACGTTTTATTATTCTGTTGCGTTTTTACGAACCGAAAACAGCGGCTTTTTCTCACTATTGATTAAAATAATTATTCCCGAATGCGGATACAATCTTGTGACATCGGTACCGGTATATTTCATAATAAAACGTTTTGCAAAATTACTTTACACTGATAAGGGTGACGCAATTGGATAAAAAAGGCTTGAAAGCGCGTTTTGTTTTAATATTTTGCTTTCTGGCCGTGTTCACATTGTTATGCGTGGCACGGCTTTTTAGTCTGCAGATTATTCATGGTGCCGAATATAAGGAAAAAGCCGAAAATCGACTTGTTCGTGCTTATCCCATAAAAGCACCGCGTGGCGAAATGCTTGATAGATTTGGTCGTCCTATGGTTACAAACAGTATGGGCTATTATGTTCAGATTCAGGATGTAAGTACAGACAATAGTGCTCTTAACAAAACTATCTATAATCTTATAAAAATTTTTGAAGCCGACAATATTGATTATTTCAACGATTTTCCAATTTCGGGAATTCCTTATGCTTTTGATTTTTCACATAGCGATGATCCCCAAAAAGCTCTTGCTGACTGGAAGAAGGAATATAAGCTTGAAAAATATGATACGCCAAAAGATGTGGTGAATTATTATCTGGAAAAATTTGATATTGCAGAAGATTTCGGTCAGGCTGATGCCTTGAAAATTATTGGTGTGCGATACACAATGAATACAAAGAATTTCAGCGTTATGAATCCATACAACTTTGCAAACAATATTGATATGGAAACTGTTCAGAAGATAAAGGAAAATTCGTTTGCTCTGGGTGGTGTCAGTGTTGAGATAGAGCCTGTACGCGAATATGTAAATGGAAACATGGCGGCACATATTCTTGGCCGTACTGATATTATCTATAAGGAAGAATACGAGGAACTTAAATCCAAAGGATATGGAATGAATGATATCATAGGCAAGGATGGACTTGAAAAGGTTCTTGAAAGGTATCTTAAAGGCAAAGACGGTTATAAACGTGTTGAACAAACAAAGTCTGGTTCGGTATCACAGATGCTGAATATCAAACAGGCAGAGACAGAAAATTATGCCATTCTGACAATTGATTCTGAACTGCAGAGAGTCACCGAAGAATCTCTTGCAAAAAATATTGAAGCAACCCGTGGCGATAGAGGTGTTGATTGTTTCAGTGGGGCAGCTGTTGCCGTTGAGATTAACACAGGTGAGGTTCTTGCTATGGCATCATTACCAAACTACAATCCTGCTGAGTACAGCAAAAATTATACAAAGCTGTTTAATGATGCACAAAATCCGTTGCTTAATCGTGCTCTTGGCGGTGCATATACTCCCGGTTCAACATTTAAACCGTTGACGTCAATTGCGGCGCTTGAGGAAGGAATTATCACTCCCTCAACAAAAATTGCAGATTTAGGTGTTTACAAATATTATGCTCCGTCTTATCAGCCTACTTGTCTTATCTGGAAGAATACGGGCGAAACACACGGCACGATAAATGTGTCGGAAGCAATAGGGGTATCCTGCAACTATTTCTTTTATGATGTAGGTAGACAGCTTGGTATTAATAAACTGTCAAACTATGCCAAAGCCTTTGGCCTGGGTCAGAAAACAGGTATTGAATTAGCAGAAGCTGACGGTATTGTGGCAAGTGAGGAATTTCGTGAATCACGAGGTATGGAATGGTATCCGGGTGATACTCTTCAGGCGGCTATCGGACAATCGGATAATATGTTTACACCTGCCCAGCTTGCAAGCTATGTAAGTACTATTATAAACAAGGGTACAAGATATTCGTTACATCTTGTAAAGGATGTACGCAGTTACAGTACGGGAGAGATTGTTTATCAGAATGAACCTGCAGTAATTTCAAAATATGAAATTTCAGATGAAACATTATCCGCTGTAAAAGATGGTATGAGGCGAGTTACCGAGGATGGTACTGCTAAAGCGGTTTTTGAGGATTTTGGGATTTCGGTAGGCGGCAAAACGGGTACCGCAGAAGTAAACCGAGGCAGCGATACCGTTTTATTTGTTGGCTTTGCACCATATGACAATCCCCAAATTGCGGTGGCAGTTGTTCTTGAGCACGGAGCGACAAGCAGGTATGCGGCTCAGGTTGCTCGCGATATGTTTGAATATTATCTTGGTCTTTCGGAAGTCGCAGATGAAGTCAGCCCGATGAATACTATTTTAAAATAGTATTAAAGTGTAGAATATTAATACGAAAAAAACTTTACAAATTATGTAAAAAACAAATAATATTTTGACATTTATTCTAGTTTGTGTTAATATTGTGATGTATGAAACCTTTGGATTGAGTAAGGAGGTTTTAAAATGGCAGAAGTAATTGTTATAACTTCCGGTAAAGGCGGCGTTGGAAAAACGACAACAACCGCAAATCTGGGCGTTGGTCTTTCAAAACTTGGTAAAAAAGTTTTATTGATAGATACAGATATAGGACTCAGGAATCTGGATGTTGTTTTAGGTATTGAAAATATAATAGTTTATGATTTGGTTGATGTGATTACAGGTGTTTGCGAGCCTGATAAAGCTGTTATTAAAGATAAGCGCTTTGATGGTTTGTTTATTATTCCTGCAGCACAGACAACAGATAAGGATGCTGTCTCTGAGGAACAGATGAAGGAGCTTTGCGACAAGCTGAGGGATAAATATGATTTTATCTTAATAGACTGTCCTGCAGGTATTGAGCAAGGATTTAGAAATGCTGTTGCAGGTGCGGACAAGGCTTTGGTTGTTATAACACCTGATGTTTCGTCTGTACGTGATGCAGACAGAATTGTGGGTCTGCTTGAGGCACATGGTATTGAAGAACACTATGCTGTAATCAACAAAATTAGTCCTGATTTGGTAAAGGGCGGCTATATGCTAAGTGTTGATGATGTTATAAAAATGATTAGTATTAACCTTATTGGTGTTGTGTCTGATGACAGAGAAATAATTGTTTCAGCTGCAAAGGGCGAACCCGCGGTTATTAATTCAGGGTCTTTTGCAGGCAGATGTTATAGGAATATAGCTGAAAGACTCTGTGGCAACAATGTTCCACTTATGGATTTTGAAGAAAAAACTTTTCGCAGTCGACTTAAAAAACTTTTTGGAGGCAGAAAATAACTATAGACAAAATTCTCATTAATACAATAAACAAAGTAACAATTTAGCAGTATTGACAGGAGGTAGGAAAGTGAACATAGCTTTAATTGCGCACGACAAGAAAAAAGAATTGATGGTGGATTTTTGTATTGCCTATAAGGCCATACTCAGTGAACATAATCTTTGTGCTACAGGCACAACTGGTAGTCTGATTATTGAAGCTACAGGTCTGGACGTTAATTTGTTTTTATCAGGGCCTCAGGGCGGTGATCAGCAGATTGGTGCCAGAATTGCATACAACGAGATTGACTTGGTTTTGTTTTTCCGCGATCCCCTTACAGCTCAGCCTCATGAGCCTGATGTTTCTGCTCTTTTCAGGTTATGTGATGTTCACAACATTCCGCTTGCCACAAATAGTGCAACTGCTGAGGTTATGATAAGAGGTTTGGAACGTGGCGACCTTGCATGGCGTGATATTGTAAACCCCAAAAAGACAAGATAAAAAATAACAATTATATATAAATTTGCCGCAAATGCGGCGGAACGGAGAGATTTTTGTTATGAAAAAATCAAACATCATTAAGCTTGTTGTGATTCTTCTGGCAATCATTGCAGTCGTTGTCGGTGCAACTACCGTAAAAACAAATGTAATGGTTGACTGCGGTCTTTGCAGTGAGGCAGGCGAAATCCTTGCAGGATGTGAGGGGTGTGGCGGTAAAGGAGAGGTAGCTCCTTCAAGCAACTATTATGCAACAATAGTTTCACTTCTTCCCCCTATTCTTGCGATAGTTCTTGCGCTTGTAACAAAAGAGGTTTATTCATCACTCTTTGCAGGTATTGTTATTGCGGCACTTTTTGCGAGTAACTTCAATCCTGTAAGTGCTATGGATGCATTGCTGGGTGATGGACTTATAGGTGCAGTTGAGGGCACAGCAGGTATATTTATATTCCTGGTTGTTTTGGGTATTCTTGTTGCCCTTATCAACAAAGCAGGTGGCAGTGCGGCATTTGGTGTATGGGCAGAAAAGAACATAAAGTCAAGAGCAGGTGCTATGTTTGCAACATTTGTTCTTGGTGTACTTATCTTTATTGATGACTATTTCAACTGTCTGACAGTTGGTTCTGTTATGAAACCCGTTTGTGACCATCACAAGATTTCAAGAGCAAAGCTCTCATACCTTATTGATGCAACAGCCGCACCGGTTTGTATGATTGCTCCTATCTCTTCTTGGGCAGCAGCAGTTGCAAGCTATGCTCCTGAGGGCGAAGGTCTTACATTGTTTATAAAGGCGATTCCTTATAACTTCTATTCGTTGCTTACATTTGTATTCATAATTGTTCTTTGCGTGAAGAGCTGGGATTTTGGCCCAATGAAAATTCACGAACTTAATGCAATTAACAAGGGTGACCTTTTTACAAGCGGTGAAAGAGTAGCAGAAGATGACGAGGAGGTTGTTTCAAGCAGGGCAAAGGTTATCGACCTTGTTCTTCCTGTTGTAGTACTTATTGTACTCAGCGTTCTTGCACTAATCTATGTTGGCGGATATTTTGCAGGCGAAACCTTTGTAAATGCATTTGCAAATACCGATGCAACCATTGGTCTTCCTTGGGGTGCTATTGTTGCATTAGTTCTTACAATCGTGTACTTTATGCTCAGAAAGCTCATTTCCTTCAAGGAAGCTATGGAATGTGTTCCCAAGGGCTTTATTGCAATGGTACCAGCTATTCTTATCCTTACATTTGCAACAGCACTTAAGAACGTAAACAGTCTTATGGGTTATGCTACATATGTTGAAAATCTTCTGGCAGATGCAAGTGCTCTTGCTAATCTGCTTCCCGCAGTTATCTTTGTTGTGGCTTGTATCCTTTCATTTGCTACAGGTACATCATGGGGTACATTTGGTATTCTTATTCCTATTGTTACTGTTATATTTGAAGCAGGTGACCCGCTTCAGATTATCGGTATGTCAGCGTGCCTTGCAGGTTCTGTTTGCGGTGACCACTGCTCACCTATTTCAGATACAACAATTATGTCATCTGCAGGCGCAAAATGTGACCATCTTAACCACGTGTCAACCCAGTTGCCTTATGCAATTACAGTTGCTGTAGTTTCCTTTGTTTCATACATAATTGTAGGCTATGTACAGAACTGGTACATTGTATTCTCGATTGCGGTAATTCTTACAATCGCAACAATGTATGTTATTAATAAGATTTCCTCAAAGAAGGAAGCGTAAGTAATACTAGATGTTCTGCATTTGTTGACTGATGGCAAAGCAGAATGGTATAAAAAACAAAGCGGCGTAGCCGCTTTGTTCTTTGCGTAGATAAGAAGACTTAAAAAGAACCCGTATACTTTACACACAAAAATGAATATATATTACAAAAAGATTTGTGAAATTTTTGTCAAATAAGCATTGATTTTTGGTTTAGCCTATGATATAATACAATTACAATCAGGGGTAGTATGAATATTTGTGAAATTAACCCCCGTATATGAAAGGGTTGAATATAAATGAAAGTAACAGTTTGCATTGGTAGTTCGTGCCATATCAAGGGTTCACGCCAGGTTGTTGAAACACTGCAGAATCTTATAAATGAGAATAATCTCGGAGATAAGGTGGAGCTTGGAGGCACTTTTTGTCTGGGCAAATGCCAGCAGGGTGTGTGTGTAACTGTTGACGAAGAGTTCCATTCGGTTACACCTACAAATGTTAATAAGTTTTTTGAAAACGAAATAGCTAAAAAGGTGTGAGAATATGTTAGTTCAAATATGCGTAGGCAGTTCATGCCATATAAAAGGTTCTCCCGAAATAGTTGAGTTGCTAACAAAGGCCGTTGAAGAAAACAACCTTAAGGATGAAGTTGCTCTAGCCGGAAGCTTTTGTATCGGTGAATGTAATCGCTTTGGAGTAACTATTCAGGTTGATGATACGGTACATACGGGAATCAATCGTGATAATTTTAAAGAATTTTTTGAAGAAAAAATACTTTCAGTAATGAAAAATGAAAGGATGTGATGAATATGCCAAATTGTTTAACATTAAAAAAATCGAACTGCAAAAACTGTTACAAGTGTATTCGTCATTGTCCTGTTAAATCAATACGTTTTTCAGGGAATCAGGCGCATATTATTGGAAACGAATGTATCTTGTGTGGACAGTGCTTTGTTGTATGCCCGCAGAATGCAAAGCAGATTGTTGATGAAACTGAAAAGGCAAAAGTCTTATTACAAGGCGGTGAACCGGTTATCGTAAGCTTGGCACCGTCTTTTGTTGCGAATTATGATGGTGTTGGAATTGAAGCAATGCGAGAGGCTCTTAAAAAGCTTGGGTTTTATGATGTTGAAGAAACTGCGATTGGGGCAACTATTGTTAAAAATGAATATGAGAGAATGCTCCGTGAGGATGAAAGGGACATTATTATTTCATCTTGCTGCCATTCTATTAATTTGCTTATACAAAAATATTTCCCGGCAGCGCTTGAATATTTAGCAGACGTTATTTCTCCGATGCAGGCACACTGCATTGATATAAAGAAAAGACACCCAAATGCTAAAACAGTATTTGTTGGTCCTTGTGTGGCTAAAAAAGATGAAGCTGAACATTATGAAGGAATTGTTGATGCGGTTTTGACCTTTGAAGAGCTGTCAAACTGGCTTAAGGAAGAAAATATCGAGTTAAAACAGGAAATGGACACAAATGCTCAGAGCCGTGCAAGATTCTTCCCCACAACAGGAGGAATTTTGAAAACAATGTCCCTTGATGCTCCCGGATACAACTATATAGCTCTTGATGGCGTGCAGAATTGTATTGATGCTCTTCGTGACATAGAAAAAGGAAAAATACACAAGTGTTTCATTGAAATGTCTGCTTGTGTTGGGAGCTGTATTGGTGGTCCTGTTATGGAAAAATATAACAGAACTGCTCCTGTTAAAGATTATATAACGATTGCTAATTATGCAGGAAATGATGATTTTGAGGTTTCTGAGCCAAAGTCAGTTGAACTTAAAAAACAGTTTGAATATATAGAGCATAAGCTTGCAATGCCAAGTGAAACAGAGATATTTGCTGTTTTAAGGGAAATGGGAAAATTCAAATCATCTGATGAACTAAACTGTGGTTCTTGTGGATACAATACTTGTCGCGAGAAAGCTATTGCAATTTGTCAGGGTAAGGCAGAGATTTCTATGTGCTTGCCATTTTTAAAAGATAAGGCAGAAAGCTTTTCTGACACCATTGTTAAAAACACACCAAATGGTCTTATAGTTCTTAATGAAAAATTAGAGGTACAGCAGATAAATGAGTCTGCTCGAAATATGATGAATATCCGGTCAAGCTTGGATGTTTTGGGTGAAAGTATTATCAGGGTGCTTGACCCGAAGCTGTTTGCGGATGTTCTGAGAACAGGAAAGAATGTACGCGGAGAAAGAGTATATCTTGCGGAATACAGACGCTATATTGAGCAGTCGGTAGTATATGATAAGGAATCAAGACTTTTAGTTGGCATTATGCGTGATGTTACTGATGAAGAAACCGAGCGCGAAAAGAAAGAAAAAATTACCCGCCAGACAATAGAAGTTGCAGATAAGGTTGTAGATAAGCAGATGAGAATTGTTCAGGAAATTGCATCACTTCTCGGAGAAACTGCTGCAGAAACCAAAATTGCACTTTCTAAGTTAAAGGAGTCGATACAAGATGAATGATTTATGTGCAGATATCGGCTGGAAAAGTATTAATCATTACGGAGAGCAGCTTTGCGGTGACCATGTGGATATTATTGAGCAAAATGAAAATTCAACAGTAATCGTTCTTGCCGACGGACTTGGAAGCGGTGTTAAAGCGAGTATATTGTCAACCCTTACTTCAAAAATTATTTCAACTATGATGGCAGAGGGGTTGCCTATAGAAGAATGTGTGGAAACGATTGCTGCAACCCTTCCTGTTTGCTCAGTTCGCGGAGTTGCATATTCCACATTTACCATTATGCAGATTATCGATAATGAAATGCTTGAGATTATTCAGTATGACAACCCACAGGTAATTATTTTGAGGGATAACAAAAATTACGATTATCCAAAGACTGAAATGAATATCGGCGGCAAAAAGATATTTAAGAGCGAAATCCATGTTCAGGAAAATGATATTTTTATTGCAATGAGTGACGGGTGTCCGCACGCCGGAATCGGAATGGCATATAATTTTGGATGGAAACGTGAAGAAATTATTGAATTTATGGAAACTATGTCGGTATCCGGTCTTACAGCCAAAAATTTATCTACACTATTAGTTGATGAATGTGATAAGCTTTATGGACGAAAACCCGGTGACGATGCAACTGCCTGTATTGTTAAAATCAGAAAGAGAGAGCCGATGAATATACTCTTTGGGCCTCCTTCTAACCGTGACGATTGTGACAGAATGATGTCCCTTTTCTTTTCAAAAGAAGGTAAGCATATCATTTGCGGAGGAACTACTTCATCTATTGCTGCAAAGTATTTAAGAAAGCCTCTTAGAACAAGCCTTAATTTTGAAAAATCGGATATTCCACCTATTGCTCAGCTTGAAGGTGTTGACCTTGTTACAGAAGGCGTTATAACAGTAAATAAGGTTTTAGAGTATGCCAAAGATTACTTGGGTGAGAACGAAATGTATGAGCATTGGAATTTTAAACGTGATGGTGCTTCGCTTATTTGTCAGCTGTTGTTTGAAGAGGCAACCGACATAAACTTCTATGTTGGTCGTGCTATAAATCCGGCTCATCAGAACCCTGAACTTCCTATAAACTTCAGCATTAAAATGAATCTCGTTGAAGAACTTTCAAAGTGCCTTACGATGATGGGCAAAAGAATTAAGGTGAGTTATTTTTAAGGAGAGTGAAGTATGAGAAAATTTGACACAAAAGTGCAGCATTTAAAATATAAGGTGCTGCGAGAAGTTGCACGCTATGCATGGAAAGACACTCTGCTTGAAAATGTATTGAAAATTCCGGAAATAATTGTTTCGGGTAAAACCCCTACCATGCGTTGCTGTGTGTACAAAGAAAGAGCGATATTAGAGGAAAGAATTAAAATCATTATGGGTGGAGATAAAGATAATCCCAATGTAATTGAGGTTGTTGACATCGCTTGTGACGAATGTCCGTCTGCCGGATATGTTGTAACAGAATCCTGTCGTGGTTGCCTTGCTCATCGATGCGAAGATGTTTGTAAAAAAGGTGCTATTACTTTTGACTCAAACTATGTAGCTCATATTGATAAAACGAAATGTGTTGAATGTGGGCAGTGTGCGAAGGTTTGTCCTTTCTCTGCAATTATAAATCGAAAAAGGCCTTGCCAGAAAGCTTGTAAAGTAAAGGCTATTTCCATCAACGAGGACAATGCAGCGGCGATTGACAACAGCAAATGTACAGCTTGCGGAGCTTGTGTATATCAGTGCCCATTTGGTGCGATTATGGATAAATCATATATTTTAGATGCCATTGAGCTTATAAAAAACAGTGATGGCAATAAAAAATATAAAGTTTATGCAATGGTTGCTCCGTCAATTTCAAGTCAGTTTACCTATGCTAAGCTTGGTCAGGTAATTAAGGGTTTAAAAGAGCTTGGATTTTACACTATTATCGAAGCGGCACTTGGTGCAGATATGGTGGCGCAGGCAGAGTCAAAGGAGCTTAGTGAAAAAGGATTTTTAACAAGTTCGTGTTGTCCTGCATTTGTGGCTTATGTAAAATCTGCCTTTCCTGATTTAGTGCAGTACATTTCACATAATCTTTCGCCAATGGCCACTCTTGCAAAATATATTAAAGACAAAGAGCCGGGGTCAAAGGTTGTATTTATAGGTCCTTGTACTGCAAAAAAAGCAGAAGCACAGCTTGAAGAAGTTAAACCTTATGTAGATGTAGTTCTCACATTTGAGGAGCTTCAGGCGCTTTTCGACAGTAAAGATATTGATATTACAACGCTTGATGAAGACGTTTTGGATAATGCTTCTTATTTCGGAAGAGTTTTTGCTCGCTCAGGTGGTCTTTCTGATGCAGTTGCACAAGGACTTAAAGAACAGAATATTGATTTTGACTTAAAAGCAATTCCTTGTGATGGTATTGATGAGTGCAGAGTGGCACTTCTTAAAAAGAGCAAGAATGTTCTGAATGCTAACTTTATTGAAGGTATGGCTTGTGTGGGTGGATGTATAGGTGGCGCAGGATGTCTTACTCATGGCGAAAAGAATAAAGCTGAAGTTGATAAATATGGAAAAGAAGCATTTGAAAAAACAATTTCGGATGCAGTATCAGTTTTAAAGTAGAAACAAACAAGGTTAAAAAACGAAAGGAGAGTATTTATTATGAATAAAATTACAGTAATCGGTTCAGGTAATGTAGGTTCAACAATCGCATATACACTTACTGTTATGGGCATTGCATCTGAAATTGTTATGATTGATGTTAATGAAGAGAAGTCGCTTGGCGAAGCACTTGATATAAGACAGGGTGTTCCTTTCTGTAATCCTGCAACTGTGTATGCAGGCTCATATGATGATGCAAAGAATTCTGATATTGTTGTCATCACATCAGGAATGGCAAGAAAACCGGGTATGTCAAGATTGGATTTGGCACAGACAAATGTTGACATTATAAAGAGTATTGCTGATAAAATCGTTTCTGTTGCGCCTGAGGCTACATATGTTATTGTAAGTAACCCTGTTGATATTTTAACATATGTATTCTTAAAGCACACAGGACTTCCACAGGAGAGGATTATTGGTTCAGGTACGATTTTAGATACTGCAAGACTGCGTGCAAGAGTTTCGGAATACTATTCTGTAAACCAGAAGAATGTACATGCATATGTTCTTGGAGAACACGGCGACAGTTCTTTTGTTCCGTGGTCAATTGCAAATATTTCAAATGTACCGATTGAAAGTTACAAAAATGCTGTTTTGACAGGCATTGATTATCCTGAATTTAAAAAAGATGAAGTTGAAGATTATATTCGCAAATCAGGTGCACGAGTTATCCAGCGAAAGGGTGCAACATTCTATGCAGTTTCAATGTCTGTATGTCATGTGTGCAAGTGCCTTTTAAGCGGAATTGATACAACTCTTACAGTTTCAACACTCTTAAACGGCGAATACGGCATTGATGATGTGTGCTTAAGCCTTTTGAATGTTGTAGGCAATAAGGGTGCTCACAGCAAAATTATGCTTCCGCTTAATGATGAAGAAATTGCAGCACTTCATAATAGCGCAAATGTTCTTAAAGCTTTAATAAAAGGTATTAATATTTAAACAGAAAGGAATAGAAAAATGGAATATCGTATTGAACACGATTCAATGGGCGAAGTAAAAGTTCCAGCTGACAAGCTTTGGGCTGCCCAGACACAAAGAAGTCATGAAAATTTTGAAATTGGTGTAGGTATTGAAACAATGCCTGCAGAAATTATCCACGCATTTGGTGTGCTGAAAAAAGCGGCTGCCATAACAAATAATGCGTTACGCCCTGAAAAAATGACAAATGAAAAGCTTGAAGCTATTAAAGCTGCCTGTGACGAAGTTATGGCAGGAAAGCTAAACGACAACTTTCCTCTTGTTGTATGGCAGACGGGCTCTGGTACACAGTCAAATATGAACTCCAACGAGGTTGTTGCTAACAGAGGAAATCAGATTTTGGGTACAAAAGAACTTCACCCGAATGATGATGTTAATATGAGCCAATCTTCAAACGATACATTTCCGACGGCTATGCACATTGCTGCTGTGCTTGTTTTGGAAGATAAGCTGATTCCTGCAGTTTCTGAATTGGTTGATACTTTCAAAAGACTTGAAGAAGAAAACGAAGGAATCGTAAAGAGCGGAAGAACACATCTTCAGGATGCAACTCCAATTAAATTTAGTCAGGAAATAAGCGGATGGCGGTCAAGTCTTGAAAAAGATATTGAACTTATAAAGCGTTCTATCGAACCTCTTTATGAGCTTGCTCTTGGTGGCACTGCTGTTGGAACAGGTCTTAATGCTCCTAAATCATTTGGTGAGGTTGTAGCTGCTGAAGTGGGCAAAATTACGGGCAAACCATTCATTACTGCATCAAACAAATTCCACGCACTTACATCAAAAGATGAGCTTGTATTTGCACACGGTGCAATTAAGGCACTTGCTTGCGATATGATGAAGATTGCAAATGATGTCAGATGGCTTGCATCAGGTCCGAGAGATGGTCTTGGTGAAATATTTATTCCTGAAAATGAACCCGGTTCATCTATTATGCCGGGAAAAGTTAATCCGACACAGTGTGAAGCGGTAACAATGGTTGCAGTTCAGGTAATAGGTAATGATGTTGCAGTTGGTATGGCGGCATCACAGGGTAACTTTGAGCTCAATGTATTTATGCCTGTGTGTGCATATAATTTCCTGCAGTCTGCAAGACTTATGGCTGAAGCAATACGTTCTTTCAATAAGAACTGTGCAGTTGGTATTAAGGCAAACAAAGAAAAGATGCACCACAATCTCCATAATTGTTTGATGCTCGTTACGGCTCTTAACCCATATATCGGTTATGAAAATGCGGCTAAAACTGCTAAAAAAGCATTTAAAGACAATATATCACTAAAGGAAGCTTGCGTTGAACTTGGATTTTTAACTGCTGAAAAGTTCGACGAAGTGTTCCATCCGGAAGAAATGGTTTAATCTGGAGGTATTGAAATGAAGGTTAGTTATTTTCCGGGCTGTACCCTGAAAAACAAAGCAAAAGACCTTGATTTGTATGCATACAAATCTGCCGAAGCTTTAGGGGTTACGCTTGAAGAAATTGAAAACTGGCAATGCTGTGGCGGAGTATTTACTACGGCGAAAAATGAAGTTGCAACAAAGCTTTCGTCTGTTCGTGCACTGAAGGAGGCTTTCTCCAAAGAGCAACCCATAGTTACAGTATGCTCAGCTTGCCACAATGTTATTAAACAAACAAATTATGCTATGCAAAGCGACAAGGAATTTGCCGACAAGGTAAACCGTTATATGGCAGAAGATGGTGCATACAACGGTGAAACTGAGGTTTACCATTACCTTGAAATGCTTCGTGATTTAGTGGGATTTGATGCCTTGAAAGAAAAGCTGGTAAATCCGCTTAAAGGTAAGAAAATTGCGGCATATTACGGCTGTCTTTTATTAAGGCCGAGCAGTGTTATGAGGATGGATGACCCTGAAAATCCAAGCATTATGGAGGATTTTATTAAGGCTTTGGGTGCAGAACCTGTTATCTATGCAAAGCGTAATGAATGTTGCGGAGGATATGTAAGCGTTGAAAGTCCCGAGCTTGCAAAAAAGAACAGTAATTCAGTTGTTCAGAATGCCAAAGCTCAAGGGGCTGAAATGATTATTACAGCTTGCCCGCTTTGTAAATATAATCTTGAGAAAAACGGTGCTGATATTCCGGTTGTGTATTTCACCGAACTTTTGGCAGAAGCACTTGGAGTAAAGGAGGATACAAATGGAAAATAAGTATCTTCGTGAGGAGATAATCCGTGAAAGCGGAGTAAATCCTAAAAAATGTATGAAATGCGGAAAATGCTCTGCGACCTGTCCGGCTTATGACGAGATGGAGTATCATCCTCATCAGTTTGTAAGCATGGTTGAATCCGGGGATATAGAACCGCTTTTAAAATCAGAATCATTATATAAATGCTTATCTTGTTTTGCTTGCATCGACAGATGTCCAAGAGGTGTAGAGCCTGCTAAATTAGTTGAGGCAGTTCGTCTTGAAGCAATTAAGAAACAGGGTGAAAACAGAATGAATGCAAATGTTGTTCCTGCACTTTTAGATGATAATGTTCCGCAGCAACTTTTAGTCAGTGCATTCAGAAAATATAGTAAGTAAGGAGGAGAAGACAGAATGCAAAGAGTTGGAGTTTTTGTATGTTGGTGTGGTAGCAATATTGCAGGTACAGTAGATGTAAAAGCAGTAGCTGAAGCCTTGAAAAACGAGCCTGGTGTCATCTTTTCCACCGACTATCAGTATATGTGTTCTCAGGCAGGACAAGACATGATTAAGGAGGCGGTAAAAGAACATAATCTTACAGGTATTGTTGTTTGTTCTTGCTCACCGCGTATGCATGAGGCAACTTTTAGAAAAACTGCGGCTACCGCAGGCCTCAATCCTTATATGGTTGAAATTGCAAATATAAGAGAACAGTGTTCCTGGGTTCATAAGGATATGCAGACAGGAACCGAGAAAGCTATAATTTTAGGAAAGGCGGCTGTTGCAAAGGTTAACTTAAATACACCGCTTACACCGGGCGAATCACCTGTTACAAAGAGAGCCCTTGTTATAGGCGGTGGTATTGCAGGTATTCAGACAGCTCTTGATATTGCAGACGCTGGATTTCCGGTTGATATCGTAGAGAAAAAGCCTACTATAGGCGGAAAAATGGCTCAGCTTGATAAAACATTTCCGACACTTGACTGTGCGGCTTGTATTTTAACACCTAAAATGGTGGATGTTGCACAAAATGAAAATATTCGTATTTTCTCATACAGCGAAGTATCGGAAATAAAAGGCTTTGTGGGCAACTTTGATGTAACAATAAAGAAAAATGCCCGTTATGTAGATGAAGACAAATGTACCGGTTGCGGTGCCTGCGTTGAAAAATGTCCTATGAAGAGAGTTCCCAACGAATTCAATCTCGGTATGGACAACCGCAGTGCGATATATATTCCTTTTGCACAGGCAGTTCCCAAGGTTGCTACCATAGACCCAAAATCCTGTAATATGCTTAAAAACGGCAAATGCGGTCTTTGTGCCAAGGTTTGTGCGGCTGGAGCTATTGACTATACACAAAAAGATGAATATATCAATGAAAAATACGGTGCGATTGTTGTTGCAACAGGATTTAATCCAATCAGTATGGAGAAATTTGATGAGTTTGCCTACAACCAGTCCAAGGACGTTATTACATCGTTGGAATTTGAGCGTCTTACAAATGCGGCAGGACCTACTGCAGGTCATTTAGAGAGACCTTCGGACGGGAAATCCCCGAAAACAATCGTATTTGTTCAGTGCGTCGGTTCAAGATGTGATGCGTGTGCAGAAAAAGGAAAAGAGTATTGTTCAAAGATTTGTTGTATGTATACAGCAAAGCACGCTATGCTTGTAAGAGATAAATATCCCGATACTGAAGTTTATGTATTCTATATAGATGTAAGAACTCCCGGTAAAAACTTTGATGAATTTTATCGCAGAGCAGTTGAGGAATACGGCGTAAAATATGTTAAAGGTATGGTGGGTAAGGTTACTCCAGAAGGAGATAAGCTTAAAGTTCAGGCATCAGACCTTATTTCAAACAAACAGCTTCACATTGATGCTGACCTTGTAGTTTTGGCAGCTGCTATTGAGCCTGATAAGTCAGCAAGACCTCTTGCGACTATGCTTACAGCAAGTATGGATACAAATGACTTCTTTACAGAGGCACATCCAAAACTTCGTCCGGTAGAAAGCCCGACTGCAGGTGTATTTCTTTCAGGTGCTTGTCAGGGACCGAAGGACATTCCTGAAACAGTTTCTCAGGCAGGTGCTGCGGCATCAAAGGTTATTGGACTTTTAGCAAAGGATAAATTAATGGGCAATCCATGTGTTGCTCACTCTAACGAGCTTATGTGTAACGGATGTTCTTCTTGTGAAAGAGTTTGTCCGTATGGAGCTATTACTTATGAAGATAAAGAATTCCGTATGCCCGACAGAACAACCAAGATAAGAAGAGTTGCGGTTGTTAATCCTGCAGTATGTCAGGGTTGCGGTGCTTGTACGGTTGCATGTCCGTCAGGTGCTATGGATCTTAACGGATTTGCAAGTAATCAGATTATGGCGGAGGTGGACGCAATATGCAAGTAAATGAACATAAACCTTTAATTGTTGCTTTTTGCTGCAACTGGTGTTCTTATGCCGGTGCAGACCTTGCAGGTAACAACCGTCTTAACTATCCTGCAGATGTAAAAATAATAAGAGTTCCTTGCTCTTGCCGTGTTAATGCGATGTTTGTGCTTCGTGCATTCCAGAGAGGTGCAGACGGAGTTATCATATGCGGTTGCCATCCCGGCGACTGTCATTATACATCAGGAAACTACTACACACGCAGAAGAATGGCAGCACTCTTTTCTATGCTTGACTTTTTAGGAATTGAAAAAGAGCGTACCCGTGTAGAGTGGGTTTCTGCGGCAGAAGGTGCAAAATTTGCCGCTACAATGAATGATTTTGTTGAAAAAGTAACAGCACTTGGCGAAAACAAGAGATTGGAGGATCTGCGATGCAAAAAATAACACAAAACCAGTTAATAGATAAAGCAGTTTCTCTGCTTGCTGACGGTACTGTTACCGCGGTTCTTGGATGGAGCAAAGGTGAATTTGGTTACGATGTGACTCCTAAAATGTTCAGGAACGAAGAAGATTTAAAAGAAGATTTTGTCTGGAATGATTTTTGCGGAGTAAATTTCTCAAAATATCTTGTTGCAAAAACAGACAGATTTGAAGGCAAAATCCTTGTTTTCTTAAAGCCTTGCGATACTTATAGCTTTAATCAGCTTTTAACCGAGCATCGCTTTGACCGTGAAAAGGTTTATGCGGTTGGTATTCCTTGCGAGGGTATGGTTGATATTTCAAAACTAAAAGCTATTGCCGGGGAAGGAATCAGCGAAATTGCAGAGGAGGGCGAAAATCTTCTTGTTACAACAATTTATGAAGATAAGCCCATTACAGTTCTTGCAAAAGATGTTCTTGTAGAGCGTTGTGTAAATTGCAAGAGTAAAAAGCATGTGGCGTATGATGAACTTTTGGGTGATGAAGGCGAAGTAATTGAATCTCAGAGATTTGATGAGGTTGCTAAAATTGAGGCTATGACTCCGGATGAGAGATTTGCTTTCTGGCAGAATGAGCTCTCACGTTGTATTCGTTGTAATGCTTGTCGTGATGCTTGTCCCGCATGTACTTGTGAAAAATGTGTATTTGACAATCCTTCGTCTGGTGTTGAAAATAAAGCTCCTGCTAACAGTTTTGAAGAAAAGATGTTCCACATTATAAGAGCATACCACGTGGCAGGCAGATGTACAGACTGCGGAGAATGTTCAAGAGTTTGTCCTCAGAATATTCCTCTTCATCTATTGAACCGTAAGTTTATAAAGGATATCAATGAATTTTACGGTGAATATCAAGCGGGGGCTGAGGTTGGCTCAAGGGCTCCACTTGTAGATTACACTACCGATGATTTAGAACCGGGTGAAGTGTTTGACAGGAGGGATATTGATGCGTAAATGTTCTCTTGATAAAATAAATGTTGTTTTTGAAGAAATTGCAAAAACTATGAAACTTTACCTTCCTGCTGATGATAAGGACGGCAGCGCTGTTTACAAACAGTGGGAAAACGGTATTGAGAGGAGCAATGCACTTAATACTGTCAGAAGCCCTAAGGACTTCTTCTTTCCGCAGATGGAAAATTTGATGGAATTTAAAACAGAGGGTAAAAACATTGAAGTTATCGACACAAGATGTGAAACAGAAGATTTTGTTATCTTCGGTGTTCGTGCCTGTGATGTAAAGAGCTTTGAAGTCTTAGACAGAGTTTTCCTGACTGAGCCTGTTGACAGCTACTATGCATCAAGACGCGAAAAAGGTATTATCGTGTCAACTGCGTGTTCTAGACCTGCTGAAACTTGTTTCTGCAAAACTTTCGGTATTTCACCTGAAGAACCTGAAGGTGATATCACAACATGGAAAACCGAAAGTGAGATTTTCTTCAAAGCTAATACACCAAAAGGTGAAGCACTTTTAGAAAAACTTTCAGCTTTTACTGATGAATGTGATGAAACCGCAGTTAATGAGCAGAAAGAAAAGATTTCAAAAATTATGAACAAGCTTCCACTCAAAGATCTTACAACTGATGCATTTGGTGGCGGAAAAACAGATGAATTTTTCAACAATCCTGCTTGGGATGAATTGTCACAGAGCTGTCTTGGCTGCGGAACCTGTACCTTTGTATGCCCCACCTGTCAGTGCTATGATATTAAAGATTTCAACACTGGCAATGGCGTTATAAGATTTAGATGCTGGGATTCTTGTATGTATTCCGATTTCACTAAAATGGCTCACGGAAACAACAGACTGACTCAAAAAGAACGCTTCCGTCAGAGATTTATGCACAAGCTGGTTTATTATCCTGAAAACAATGAAGGACTTTTCAGCTGTGTAGGTTGCGGAAGATGTCTTGCAAAGTGTCCGATTTCTATGAATATTGTTAAAGTAATGAAAAAGATAGGAGGGGATGATAAGTGAATAACAGAGAAGAAACTTTAATTCCCAAAATTGGTGTTATAACCGATGTCCGTATTGATACACCTGACATTAAAACATTCAGAGTTGTGACTCCTGACGGCAAAAAAGCTTTTGACCACCGTCCCGGACAGTGTGCAATGCTTTCAGTTCCCGGAGTTGGCGAGGCAATGTTTTCGATTACCTCTTCACCTACAAATGAAGAGTATATGGAGTTTTCTATCAAAAAATGCGGATGCGTAACCGACTGGCTCCATCAGGCAGAGGGTGGTCAGCAGATAACAATCAGAGGACCATACGGAAAGCCATTTCCGGTTGATGATGTGTTTGCTGGCAAGAACCTTCTGTTTATTGCAGGTGGTGTCGGTCTTGCACCACTTCGTTCGGTTATCAACTACTGCAGACATTATCGTGACCGTTACGGCGATATTGATATTGTTTACGGTTCAAGAAGCAAGGATGATTTGCTTGATTATAAGGAAATCATTGATGAATGGTCACAGGATGCCGGCGTAAAGGTACATCTTACAATAGATAATCCTCAGGATGGATGGGACGGTCATGTTGGTTTTGTTCCAAATTATGTAAAGGAGCTTGGCTTTGACACAAATAAAACAGCAGTACTTTGCGGTCCTCCGATTATGATTAAGTTTACATTGGAAGGACTTTGTGAGCTTGGCTTTGACAAAACACAGATTTACACAACACTTGAACTTAGAATGAAGTGTGGGGTCGGCAAATGCGGAAGATGTAATGTTGGCGCTAAATATGTGTGCAAAGATGGTCCGGTATTCAGATGCGATGAGCTTGACGAGCTTCCGGATGAGTATTAAAGGAGAGGTAACATGGAAAAATTAGTTAATATATTTCTTTTTGGCAAAAAATATGAAGTGCCTGAAAATTTAACAATTATGACCGCTATGGAATACGCCGGCTATCAGTTGGTTCGCGGTTGTGGTTGTCGTAACGGTTTTTGCGGTGCCTGTGCAACAATTTACCGCATAAAGGGCGACAAGGAGCTTAAGGCTTGTCTTGCTTGTCAGACCAAGGTTGAGGACAATATGTATATCGCAACCCTGCCTTTCTTCCCTCTTGTTAAGGAAGGTTATGATATCGAAAATATTCCGGTGAATGAGTCTGTGATGATGCAGCTTTACCCCGAAATTTATGCATGTATCGGCTGTAATGCCTGCACAAAGAGCTGTACACAGGGACTTAATGTTATGCAGTATATTGCCTATGCTCAGCGTGGAGATTTTGAAAAATGCGCCGAGGAATCATTTGACTGTGTAATGTGTGGGGTTTGTTCTTCAAGATGTCCTGCCGGAATTTCACATCCTCAGGTAGCAATGCTTGCAAGAAGAATTAACGGAAAATATTTAGCTCCGGGATGCGGACATTTAGAGGATCGTGTTAAGGAAATCGAAAACGGTGACTTTAAAGAACTGATTGAAGCTCTTATGCAAAAGCCTGTTGAGGAAATGAAAGAGCTTTATAATACCCGTGAAATAGAAAAGTAAGGAGGAAAAGAATATGTATTCGGAAAAATTTCAAAAGTCAATTGCCGCAGTTGAAGCAGCAAGAGAAAAAAATATTGCATTAGAGCCGGATCGTATGACTGCAAAGCAGAAGGAAGATTTGCTTGCAGCTTTCCATCCGGACTACAAACAGGATGAATTTGATGTACTTAAAATCGGTCCTAACAAGGGAGAAAAGGTTCCAACAGAGCTTGCTGAGATTTTGCAGGCACACAGTCGTATAACTGCCGACAGTGTGGACCTCACAAATCCTGACTATGAAACAGACGTTCTTATTATCGGCGGTGGCGGAGCAGGTACATCTGCGGCTATTGAAGCTCACGAAGCAGGTGCCGATGTTATGATTGTTACAAAGCTCAGAATGGGCGATGCAAACACAATGATGGCAGAAGGCGGTATCCAGGCAGCAGATAAGCCAAATGATTCCCCTGCAATCCATTTTGTTGATGCTTTCGGTGGTGGACATTTTGCAGCAAAGAGAGAGTTTCTTTCAAAGCTTGTTTGCGACGCACCCGAGGCTATTTTATGGCTCAGCAATTTAGGTGTTGAATTTGATAAAGAAGCAGACGGAACAATGGTAACAACCCACGGCGGCGGTACATCAAGAAAGAGAATGCACGCGGCAAAGGACTATTCCGGTGCTGAAATTATGAGAACTCTCCGTGACGAAGTTTTAAACCGCAACATTCCTGTTGTTGACTTTACTGCTGCAATCGAACTTATCCTTGATGAAAACGGCAATGCAGCAGGTGCGGTACTTATGAATATGGAAACAAAAGAACTTCTTGTTGCAAAGGCAAAAACTGTTATCATTGCAACAGGCGGTGCAGGTCGTATGCACTATCAGGGCTTCCCTACATCTAATCATTATGGTGCAACAGCAGACGGCCTTGTTCTGGGATACAGAGCCGGTGCTAAATTGCTTTATGCTGAAACTCTTCAGTATCACCCGACAGGGGTTGCTTACCCTGAACAGATTTTTGGTGCTTTGGTTACTGAAAAGGTTCGTTCTCTTGGTGCAAAACTTGTAAATGTTGATGGAGAAGTATTTATGCATCCACTTGAAACCCGTGACGTTGCAGCGGCTTCTATAATCCGTGAATGCTCTGAAAGAGATAACGGCGTAGATACAGGCAGTGGCAAGGGCGTATGGCTTGATACACCAATGATTGAAAAAATTGGTGGAGAGGGTACCATTATGAAGAGAATTCCTGCTATGTGGAGAATGTTCGATAAATACGGCATTGATATCCGCAAGGAGCCTATTCTGGTATATCCAACCCTTCATTATCAGAACGGCGGTCTTGACATTACTGCAGACTGTATGACCACTAATATCGAAAACCTATTTGTAGCAGGTGAAGCAGTTGGAGGAATTCACGGCAAGAACAGACTTATGGGTAACTCTCTGCTTGATATTATCGTATTTGGCAGAAGCGCAGGTCAGAATGCCGCAGCTAAGGCTAAGGATGTAAAGGTTGGTGCATTGACACTTGATCATATTGAGAAGTTTGAAAAAGAAATCACTGATGCAGGCATTGATACTCAGATGGTTTCACCCAAGCTTTTGCCTGATTACACAAGAAAAAAATAAGAGAAGAGGTTTTTTAATATGAATTTATTTGGAGGGGTTGTTCCGATTTCAGGAATAACATTTTTGGTGTTTTGCATATTTGCTATTTTAGCCGTTGGATATGCATTGGGAAGAATAACAATAAAAGGTATATCTTTAGGTTCTGCAGGGGTATTTCTTGTAGCTTTAGTGTTTGGTTGTTTGTTTTATGATAATCTTGAGGCTCAGCTCCCCGATTACACTACAAATGCTTTAAAGATTGTCGAAAACTTAGGTCTTATACTTTTTGTTTCATCAGTCGGCTTTATTGCTGGACCTAAATTCTTCAGTAATATGAAGAAAAACTTTACATCATACGTATTATTAGGTCTTGTTATTATAATATCAGGTGCGCTTGTTGCAGTAGGATGTGTATATATCGGCAAACTGACAGGCGAAACCGATATGGAAAAGCTTTCGGCTATTGTATCGGGTCTCTTTGCAGGTGCTCTTACTTCGACCCCGGCATTTTCAGCAGCTAAAGCATCGGTTGCAAGTCCTGAGTTGGAACAGCTTGTTTCGGTTGGCTATGGTATTGCTTACATATTTGGCGTTATCGGTGTTGTTTTGTTTGTTCAGCTTATGCCAAAGCTTTTAAAGGCTAATATGGAGGACGAACGTGCTAAACTTGTTGCTGCCGAACAGGCAACAGCGAAAAAACAAACGGGCAAACTGATTGAACTTGATGATTTTGGTATTGCACCCTTTGCCATTGCAGCAGTTATCGGTATTTTTATCGGTATGATAAAAATTCCTCTTTCAGGCAAGGGCCTTGACGGAACAACTTTTTCGTTGACTACAACAGGCGGATGCCTTTTGGTATCACTAGTTTTTGGCCATTTCGGAAAACTTGGTAAAGTAAACCTTATGCCTTCTGTAACAACCCTTAAGGTGTTCAGAGAATTAGGGCTTGTTTTGTTCCTTACCGGTGCTGGAATTTCAGGTGGTGCAAGATTTGTTCAGGAATTCAAAATAGACTATTTTGTTTATGGTGTGATAATGACAATTGTACCTATGATAATCGGTTTTATCTTTGCAAAATATATTCTTAAAATCAGTCTGCTTAACATTCTTGGCTCCATTACAGGCGGTATGACAAGTACTCCTGCACTTGGCACATTAATTCATGTTGCAGGAACAGAGGATGTTGCGGCAGCATATGCGGCTACTTATCCTATCGCACTTGTTGCGGTAGTATTTGCAGCACAGTTTATTATAATCTTGTTTTAACTAGTTAAAAGCCATAGTACAGAGCTCTAATGAATTCTGTACTATGGCTTTTGCTTTTTAAAAAGTTGTATCGTAGTTGTATTTCTCAAAAGAGGGAACTGTTGTCTCTACATTTAATCAAGTTCTTTTTTACCTGTGTAAAGCTCGTAGTATCTTCCTTGAATTTTAAGCAGATCGTCATGATTACCTCTCTCGATTATTTCTCCTTGCTCAAGCACCATAATGGCATCGGAGTTGCGTACGGTGGAAAGACGATGTGCAATAACGAAAGTAGTTCTATCCTTCATAAGTCTATCCATGCCGTGCTCAATATGTTGTTCTGTACGAGTGTCTACAGATGATGTTGCCTCGTCAAGAACGAGTATGGGTGCTTTTGAAAGTGCGGCTCTTGCTATATTCAATAGCTGACGCTGACCCTGCGAAAGGTTTGAACCATCTCCCTTGAGGACTGTTTCGTAGCCATTTTCTAGTCGCATAATAAAACTGTGCGCACTTGCAGTCTTTGCGGCAGCGATAACCTCTTCATCTGTTGCATCAAGTCTGCCGTAACGGATGTTTTCCATAACGGTACCTGTAAAGAGATGAGTATCTTGAAGCACCATTGCAATATTCTTGCGAAGAAACTCGCGTGAGTATTCTTTAATAGGCTTGCCATCAATGGTAATAGTTCCTTCGGATATATCGTAAAAACGATTAAGAAGATTTGTAACGGTTGTTTTTCCCGCTCCCGTAGAACCGACGAAAGCAATTTTCTGTCCCGGTTTTGCATATAGAGAGATGTTTTTAAGCACAACCTTATCGGGATTATATCCAAAGGTAACGTTTTCCATAATAACGTGGCCTTTGATAGGCTCGGTTGAAGCGTTCTCGCAGTCTGCTTCTTCGGGCACTTCGTCAATAACGTTAAACACACGTTCAGCACCGGCAAGTGCGGCAAAGAAAGTAGAAACCTGCATGGAAAGCTGATTTATAGGCATTGCGAACTGTTTGGAATAATTAGCAAAAGCAGTAAGCTCACCCGGAGTAAAGCCTGTAAGAACAATAAGGACACCGCCGACACCGAGAGTTAAGGCGTAGGAGATAAGACTTATGTTATGCATAATAGGACCTGTTACACCGCCCCAGAATTGCGCCTTTTCCTGCTTTGAACGAAGGTCTTCGTTTATCAGGCTCATTTCCTCAATACACTCATCCTCATGATTAAATACTTTTATGACCTTTTGTCCGCTGATTGTTTCTTCTATATATCCGTTTACAGCACCAAGAGCTGCCTGCTGTTCACCGAAATATTTTGATGAATTATTACCTATTACGCCGGCAGCGTAAATAAGAAGAGGAACGAAGAGTATTGTAATGATAGTAAGCCAGACATTTGTAGTTATCATAAAGATAAACGTACCCACCAGGCTGACTATACCGCTGACGATAGATGTTAAAGAGTTGTTGAGCATTACATCAATGTTATCCACGTCGTTGGTAAATCGGCTCATTATCTCACCTGTTGGGTGAGAGTCAAAATATTTTACAGGAAGTGTCTGTAGCTTATTAAAGAGATCGTTTCTTATACTTTGTATAGAGCCTTGGGAGATTGAGAGCATAAGACGTGCCTGCAGGTAACTACCAAAAGCAGAAATAAAATAAACACTTCCGAGGATTATCAAAGCTGCTACTATATAAATACTTATTTCTGCAAACATATTTACCGTGAGTGCCTGAATAAAAGGTGTTGAAATAAACCTCTCTATGATACCATCTGCAAGGTTTGCAATAGGACTGGGATTGAGTACAGCTTCAGGGTTTATCGTAAGTGTGATTCTGTTTATAATAGGAACGATTAAGTATCCGGCACAAAGCGAGAAAACAGTAGTCAAAATCATACAAGCGAAGACTAATACAAGTCTAAACTTGTATTTTCCAACGTAATAAAGGAGTCGGGAAATCGTCTTGCCAATATTTTTAGGTTTTCCTTTTGCTTTGGGCCTATTGCGATTACCCGGTCCGCCACCTCTTAAAGATTGACCGTGAGAGACGCTGTTATATTGCTTTTTGAGTTCATTCAGAGATCTTGCCATAACATTACACCTCCTTTTTATCCATCTGTGAGTAATATATTTCGCTATATTCGGGATTGTTTTCAAGAAGTTCTTGGTGATTGCCAATACCGGTTATTTTTCCATCATTCATAACAACTATTGTGTCTGCCCCCATGACAGAACTGATACGTTGAGCAATAATTATCTTTGTGCAATCAGGAATTTCGCTTTTGAAAGCTTCTCTTATCTGTGCTTCGGTTGCAGTATCAACCGCGCTCGTTGAGTCGTCAAGAATAAGAATCTTCGGTTTTTTTAGAAGTGCTCTTGCAATGCAAAGCCTTTGCTTCTGTCCGCCGGAAAGGTTTGTTCCACCTTTGTCAAGTTCAGTATCATACTTATCCTTAAAAGTATCAATGAATTTATCGGCTGCCGCATATTTTGACATTTTGGTTATTTCCTCGTATGTTGCATCCATGTCACCCCATCGAAGATTGTCAGCAATACTACCTGCAAAGAGCAGATTTTTTTGAAGCACTATACCGATGCCGTCACGCAGATTAACGAGAGAATAATCCTTAACATTTACCCCATCAACAATTACATCTCCTTCATCTGCGTCGTAAAGCCGAGGTATCATTGAAACGAGGGTGGTTTTTCCGCATCCTGTTGAGCCAATAATGCCAATGGTAGCTCCGGCAGGTATTTTTAGGTTTATATTCTCAAGTACAGCTTCCTCACTGTTTTTGTAATAACGGAAACTGACATTTTTGAATTCTATTTCTCCAGCGCTGACCTTTCTCTCAAAATTTACGTTTTTAGAATCTTGAATATCCGGAATCTCATCAAGCACCTCGCAAATTCTCTTTGACGATGCCATAGCACGAGATGAGGTCATAAGCAGAAATGATACCATCATAAGAGATGAAAGTATCTGTGTTGCGTAAGTAATGAAAGCCGAAAGATCGCCGACAGGCATTCCGAAATCAAGCACCTCGCCGTGTCCAAGCCAAATGATAGCGATGATGGCTGCGTACATAAAGAGATTCATTACAGGTCCCATATATATCATAATCTTTACGGCGTTAATGCTAGAACTTTTAAGTTCGGCATTATCTGCCTCAAATTTGTCTATCTCGTAATCCTCACGAACAAAAGATTTTACAACCCTTACATTCGTCACGTTTTCTCTGACAGTTGCATTAAGTTTATCAACCTTTTTTTGAAGTGCTGCAAAACGGGGCATACCGAGTTTTATCAGCATAAAAATAACTATAAGCATAATTGGCATGGTAACCGCAAGAACGACGGAAAGAGAGGGGCGAAGGCTTATTGCCATAATAATTCCACCGATAAACATACTGGGACCACGCAAAGCCATTCTAAGAAGCATATTGACAAAATTCTGAATTTGAGTCACATCGTTCGTCATTCTTGTAACCAAAGAACTTGCCGAAAATTTATCAATGTTGGAAAAGGAGTATTTCTGTATTTTCGTATAAACATCGCGTCTTAAGTCTGCAGCAAAGTTTACTGAAGCTTTCGAGCCGAAGTACGCTCCCGCAACACCGCCCAACATCATAAGGAGAACAATAACGACAAGTATACTTGCATAGCCAATGCTCTTACTCACGGTTAATGTTCCCTCATAACCAGCGTTAATTATCATGCCAAGTATAAGTGGCATAAACATTTCACCTATAACCTCTAATATCATACCGCAAGGCCCAAGTATAAAGGATTTAAGGTATGGTTTTATATATCTTATCCATCTTTTCATTGTCATCAATCCTTTCTATGCGGTAGTCTGCTTTTGTATATTCGTTTGTATTTTTTCGAGGTAAGATATGTAAGAATCAAGTTCTTCGTCGGAAAATCCGTCAAACATGGCGGTGTCTGCTGCCAGAAAAAGCTCATGTGTTCGATTTACTAAGGCTCTGCCTTTTTCAGTTATTTTAAGCTCATTATATCGTGTATCATGACCAAGAGTACGCTCTATATAGCCGTCATGCTCGATTTTCCTAAGTGCGACTGTAACTGCTGCAGGAGTTATATCAAGCCTATATGCAAGCTCTTTTTGTGACGTAAGCATACCGTCTCTTGAAAGATGCATTAAAATTCTGTGCTGAGTTCGGTGCATACCTATTTCTTTTGCACGTAAATCTATCATACAGCGATGCATTTTATTGATTTTCATCATCATTTCAATAGCACGTGAAAGTTTTATATTTGACATAAAATTGCTCCTTTCGTTAAATGGATAATAGTTAAATGTTTAATTATATTATACTTGGTTTGTATATAAAAAGCAAGAGCTTATTAAAAATGATATAAAAAAATAAATTTTTTATGAAAAAACTATTGACAAATCAAAATCTCAGGTGTATAATACATTATAAATTTGAATATCACAAAGAATGACTGTGACGAGGACGGTCGGATTGTGAGACCTTGAGAGAGTTGCCGGGTGGTGCGAGGCAATGGTGGAGCTTTCCAATGACTTATCACCTCTGAGTCGGAGGACCGAAAGCATAATGCTAGTAGACTCCTTCCGTAATGCTGCGTAAAGGCAAAGGGCTTGTTAGAGCTCGGTAAGTGACGGGATTTTATATTTCGTAATTTGAGTGGTACCGCGGGTTATGATAACTCGTCTCAAAGCTATCTTTGAGACGAGTTTTTTGTTTTATTCAAATTAGTAACCAAATATCAAATTTGTCAGAATTGAAAGGAGACAAAAAACAATGGATTACAGTTTGAAAGAAGTCGCAGGCAGAATCAAAGACCTGCGCGAAGCAAAGGGTTATACACAGGAAGAGCTTGCAAAGCTTACAGGTGTATCAGTTGAGGATTATCAGGCTTTAGAGATGGGGGAAACAGATTTTAGTTTCACATTTATCTACAAGTGTGCTAAGGCGTGTGGTGTTGAGGTTGTTGATTTACTTGAAGGAACAAGCACAACTCTTACCTCTTTCGCTATCACAAGAAAAGGTGAAGGCCTTAAAATTGTAAAGAAGCACGGTGTTGAATATAATAACCTTGCTCCTAAGTTCAGAGAAAAACTTGCTGAACCCTTCCTGGTTAAATTCCCGTATCTTGAAGAAGAACAGAACGCTCCGATGCAGTTAAATTCACACAACGGTCAGGAGTTTGATGTAATAGTTAAAGGTTCGCTCAAAGTTCAGGTTGGAAATCACGTAGATGTACTTAACGAAGGTGACTCTATTTTCTATAACAGCCTCATTCCCCACGGAATGGTTGCTGTTTCAGAGGGTGGATGCGAATTTCATGCGGTTGTATTAAATCCTCATGATGGGACAGTAAGCGAAGAATATCCCGAAGCTCCGATGATTGCCGCAAAGGTAGCAGCTAAAAAGAAAAAATCAGAAACAGTTGCAGATAAATTTATTGAATCATCCTATGACGAAAACGGCGTATTCAACGGCATCAAATTCAAAAACGAAGATACATTCAACTTTGCATTTGACTGTGTGGATGCTATCGCTGAAAAGAACCCTGAAAAATTGGCTATGATGTGGGTTGCAAATGACAAGACAGACAGAAGATTCACTTTTAGTGATATGAAAAAATATTCTGCAAAAACTGCAAACTACTTTGAATCTCTCGGTATCAAAAAAGGCGATACGGTAATGCTAGTATTAAAGAGACATTATCAGTTCTGGTTCTGTATGCTTGCACTTCATAAAATCGGTGCAATCGCAATCCCTGCAACCAACCAGCTTGTAGAACACGATTTTGATTACAGATATAAAGCAGCAAGAGTAAAAGCAGTTGTATGTACCGCTGATGGTGAAGTTTCAGATGAAGCAGAAAAAGCGGCAGCAAATTATCCCGATATGGTTAAAGTATTGGTCGGCGGTGAAAAAGAAGGTTGGCACGATTTCAATGTTGAAATGGAACGCTTCAGTACACACTTTGATCGTACAGAAAATACAGCTTGCGGAAATGACCCGATGCTTATGCTCTTTACATCAGGTACAACAGGATATCCGAGAATCGCAACACATTCATATAAATATGCTCTCGGTCATTATCCAACTGCAAAGCATTGGCACAATGTAAATCCTGACGGACTTCACTTTACAATCTCCGATACAGGTTGGGGTAAAGCTCTTTGGGGTAAACTCTATGGACAGTGGCTCTGCGAAGCAGCACAGTTCACCTATGACTTTGACAGATTCCATTCAGAAGATATCTTACCGATGTTTGCTAAATATCATATCACAACATTCTGCGCACCGCCTACAATGTATCGTTTCTTTATCAAAGAGGATTTGTCAAAGTATGACCTTTCTTCTATCGAGTATGCTACAACCGCAGGCGAAGCACTCAATCCTGAGGTATTTAATCAGTTCAAAAAAGCAACAGGACTCACAATTATGGAAGGCTTTGGTCAGACAGAAACAACACTTTCTATCGCAAACTTTGTGGGTTCTACACCGAAAATAGGTTCAATGGGCAGACCTTCACCTCTTTATGATGTTGTTGTCCTTGATCCTGACGGAAACGAATGTAAGACCGGTGATTCAGGCGAAATCTGTATCCGTGTAAAGGATGATATCCCCTGCGGACTCTTCATCGGATATTATCTTGATGAAGAAAAGACAAACGAAGTATGGCATGACGGATATTATCATACCGGCGACCAGGCAACCATGGACGAAGACGGATACCTTTGGTATGTCGGTAGAATAGATGATGTTATCAAATCATCCGGTTACCGCATCGGACCTTTCGAAATCGAGAGTGTTATAATGGAGCTTCCTTATGTTTTGGAATGTGCAATTACTCCTGTTCCAGATGAAGTGCGCGGTCAGATTGTAAAGGCTACCATTGTTCTTGTTAAAGGTACCGAGGGTACGGACGAATTAAAGAAGGAAATTCAGGAATATGTTAAAACACATACGGCTCCTTACAAATATCCGAGAATCGTTGAATTTGTTGATGAACTTCCAAAGACAATCAGCGGTAAAGTAAGACGTGTTGAAATACGTAAAAACGACATGGAGAAAATGAACAAGTAATTCTATACACCGCATATAAACGAGGTGATTAAAGTGAAAAAGACCTATGTGACTTCAATGCCCAATCACATTGGTGCATTTTTGAAAGCGAGCAAATGCTTTTCGCAATTAGGAGTGAATATTACCCGTGTAAGTTACAACAAAGCGGTTGATTCACACACCTTGTTTATTGATGCGGAAGGCACAGAGGAACAACTAAAGAAAGCAGATACAGAGCTTGAAAAAATTGGCTATCTGCAAAGTAATGTAAACAAAACAAGCATCGTTTTATTAGAGTTCTGTCTTGAAGATGTTCCGGGAAGTGTAACAAGCATATTGACGCTCATAAATGAATTTAATTTCAATATTTCTTATATCAGTTCACAGGAAAACGGAACAGATTATCAGTATTTCAAAATGGGCTTGTATGTTGATGATTTCGATAAAATTTCGGAATTTTTGAAAGAAGCCGAGAAGCTTTGCAAGGTTCGTGTAATAGAGTATAACAGCTCTGAAAAGGTTTATGATAACAGTATTTTCTATAACACATATGTTTTAGGTCTGGCACAGACAATGGGACTTTCAGAAGAAGTGAGTCGTGAACTTTTGGTGCATGTCAACCTTGCGATGCAAACGCTTGATGAACAAGGGTTATCACCGTATCGCACATTTGACAGCATCAGCAAGTTTGCAGAACTTTTAGGCAGCTCAAAAGGAAAGAATTTCAATCCTCGCATAAGCACTCATAAGGTAACTGATAATACGGAAATAACTCTTATTGAGCCTCCTTGCGGAAGTAATACCATTATCATAAAAAGCAATGATAAGGTTTTATTTGTTGATAGCGGATACGCTTGCTATACCGATGAAATGTTTGAAGTATTCAAAAAAATCCTTCCTGAGTTTGATACGATGGAAAAGACAATCCTTGTAACTCATGCAGATGTTGACCATTGCGGACTTCTGTCGATGTTTGATAAGGTGATTACAAGCACAAAAACCGCCAATTGTCTTATAAATGAGTATGAAGGCAGGAATGGATACAGAGAATCAAATCCTCTTCATAAGCCATATATAAACATTTGCAAAATTCTGACTTCGTATAAAGCGGTGAACCCAGAAAAGCTGACTGCTAGGTGGAATGACATTGAAAATCCCACAGAACCGCTTACACAAATCGGATTCTTTGACTTTGAAGAATTACATTTTGAGGTATATGAAGGAAAAGGAGGTCATCTGCCTGGTGAGATTGTGCTGATAGATTATTTAAAGCATATTGCAATCACAGGCGATATTTATATCAATACGCATGGTCTTACAGCAGAGCAAGCGGAATATAACCAATATGCCCCGATTCTTATGACCTCGGTTGACACCGACTCAAAACTGTGTTTGGAAGAAAGAAGAGCAATTATGCAGCGTCTTGGCGTAGGACAGTGGCAAATCTTTGGTGCACATGGATTCAAGAAAGACTATTTCGTTAATTTATAAGAATTAAAAACAAAAAACTAAGGAGACAAAACTTTAAGCGGTTTTGTCTCCTTGTTTTATGTAGATGATTTGATTCTATTTTATAGGCTTGCACGTAAGAACAAGTTCTCAATGTTGATTAAATACTTAATTATTTTTTAATCTTTTCTTGGCTTCTTCAACAGTTTCGCCATCTCGAGTTAAATATTGATCTACAAACTTATCTTCGATTTTGGTGTAACCGTCAACGACACCTTTTTCAATCTTCTTGTATCCGCCTACAACAGCATCTTCAAGCATTTTAAATCCTTCGGTTACTCCTTCTGCGATTTTTTCATTTGCTTTAACTAATTTTGATTTAGCCATTTTTATTTTCCTTTCCATATATTAAATTTAAGCCTATGCATATTACAATCAGGCACATTCCAATACCGCTTAATGTGTTAAATAAAATTATATTTGCCTCTTTCATTCCATCGAAAGATACAATCATTGACCTTTCCCTGAATTTATTCAGAACATAATCAAATGTGGAGGATTGTTAAAATCTCTTAAAGAAGGTGAAAACGATGAATAAAAATATAGCAGTAATCAGAGGTGACGGGATTGGTCCCGAAATCGTAAATCAGGCGCTCAAGGTTCTTGATAAAGTAGCGGAGCTTTATGGTCACAATTTTACATATACAGATGTAGA
>JAZRJT010000112.1:0-2135 GCA_045645905.1 Clostridia bacterium
AGAAGCCGGATATTTGAAACCGGAAGCAGTATTCATAGACGGAACTCACATAAAAGCAAATGCCAATACTAAAAAGAAAATTGAAATAGAAGTTCCTGTTGCAGCCAAAAGATACGCAGACGAACTTTTAGAAGAAATCAACAACGACAGACAAGAACATGGAAAGAAGCCCTTTGATGATGATACGCCCAAACCGAGCGGAAAAAGAAAGGATAGTACATCAAGGAAGAAGCTTAAAAACCGGAAGAAAGCAAACAAAACAAGAAAAATCACCAAAAGTATAACCGATCCCGAAAGTGGATTGTTTGTAAAAGGAGAACATCAGAGACAATTTGCATATGAAGCACATACAGCTTGTGATAAAAACGGATTTGTTCTTGAAGCAGTAGTAACAGCAGGTAATGTTCATGACAGTGTAGCCTTTGACGATGTATATGATAAACTTGTAGAAAACTTTCCTGAAATAGAAACAATAGTGGCAGACAGCGCGTACAAAACACCGCATATTTGCAAGAAGATATTCGATGATGGCAGAGTATTATCCACAGCATACAAAAGACCGATGACAAAGAAAGGCGGTCACGCATGGTGGGAATATGTATATGACGAATATTATGATTGTGTGATTTGTCCTGAATACCAAGTATTAAATTACAGAACCACAAACCGGGACGGGTACCGAGAATACAAAAGTAATCCCCTGATATGCCAAAACTGTCCTACAAGACATTTATGTACAGAATCAAAGGACTGTATAAAGACGGTAACCAAACATATATGGTGGGATTACATAGAGCTTGCAGAGGATATCCGACACACACCAAAGTATGCAGATTTATACAAACTGCGAAAAGAGAAAATCGAAAGAGTGTTTGCAGATGCGAAAGAAAAACACGCAATGAGATACACTCCATATACAGGTCTTGCACAGGTAACAAACTGGGTAAGGCTTAAGTTCGCAACAATGAATTTAAAAAAGCTTGCAAAATGGAAATGGAAGAGGAATAATACCCCTTCCAAATTGCTTGTTTTTATTGTAAATTTAACAAATATGAAGAAGAACCCGATTTTTGCTTAACGCAAAGTCGGGTTCTTCGACAGTCTGAAGAAGGGAATCGAGCTCGATTCCCTTCTTTTTTATTCGCTTAATTCCTATGCGGGTTTACGAGGATGTCGCCCCTACATTTTCCGAATCTAACGCTCTTGTTTCGGCAACTCAAATTTATCAATGATAATGTGCTCTCCCTCAAACCATATTTTAATGATATCCCCAACAGAAAGCTGCAGCCCATGAATCGCCTTAAGTGTGAATTTGATATGGTTTTCCGTAATGGTTACCTTTTCGCATTCCGGATGCTCCTCTTTGAAAACAGTATACAAGAGATTTTCTTCTTCAGGATATGCGTCTTGCACGTAAAATATATAATTTTCCCCAAGTCCATACAAAAAGTGTGTTCCCATTGCCCTTATCTTTTCGCGTGCACCGAAGGGAATTGATATCACATATCCGTCAAGGATTTCCGTAAAAAAGTATTTGTTCCCGTCATTTCGCATCCCCACATCTTTATACCGCGTCATTTTATTATAACACACGGTCATTCTGTCAAAATCCCTGCTTTTAACTGCATGTAAAAAATCGGCATAATGCTTTCCATACGCTTTTTCCTTCGATTTTTTCCAAAAACTCAATTTCATTTCTCCTTTGTAAAATTCTATTAAACAATGTTCCTATTTTGTTCTAAATAAAAAAATGCGCCAACCGCAGTCAGCGCATAAAAACGCAAACTCCGCTTGTCGCCAAACAAATTTGAATAGCAGTGGAATAATATACAGATATGCTACTCTTTGGAGTTTGCATTTTTTGCAAACATAAAAGTAACATACCCTAAAAAAGGCATATTATTCACACATAACATACTCGTATCTTTAATATTCAAATTTGTTTGGCAATTTTATTTTATCACATTTCTTATACTTTATCAATAAAAACTTTTAAAAATATAAAAATGTATGACGAATGAAGATTTACACATTCCGTCACCACTTCATTTTCGCTCTTTTCAATAGCAAAAAGCGATAAGCTTCTTTTGAAACTTATCGCTTTTCAGTTATTTCTCGATCTGTTTTTTTACAAC
>JAZRJT010000113.1:0-16328 GCA_045645905.1 Clostridia bacterium
AAGGCACCCAGAATAATTACTATACCGATTGAGCTAAACGTCCCCGAAAAGCCGGCACCAATAACATCTGCTATTTCACCAAGCGGAATTCCTGCCACCAATGCCAGTATCAGCGATACACCCATTATGGACAAAAACGGATGCACCTTGAATTTGGAAATTGCCAGAATCATAACCACAATTGCCACAACAAACGAAATAATAAGCGGTAAACCTGTCATTTTATTAACCTCCCATTTATACAACATATGTTGCTTCTATAAATTTAATATACAATACTTTGCGACAAAATACAAGATATTTATATCAAAATTTGATTTTTATTTAAATTTGCCGGTTTTAACAGTTAAAATATCCGATACAGGCATTGAGTAAAGCACACCGTCAAGACCAAAGAAAACGGGCAAAAGAAGTGCAAAACCAACACAGAAAACTACCTCTCGCACCATAGAAAGTATTGTTGAAGCAACGGCTTTTCCCATAGCTTGCAAGAACATAAATGTTGCTTTATTCACACAAGCAAATATCATCATACACAGATATATTCTAAATGCCTTTACTGCAAAATCTGTATAATACACACTTTCGTTTGCAGCACCGAATATTTGTATAAGCCCATTTGGAAACTTTACCCGACATAAGTAATGTGGAGTACCTGTTTTTTCTTAAAAATTCAAACATTGTTATCACTCCTTGTATAAATATTTGTTATCTTACACTTTTTCTTTACAGCATACTCTAAAGCAACTTTTGTTCCACTTTCAGCTTGATAGTCTATCAAATCCCGTCTGCTGTTTCTTCTTCTGGGCAGTGCATAATTTTCATTATAGCATACACCAAATACGATAACTATTTATAGCAAAACTGCTCTACCATTTCTGGCAGAGCAGTCAAATAACAAAATTATTCCTATTTGCAGTCATTTTGCAGTCAATACACCATTGACAGTTGCAAAAACGCCCATATTTCAAGGGTTTAAGCGATTTCTGGGATTATTCCCACTCTATCGTCCCAATAGGCTTAGGTGTAAGGTCAAGAAGAACACGGTTGATTCCGTCTACCTCTGATGTGATGCGGTCTGTAATCTTGTGAAGGATATCATATGGGATTTCCTCGATAGTGGCGGTCATTGCATCGGTTGTGTTAACCGCACGGATGATTGCAGGCCAGCCTTCGTATCTTTTGCCGTCTTTTACGCCAACACTCTTCATATCAGGAACAGCTATGAAATACTGCCATACAGTCTTTGCAAGACCGCAGTTGTCAAACTCTTCGCGCAGGATTGCATCAGCTTCTCTTAGAGCATTCAGTCTGTCGCGGGTGATTGCACCAAGGCATCTTACACCAAGACCGGGGCCGGGGAATGGCTGACGGTCAACCATTGCTTCAGGAAGGCCAAGAGCCTTACCTACAACACGAACTTCATCTTTGTAAAGAAGTTTTACGGGCTCAACCAGTTCCATTTCCATATCTTCAGGGAGGCCGCCTACATTGTGGTGAGCCTTTACGCCGTCACTTTCAAGGATGTCGGGATAAATTGTACCCTGAGCCAAAAATTTTATTCCTTCAAGCTTTGCCGCTTCTTCATCAAACACCTTGATAAATTCTCCGCCGATAATCTTTCTCTTTTTCTCGGGCTCGGCAACATCTTTAAGCAAATCCAAAAATCTGTCGGTTGCGTCAATATATATAAGGTTTGCATCAAGTCCGTTTTTAAACACTTCGATTACCTGTTCGCTTTCGCCTTTTCTCATAAGGCCGTGGTTAACATGTACGCAAACAAGCTGTTTGCCGATTGCCTTGATAAGAAGCGCCGCAACAACCGAGCTGTCAACACCGCCCGAAAGTGCAAGAAGAACTTTTTTATCGCCAACCTGGGCGCGAACTTCAGCAACTTGTTCCTGTATAAACTTGTCTGCCAATTCTTTTGTTGTGATACGTTCCATGGTATCGGGTCTTACATTACTGCTCATTTTTGATTTCCTCCTAAATTTTATTTTTATCCAAACAGTGGTGTAGAAAAATATCTTTCTGCTGTATCGGGCAAAACTGTGACTACCGTCTTGCCTTTGCCAAGTTTTTTTGCCAATTTTACCGCCGCCGCAACATTTGTACCGCTGGAAATGCCGCACATAATACCTTCACGCGATGCAAGCTCTTTTGCCGTTGTAATTGCTTCTTCGTCATTTATAACGCAAATATCGTTGTAGATATTCTGATTTAAATTCTTAGGAATAACTCCATCGCCAATACCCATCTGCAAATGTGTGCCTATTGAACCGCTCGAAAGGATTGCCGCGTGCTCAGGCTCAACCGCCCATATCTCGATGTCAGGGTTAACAGCCTTCAAGGTTTCGCCTATGCCGGTAATTGTGCCGCCTGTACCTATCCCCGAACAAAATCCATGAATAGGTCCATCAACCTGTTTTAATATTTCAACCCCAGTATACTCCCTTTGAACCTGTACATTTGCAGGATTTTCAAACTGTTGTGGTACAAAAACATTTTCATCTTCTTCCTGCTTCTTAAGTGCAGTTTCAAGACACTTTTCAATACATTCGCCAATGTTGCCCGCATCGTGAATAAGGATGACCTCGGCACCGTAGTGCTCAACCAGCTTACGCCGCTCTTCGCTTACCGAATCGGGCATAATTATTTTTGTTTTATAACCACGAACAGCACCAACAAGTGCAAGCCCGATACCCTGATTGCCGCTTGTTGGCTCTACAATAATTGTATCTTTATTTATTATACCCTTTTCCTCGGCATCACAAATCATATTATATGCCGTTCTTGTTTTAATTGAGCCGCCCACATTAAGGCCCTCGAACTTTACAAGAATCTGTGCCGAATCAGAGTCACCAAAGTGGTTTAATCTTATAATCGGTGTCTCGCCAATAGCTTCTAAAATGTTATCACTTATCATATATATCTTCTCCGGATTTGTCATTGATAAAACCTTTATCTAACAATTATATACCTTTAAATAATTCTTGTCAATAAAAAGGAACGATTTTTTTATCGTTCCCTGCTAATATTATTGGGGCAATCTTTATCTGTGCAGTCTTTACATTCATTTTCAGTGTGCTCAGGCAAACAACACATTAAATAGCTACATTCATCGCAACAACATTCTAGCAAATTTCCCTTCTTGTCTGTATGTTCTCCATTACCAAGGCAATTAACTCCACAATTCCCGGGGGTAAGTTCTATGCCCGTTACGTCAATAATCATTTCTACCACAACTCGCCTTCATAAAAATTTCTTTTCGAGATAACATTATAGAGTAAATAACACTAAAAGTCAATAGTGGTATAAACTCTATATTATAATTTTCAAAAGGGGGTTTTTTTATGGATACAGTTGAAAGAATACGTGCTTTGCGCGAGGATAACGACAAAAGTCAAGCAGAAATAGCAAAAATCCTTAATGTAGGACAACGAACATACTCGGACTATGAAACAAGAAAAATCAGAATACCCTTGGAAAGTGTAATAATTCTTGCAAAATACTACAATGTTGATATGAACTATATATGCGGCATTACAAAGGAGAAAAAATACTTTCCAAAAGATTAAATATCAGCATATAAAAAGGAACGATTTTTTATCGTTCCTTTTTATTTCATTTAAATTCTATAAAACCATAACTATCAAGTATCTGAAAAAATTTTGCAAGTCGCGGATATAAAGGCTCGGCAGCATCGCCGAATTTCGCTTTAACATCCTCGCCAAGAGAGATAATATTCCTCTCACCGTCTGCAATCTGCCACACAAAACTGCCATGTTCATCAAGATGAACATATGTCACCGGCGGTTTTTTGAATAGTTTCTGTGCGATTTCATTAAATAGACCGCTGTTGGGAATGTTTAGCGTCACAATCCCTTCAGCATCTGCCGTCCATTCAAGCCCTGATTTGCGGGCAGGGATTTTTTCAAGATAGTTTTCCGAAATCTTTTCTTTTTTTTTCATATTATTTTACGCTGCGTTTTTTCCAAACCGAAAACTTGAGCACAGAAAGAATAATAAGTGCAAATACCACAAGACTTGCAATATTTGAAATCGATACGGAAAGGTTGAGAATTCCTGAAATATCCAGTATCTTGTCAATTCCAAATACAGCAAGAAGTGCAAGAACAATACCTACAATTCCTTCACCAGCAATCATACCCGAGCAGAAAAGTATACCGTCGCTGATTATAGCAGTTTTTTCTTCTTCAGACTTTTTGAGTTTATCAAGAGCAAGACGTACCAAACCGCCAACCATAATGCAGGCATTAAGGTGTACAGGAAGATATACACCGATTGCAAAAGGAAGTACGGGAATACCCACAACCTCAACAACAATTGCAATAAACACGCCCACAAGCACAAGACCCCATGGGAGGTTTGCATCCATAACGCCTTCGATAATCATTTTCATAAGTGTTGCCTGAGGAGCCGCAAGCTCGTCTGAGCCAAAGCCCCACGCACTGTCAAGAAGGTACAATGTTCCGCCAATGGCAAATGCCGCCGCAACAACACCGATAATTTCACCAATCTGCTGCTTTTTAGGTGTTGAGCCGAGAAGATATCCCGTCTTTAAGTCCTGAGATGTATCACCTGAAATTGCCGCAACAATACAGATAATCGAGCCTATTGCAATAGCCGCACGCATACCATGAGCACCGCTGTCGCCTGTAAGTTTCAAAATCAATGTCGCAATAAGAAGCGTTGCAATCGCCATACCTGATACAGGGTTATTGCTGCTTCCTACCAGGCCAACCATACGTGACGAAACTGTAGCAAAGAAAAAGCCAAACACTACAATAACAACCGCACCAATCAATGTTACAGGAACTGCAGGAACAAGCCACACCAAAAGAGTCAGCACAGCAATTGCAATAAGAACCACCTTCATACTGATATCCTGTGCAGTACGTTCGCCCGAAACAGATGCCGAGCCCTTCATGCCCTTCATTGCACCAACAAATGTATTAACAATCAACGGAAGTGACTTGATAAGGCTGATAATACCGCCTGCAGCCAGGGCGCCTGCACCGATATAACGGATGTATGAGCTCCAGATACCGCTTGGACCGTTTGCATCAAAGATTGCACCGATTGTTTCGTTTCCGGGATAAAGGATAATATCTCTTCCAAAAAGTACAATCATAGGGATAAGCACCAGCCAGCTGAGAACACCGCCCGCAAACATATATGACGAAATTCTTGGACCACAGATATAACCAACGCTCATTACAGCAGGATAAATCTGCGTACCGATTTCACCTGCGTAGCCCTTTACTCTTAAACCAATTTCACCTGGCACAGCCTTAAGACCATCAATGATAAATTTAAAGGCTGCTGCAAAGCCCATACCCGCAAATACGGTAGATGCATTTGCACCGCCCTTTTCACCTGCAAGAAGAACCTCAGCACAAGCAGTACCCTCGGGATAAGGCAGTACTCCATGCTCTTTAACAATCAAAGCATTGCGAAGGGGCACCATAAAGAATACACCCAACAATCCGCCAAGGAGAGAAATCAAAGTAATTTCAATCAAACCGGGCTTGTCCATTACACCCTCGGACGCCCACAAAAAGAGGGCCGGAAGGGTAAAGATTGCACCTGCAGCAAGAGACTCGCCCGCAGAACCTATTGTCTGCACAAGATTACTCTCTAAAATTGAATTCTTACGCATAATTACACGGATTACACCCATAGCAATAACAGCGGCAGGTATTGAAGCCGAAACTGTCATTCCTACACGGAGTCCCAAATACGCATTTGCGGCACCAAAGACAACCGCAAGAAGGATACCCATAACAATTGACGTTAAGGTCAGTTCTGGTGTAACCTTATCTGCCGGAACATACGGCTTAAAGTTGTTTTTGTTTTCCATCATACTTCTCCTATCTTTTAACCGCAACTTCGACGGTGTTTTTCAACCTTTAAATTTTAGCATATAATTCAACAAAAAGCAAGCAAAAACCGAAATATTGTTAAAAATCTCACAAATCCTTTTGGGTCTGTGAGATTAATAATATTATTAACAATTTTTGTTTATTTTATCTGCTGCCACACGATATTCTTCATAGGAAAAAGCTGTATTCAGCACTTCAATCAGAGCATTTGCTGAAATTCTTGCGGGAAGCCCAAGCTCTCTTGCAAGTCTGACTCGTTTTTGCTGACTATCATCCCTACCACTGAAGCCGTCTGTATAAAGCATCGTTTTGGTTATAATTTCTTCTGGCTTTCGGAGCTGTGGCTCGCCAACCTCGGTGACGCTTTGCAGAATTTCGGCAAGAAGCTCCTCCGTCATACCTTCAACACCCAGAAGACCTTCCTTCCCGGCTGCTTTCTTGCGGCGTTCCTTGCCCTTTACCGATGGAATATAGGCGTGTTTCACCGTACCTCGACTTCCAACGCATTGTCTGATGTAATTGCGTATACGAAAGCCTGCACTGTCGGAGTCGGTAAGGATAATTATTCCTGTTTTTTCTGCCATACGACGTATAGAACTTAATATATTTTTATTTGAATAAAGGCTAAAGCCACCTGTACAGATTATAGAGGCGTCAGTAACCTTTTTAAGCTGTTCTTTATCGAATTTGCCTTCAACAACAATTGTTTCTTTTATGTGCAGCATTTTTCTTATCTTTCCTAATCCTCAAATACAGCATCAGATGGCATTATCCAATCCCCTCTTGGTGAAAGAGAAATTGTTCCCACCTTAGGTCCGTGGGGCACAGCCGAACGTTTAAACTGATTATTGAAAAATCTCCTGTAAAACAAGTTGTGCCATTTTTCTATGGTTTCCTTTGTGTACACGCCCTCAAATGCCACCTCGGCAAGTCTTTGTATTTTTTCTTTGCTGAAGCCAAACTTTAAATAATTATAAATCACAAAATCGTGAATTTCATATGGCCCAACAATATCCTCGGTCTTCTGCTTGATTAAGTTTTCATCAGGTGGAAGAAGCTCGGGGCTGACAGGTGTATCAAGAACATCATAGAGAATTTCTTTCAACTTACCGCCCTCGGTATCTGCAACAAATTTTACCAATGAACGTATTAAAGTTTTAGGCACAGATGCATTTACACCATACATCGACATATGGTCACCGTTGTATGTGGCAAATCCAAGCGCAAGCTCTGATAAATCGCCGGTACCCACAACAATTCCGCCTGTTTTGTTTGATATATCCATAAGCACCTGTGTTCTCTCGCGTGCCTGAGCATTTTCATAGGTTACGTCGTGGTCATCAATTGATGCCCCGATATCCTCAAGATGCTGGGTTACCGCCTTTGCAATAGACACTTCACGCAATGTCACGCCCATAACATCCGCAAGCTTTTTGGAGTTATTATAAGTTCTGTCTGTTGTGCCGAAACAGGGCATTGTTACTGCAATAATACCCTTTCGGTCAAGCCCCAGACTGTCAAAGGTTTTTGCCGCTACAAGAAGCGCAAGTGTACTGTCAAGGCCGCCTGAAACGCCCAAAGTGACTGTTTTTATACCGATGTGTTTAATTCTTTTACGCAAGCCTGCACACTGCATTTTAATAACATTGCTGCAGCGTTCTGCCAAACCCGCATTATCACTTGGAATAAACGGGTGTGGATTAACCTTTTCAGGCTTTGTTTCTGTAATTTCTGTATCAAAATAAATTCTTTTATATTCCTCATCGTGTTCGGGTATAAATGTAGACATTTTACGACGCATAAGGCTTGTTTTTTCAAGGTCAAGCACACCATAGGTTATGCCATTTTCAAACAATTCTGCCTCGGCAATTTTCTTGCCGCATTCATAAATCATATTGTTGCCGCCAAATACCAAATCGGTTGTTGACTCGCCATCACCTGCATCAGCATAAAGATACGCCGTCATTGTTCTTAGGGAAAGCGATGCAAGATGTGTTTTGCGGATTGCCGATTTACCTGCCGTTTCACTGCTTGCAGACAAATTCAAAATCACATTTGCCCCGTTAAGAGCGTGGTGCATTGATGGCGAAATCGCAACCCACATATCCTCGCAGATTTCGCATGAGATACGCAAGTTTTCTATTCCCCTTGCACAGAAAATCAACTTTGTGCCGCAGGGAATTCTTTCGCCGTTAAATTCCACCTCGGTTGTCCTTAAAGGCTTGTCAAAAAACCTTGTTTCATGATGCTCGCCATAATCGGGAAGGTTTGCCTTGGGAACAAAGCCCAGAACCTTACCGCCCTTGCACACAGCAGCAACATTATAAATCTTATCATCAACCGCAATCGGCAGACCAACAGCAAAGAGAATATCCAACGCTTTGGTTGCATCTAATATTTCAGTTAATGCATTTGACGCACGTTTCACTGTTGTACTCTGAAAAATCAAATCGCCAATGGTATAGCCGGTTATACAAAGCTCGGGAAACACAACAATTTTAGCACCATTTGATGCCGCTGCTTTTATCTGTTTTATTATATTTTCGCTGTTTTTCTTTGTGCTGTTTACGGTAATTTCAGGTGTTGCTACAGCAACCTTGATAAATCCGTCTTTCATTTTAATCCCACCTTTGAGATTTAATCCTTAAGTTTAAGAAAAATTATTCCTTACCTTCAAGGAAATATGTAGCCTCCATATCGGCTGTTGACAGGGCGAATGCCAAAGGAAACATTTCAAAGGCAGCGCCTACATTTCTTGGCTCCTCACTTCCCGAAAAGCCCATATGATATCTTATAGCAAAGGCCTCTTCCCTGGTCAAACGCATAAAGCCCGATATTATATATACCGATTTTTCACCATGACCGTATGGGAGCTTGTCATCGATTTCGTAAGTTGGAACCTTTTGCCACACACCATTATCATCCTTGACATTGCGAAAGCCCGGCTTGTAAAAGTTCATTTTGCAAAGGTCATGAAGGAGCGCAACAATAGCAATTGTTTCATCGCTTGCCTCTAAACCGTAGAGTTCTTTTACCCGTTCCCTTTCCATATAGTCACGAAGAGACTCATAAACATTCAGGCTATGCTCCACAAGACCCCCCTCGTATGCACCGTGATAACGCGAGCTTGCAGGGGCGGTAAAGAAATCGCTTGATTGCGACATAAGATGAGCAAGGAGCTTTTCAGCTCCCTCTCGTTTTATATATTTCTGATAAATTTCAATAAATTCCTGTTTTGCGCTCATAATTATTTCACCACTATATTAATAAGCTTTTTAGGAACAGCAATAACTTTCACAACCTGTTTGCCCTCGGTAAGCTCTTTAATCTTGTCATTTGCCAGAGCGACCTCCTGCATCTGCTGAGGATTGAGGTCTGCTGAAATCATCATCTTGTCACGGATTTTGCCGTTAATCTGAACAACAACTTCAATTTCGTCATCAACAGTCTTTGCTTCGTCATATTCAGGCCACTTGGTATCAGACAGCGCGCCTTCAAAGCCTGCAACCTTCCACAGTTCTTCGGTGATGTGCGGTGCAACCGGATTAAGAAGGGTAATAAATGTCTTAAATTCTGCCTTGTTAATCTTCTCAACCTTCATTACATCGTTGATAAATGCCATAAGTGTCGCGATACCGGTGTTAAATTTCATTCTGTCATAGTCATCTGTTACCTTTTTAATAGTCTTGTGGAGTGCGGTTTCAAGCTCTTTTGAATAGCTGTCGCCATCAACAAGAATATTCTGCAAATTCCATACTCTTTCAAGGAATTTATAACAACCCTTTACGCCGTTCATAGACCATGGTGTTGCCTGATCAAAAGCACCGATAAACATCTCATAGGTTCTGAATGTGTCAGCACCGTATTCATTTACAACATCATCAGGATTGATTACATTGCCTCTTGATTTAGACATTTTTTCGCCGTTTTCACCCAAAATCATACCGTGTGAAGTTCTCTTCTGATAAGGTTCTTTTGTAGGAACAACTCCGATATCATAAAGGAACTTGTGCCAGAATCTTGAGTAAAGAAGGTGAAGCGTTGTGTGCTCCATACCGCCGTTGTACCAGTCGATAGGAAGCCAATATTTAAGCTCTTCCATTCCTGCAAGGAAGTCAGAATTATTAGGGTCAATATATCTTAAGAAGTACCATGATGAACCTGCCCACTGAGGCATAGTATCAGTCTCACGTTCAGCTTTTGCGCCACACTTGGGGCAAGTTGTTTCAACCCAGTCGCGGATTTTAATCAGCGGAGACTCACCGGACTCGCCCGGTTCAAAGTTCTTAGTATCGGGAAGCTGCAAGGGAAGCTCACTCTCAGGAACAGGTACCCAACCGCAGTGAGGGCAGTTAACAAGCGGGATGGGTTCGCCCCAGTAACGCTGACGCGAGAACACCCAGTCACGCAGCTTGTAATTAACCTTGCGTGTACCGATACCTTCCTTTTCAAGAAAATCTATAATAGCCTTCTTTGCATCCTCAACCTGCATGCCGGTAAGGAATCCTGAATTTACCATTACACCTGTTTCAACATCTGTAAAAGCTTCCTTCTGTACATCTTCACCACCTGCAACAACCTCAATAATGGGCATATCAAATTTCTTGGCAAATTCCCAGTCACGGGTATCGTGAGCAGGCACCGCCATAATCGCACCTGTTCCGTATGTTACAAGCACATAATCTGAAATCCAGATGGGAATTTCGGCATTGTTTACGGGGTCAATCGCAGTGATGCCCTTCAGCATAACACCTGTTTTGTTTTTGTCTAGCTCGGCTCTTTCAAAGTCGCTCTTTTTTGCAGCCTCAGCCTTATAAGCCTCAACTTCGGCATAGTTTTCTAGTCTATCCTTATACTTTTCAACATAAGGATGCTCAGGTGCAAGTACCATATATGTAGCACCAAAAAGTGTGTCGGGACGTGTTGTATAAACGCGGATTTTATCGTCAGTTCCCTTGATTTTAAAATCTACTTCTGCACCCTCGCTGCGGCCAATCCAGTTTGTTTGCTGAACCTTTACGCGTTCAATATAATCAACATCTGCAAGGTCATCAATAAGACGCTGTGCATACTCGGTAATTTTAAGCATCCACTGGCTCTTTTCCTTTTGTACAACCTCACTTCCGCAACGCTCACAAACGCCGTTTACAACCTCTTCGTTTGCAAGACCGACCTTACAGCCTGTACAGAAGTTAATCGGCATCTTTGTCTTATATGCAAGACCCTTTTCAAACAGTTTAAGGAAAATCCACTGTGTCCATTTATAATAATTGGGGTCGGTTGTGTTTATCTCTCTCGACCAGTCAAAACCAAAGCCCAGCATTTTAAGCTGTCTTTTAAAGTTTTCGATATTGTTTTTTGTAACGATTGCAGGATGAATGTTATTCTTAATAGCAAAGTTCTCTGTAGGTAGACCAAAAGCATCCCAACCCATAGGGAATAAAACATTATAGCCCTCTAAACGCTTTTTTCTGGTAATAATGTCTATTGCCGTATAGCCTCTGGGATGGCCTACGTGAAGACCGTGTCCTGATGGATAAGGAAATTCTACAAGACCATAAAACTTGGGCTTTGACTTATCTGTGTTTGATGCCTCAAAAGTCTTGTTTTCATCCCAATACTGTTGCCATTTTCCTTCAATTGCTTTGAAATCGTATTTCATTTATAATCAATCCTTTCGGTTTTATTAGTCTTCCTGAATTAAATCTTCAACATCTACTACAGGCGCATCCTTCCAGATATGCTCCAGCTTGTAAAATTCACGAGTTTCACTCTGGAAAATATGAACCATAACGTCATCATAGTTTAAGAGTATCCATTCACCGCTGTCATAGCCTTCCTTGTTCCAAAGCTTTGCACCGGCTTCACGCATTTTTTCTTCAACCTCGTCACAGATTGCCTGAACGTTCTTATTAGATCCGCCCGTTGCAATAACAAAATAATTTGTCAGGGTTGTCAGTTCGCTAAGACTAAGAACAGTTAGTTCCTTACCTTTTTTGCTGTCAATCGCTTTAACTGCGGTATTTACATAATTATTTTCACAACTCATTATCTTATCTCCTATCCTTTAAAATGAGAAATCTGTACCCATTTTAATCGTAACATCTGCCATTTTTTCTTCATCGTCAAGAACATATTCTTCAATAGTTTCTGCAATAGGAACCTTCGCATAAACCTTTTTAAGTTCCAGTGCTGCACGCTTTTCATTATGATTAATCAACACCGAAGTATCTGCAATTCTGTCAGTTTTTTCGGTTGCCACCACCTTAAAACCATAATCTGTAAGGGTCTCCTTAACTGCTGTCAGAATATCGGCATTTCCGGTGTCAACGCCTGTTGCATCTACAATCTTAACCTTGATAAAACGATTTTTAAATGACCCGTTATATTCATCGGCTACTGTGCCCTTTTGGGGAGTAAAATGTTCTTTTATCAAAGTTTTAGTAGCATCTTCGTCACAGAAAAAATACGAAACGCCATTGCTGTCATATCCACCTTCACCCGGAAGAGTATGAATTTTAACATTTTCCATACTGAATTTGGGAAGTCTGCCAATGTAATTTACCATTTCACTTACCGTAAAATCTGTTTTTACATTGTCGCTGATAACACCGATAATTTTAGGTGCTTTAAGGATTGTGCTGCCGCTAAGCATTTTATCAGCTACCGCTTGATAAAACCCTTTCTGTGCTGCCACACGGTCAATGTCGCCGTTGGGATACCCCGACCCATCATCGTTTTGTCTAAATCTCATAAACATCTCGGCGCGTCTGCCATTCAGTAATTGCACGCCAGGATACAGGTCAATAGTCAGGTTTTGAAAAGGGTCGTGATAGTTCATTCTTATAGGAACATCAACTTCAACACCGCCAATCGCATCTATTATCTCGCGAAACGCCTTAAAGCTGACAATCACCGATTTTTCAGGGCGAATTCCTATAACCCCTTCAATCTCATCAAACAAAGTCTGTTCCTTTTCAGGACTTCCGTACGCCGAATTAATCTTTTTGTCATGTCTGTCGTTTTCGACCTTGGTGTCACGTGGAATTTGCAAAACATTTAAGGAGTTGTCCGCCATATTATATCTGCAAAACAATATAAGGTCTGTGCGATAACCATCATCATCAACACCGGCAACAACAAAATCCTGCACCTTGTTGTCACGTGTAGTCCCCGCGCTGAACCCGAATTTTATCGGCTGTCCTGTAATAATTGAAACAGCACCTTGAAAACCTGTATATATCAATGTAAGTAAAACAAGTATTGCAATAGCAAGTCTAAGTGGAGATTTTACCCTCATTCTTCAGTTCCTCTTTTTAATTTCAGTAAAAAGTAATTTCTTGTATTTACGGTGTCAATATGCAACGGCCGCCCCTTTTCGATAATGAACTTTATAACCATATCAGCCTGATAAAGCACCGCTTTATCAATATTATTGTCCGCAAGCTCACGAATTCCATCTGCCTCGGGATAGGTTCTTGCCGGCTCGGTAAAATCGGCAACATAAATAATCTTTTCAAGAAGTGACATCCCGGGACGACCCGTGGTATGATATGCCACAGCCGATAAAACTTCATCGTCATCAATGCCAAACTTATCCCTTGCTATATACGCCGCCAGTTTGCCGTGCAAAAGCTCGGGGTTTTGCTTTTCGGTTTCATCTGGAATGTATCCGTATTCTGCCAAAATGCCAAGAGCCTGGCTTTTTGGAATTTCTTTTTCAATATCATGGATAATGCCTGCAAGATAAGCCCTGTCTGAATCTGCGCCCCATACGGTGGCAAGGCGCTTTGCCTCCTCCGCAACGTTCACGGTGTGAGCAAAACGCTTCTCGCTCAAAACAGTTTTTGCATATTTTTTTATTTCATCTGCTTTTTGCATAAACCCTAATTGCATCCTTCGTAAATTCCGTTTTCCTGAATATAGTCAATTACGCTGTCACATACCATATATTTAATACTTTTGCCCGTATTTATACGATTGCGTATATCAGACGACGACATTTCTATAACATTCATCTGCACCTTGGTAATTTGTGCATCATATTTTTGTGTAAAAAAATCTATCGCCATATTAAGCTGATTTTCTTTTATACCGCCACCCACAGCCGCCACAATCTCGGCACGCTTAAAAATCTCACTGGGGCAAAACCAGCTTTCCATCTCACAAAGGGAATCTGCACCTACAATAAAGCAAAGCCGGTCATTTGGATATTCTGCATGAAGTCGTTCAAGAGTCTTTGCAGTATAGCTCTTTCCGCCTGCATCAACCTCCATATCCGAAACCTCAAAATCAGGACAGCCCTTAACCGAAAGCTTTACCATATTCAGTCTGTGCTCACCATCAGGGATAACCAGATTTGGTTTATGTGGCGGATTTGCACAAGGCATAAAAATCAATCTGTCAAGGTTTGCCTTTTCCATTGCCTCACGCGCAAGCAGCATATGACCTATGTGAGGGGGATTGAAGGTTCCCCCGAAAATTCCTATTCTCAAGGCGTTTCCTCCTTAATAAACAAGAATTTCATCAATGCCCTTGTTTATCTCTGTCCAGTCACTTCTGCCGTTTTTGATAAGATACATATCAAAGCCGCCGTCGTCGCCATTAAGATTTTTATGGAATAAAACATCATCAACTGTTGTCACATCAAAATCAAATACCTCTGAAGCAAGTTCCAGAACATTTCCTTCCATATCCATTCTTTCAAGAGTACCATAAGCACCCTCAACGTTATAATTTGAAATATAATATATATTATCTCCTGATTTTGATATACCAAACATCTCAGGGGATACTTCTTCCTTAAGAAGAGACATTTCGCCATTCTCAAGTATATATACATCGCAAACCTTACGTGAAGGACTGTAATCCTTCAGGAATATAAATTTATCGTCCTCAGCACGGAAGCAAGCATATACATCCTCTGAAATTTGCTGTTCTGAAACGATTCTTCCGTTTTTATATTCGCACAATGTCAATGTTCCGCCACCTTTAAATGTTTCAAATTCTGAGATATAAAGAACACGTCTGCCGTCAAAGCTTGCTGCCATCTGTGGCTTGTTTGCAACCACATTATAGTCAACAACGACATTGCCTGCTATCTTGAGCGGTTGCTTACCCCTGGTGTATGCATAATAATCTGCCAGCTTACCGGAGTAAACTTTATCATATATAACCGTCTTTTCGTCCTTAGACATCATAAGAATGTTGCTTACGCCTGATGCAATCTTTTCCTTTTTGCCCGAATTAACATCCACATTATACAAATTGTTTGTACCGTCATCAGCTATGCCCAAGACATAAATAGAATTTTTCTTTTTCAGGATAAAGGGATTTTTCTTTGTTCGCTCTCCCAGACGGATTGAGCGATTCTTTTTATTGATGGCATAAATATCAAACGAGCCATCCTCAGCATCATAATCCTTTGCATAAAGATGTGAGCCTTTGTCCTGGCTTGTGCCAAACAGCTTACATACATCTGTGTCAACCTTAACCTTTTCGTCCTTAAGCTTTTCAAGGCTCTTTGCATAAAGGTCGCCGCGCATTTCAACACGATTCAGGTTCTGCAAAAAGATTGCATATTCACCATCCGCCGCAAATTCAAAAGTTCCGTGGTCAATATCAGTAGCAATTTTAAAAGGCTCGTCTATGCCTTTTTCCCAGTAGTACAAAACTCCCATATCACCGTTTTTATCGGTTGTCTGTAAATAAAGCAGTTTCTCACCGTCTTTGGACATAACAATGGAATTATGTACTGCATCTGCAATCTTAGTTATTTTTTTAATCTTGCCGTCTTTAATTACACAAAGTCTGCCGCTGTTTGTTTCGGGGTCGTAATCTTCAAAGAAAAATGTAGTCTTGCCATCCTTGGTGGATTTTACAATCCCCGCATTCTTAGCCGCACGCTCGGCAGAAACCAACTCGCCGTTTTCATCCAGTCTTCTGATATAATTTTCATTTATTACGTTTTCAGAAACAAGGAGGTTTTTGCCCTTATATACCATATACATAGAATTATCCTTCGCATAGGTATATGATGCAACTGTTTCGTTTCCGTCAGCCAGAGCACCTGCAACAGCAACAACAACCCATACAAGCACAATCAGGCATAATGCCGCCGCACCAATACCAGCAATTTTTTTAACCGGGATATTAATACCCTTAAGGTTAGGTTTCTTGAATTTAAACTGCTTTGGCTCTTTTGGTGTTTTTTCAGTCTTCTTTACACGAATTAATGACCCAACACCGATTCCTTCTTTTTTAGCAACAGGTGCTGCCTCAGCATTTGCCTTTGCATTTCTTCTTGCCGCACGGCGAGCCGCACGCCGAGCTGCACGGCGGTCAGCTAAGAATTTTTCAATAACACTCTTTTTGTTTGCCTTTTCGGTTTCCCTGATTGTGTCATGAAGTTTTCTTACCTGT
>JAZRJT010000114.1:0-9088 GCA_045645905.1 Clostridia bacterium
TATTTGTCACGGATGCCTTTAAGGATTTCAATACTTTCCTCATAGCTTGGCTCGTCAAGAACTATTGACTGAAAACGGCGTTCCAGAGCGGAGTCCTTTTCGATATACTTGCGGTATTCCTCTAAGGTTGTTGCACCGATAATCTGTATTTCGCCGCGGGAAAGGGCGGGCTTTAAGATGTTTGCCGCATCAATGGCGCCTTCTGCCGCACCTGCACCGATGATGGTGTGAATTTCATCAATAAACAGAATTATGTTTCCAGCTTTATGGATTTCCTCCATAACGCCTTTAAGACGTTCTTCAAATTCGCCACGGTATTTTGCACCTGCCACCATTGAAGAAAGGTCAAGGGTTATAACCTTTTTGTCTTTTAAGATTTCAGGAACAAGACCCTGAACAATCTTTTGTGCCAGACCTTCGGCAACTGCGGTTTTACCAACACCCGGCTCGCCGATAAGGCAGGGATTGTTTTTTGTTCTGCGGCTGAGAATTTGTATAACTCGTTCGATTACTTTATCACGCCCGATAATGGGGTCTAGCTTAAGCTCACGTGCCATTTTGGTGAGGTCACGGCCAAATTTGTCAAGGGTAGGTGTTTTGGCACCTGTTGTTTTTTTTGCAGATGGGTTTACACTGTCACCGGCAGGACCTTCACCGGCAATTTCATCGAAATTATTGTCACTCATAAGCTTCATTATATCCGAATACAGCTTTTGAGGATTTACGTCAAGGTCAGCCATTATGCGGATTGCAAGACTTTCGTTTTCACGAAGAAGAGCAATAAGGATATGTTCTGTACCGATATAGTTGTGGTTAAGTCGTCTTGCCTCGGCACTGCTGTGCTCCAAAACACTTTTGGTGCGTGGTGTAAAGCCAATTCCCGGGTTGTTTATGGGTAGGTCAGTGCCTACAAAAAATTCAATTTTACTGATGATTTTGCTGTCGGTAATTCCGTTTTCTGCCAGAACCTTGGCGGCAACACCGCCACTCTCTTTAACCAGACCAAGGAGCAGATGTTCGGTTCCCACATAGTTGTGACCCATATCCATGGCACATTTACCTGCCAGATGTATGGCATTCTTTGCACGTTCGGTAAGTTTTTGTTCAAACATATATTATCAATCCTTTCTTTTATTTTAATTTCCATAGCCTTTCTGCCCGCAAATAGTGATTAAAAATCACGTTAATGCCTCATTTACAAGCTCTGCACGTTTAAGGTCGCGTTCAAGTGCTGTGGTGAGGTTGTGGTTTTTAACGATGGTTGCGGGGAGTGTGTCATAAAATGTTTTGGTTAATGCTTCCATATTTATATTTTTGATTATTCCCAGATTTACTCCCCATCTTACATCTGACAAAAGATTTGCAGTTTCTGCCGACGAAAGAATTCGTGCATTGGTGAGAATTCCATATGAACGCATAATCTTATCTTCAAAACGGAATTTATCCTGAGAGTAAAGGTTTTGCCCAAGCACGCGTTCCTTTTCGATTATGTCATTGACAAGCTGCGTCAGTTTTTCGATTATTTCTTCTTCGGTCGAGCCAAGAGTTACTTGATTTGAAATCTGATATATATTTCCCTGAGCGGTACTACCCTCGCCGTAAAGTCCTCTGACGGTGACTCCCAGCTTTGAAAGGGAGCGGATTATTCCGTCAATTCTGCCCGTCGCTGACAGCGCAGGAAGATGCAACATTACAGATGCTCTCATTCCGGTGCCCACATTTGTGGGACAGCAGGTAAGATAACCAAAATCCTTGTGAAAACCATAATCAATGGTTTTTTCGATTTCGTCATCAAGCAGGTTGGCGGCATTAAGGCAGGAATAAAGGTCAAAGCCGGGAGCCATTGCCTGAATACGAATGTGGTCTTCCTCGTTAAGCATTATACATTCGGTACAGCTTTCGTTGGTAAGAATTCCACACCTTTTTTTGTTTTCAATCATCTCGGGACTGGTGAGATGACATTCACAAAGTGCCTGACGTTGCAGGGGGGACATTGCTGAAAAGTCAATAAATTTCATTTTGGGAAGTGCTGATTTCGCTTTGTCTAAAACAACGGTCTGCTGTTCGGGAGTCATAGCTGCACCAAAGGGAATGGCGGCGATGTTTCTTGCTAAGCGGACGCGTGAGGAAAGTACGATATCTCCCGAAGGACCATATTTTGTGTACCACATAAACTATCTCTCCCCTTTCTGTTGATTTGATTTAAGCTCGTTTATTCTGTCACGGAGTTTTGCAGCTTCTTCAAAATTCTGCTCCATAACCGTGCGGTTAAGCTTTGTTTGCAGTTGCTCGATTTGGTCGGCTGTTTTAATGCTTTTACCCGACCGTTCAGGGATTTTACCCGTATGGTGAGAACTTCCGTGAATTTGCTTTAGGGGGCGAAGAAATAAATCCTGAAATGTGGTATAGCAATTACTGCAACCGGGTTTCCCTGATTTGATAAACTGACCTTGTGTCATTCCACACAAATCACATTTCTGTGTATTAACGTTTGATGAAATTTTAGGCGGCTCGCCCCAGAAACCACTGAACAAACTGTCAAACTCTGTATCAAAGCCTGATTTAAAGCTGAAAAAATCCTGATTTTCTTCGGCACATTCGTGGCACAGATACATTTCGGTTTTGTGTCCGTTGATTACCTGTGTAATATGAGTGGTTGCATTATTCTTGTTGCATTTTTGACATTTCATAAAAATTTCCTTCCTTTCTAAACAAGATTTATCAATATATTTTTAAGCATTTTTGCGCGAACTATGTCACGTTCCGGACGGGAGATAATGATTGAATTATCACTGAGTGCCGCCATAATGATTTTAGCTTCATTGTGGGTTAAAAGCTCGGCGGAATAGAGTTCGTTAATCACAGCATTTGCACTTGAAGATGAAATACTGTCACCGATTGCGTTAACGATGTGAAGTATAAGATGCTCGTTTTCAGGAGCGGTTTTTGTAATCCTGATATATCCGCCGCCGCCGCGGCGGCTTTCAACGCTGTAGCCCCCCTCAGGAGAGAAGCGGGTGGAAATAACATAGTTTATCTGTGATGGAACACAGTTAAAACGATTTGCAAGCTCGTTGCGCTGAAGTTCAATTTCACGACTTTCTTCAAGCATTTCTTTAATAAATTCTTCAATTATATTACTTAGTTTCATATTATATCACCTCTGTGTATTTTTGACTTTGACTTTCTTTGACTTTAATTTTATTATAGCATAAAATTTTTGCTTGTCAATAGATTTTTGCGAAAAAGTCAGGAAAGGTCAAAGAAAATTTTATAAAAATTTGTCAAATACTTGCAATTGTTATTAAATTAGTATATAATAGGAAAGTTGAAAAAATAAATAGAAAGAAAGGAATGATTGTTTGTGATTTATGGTGTAGCGTTACTTTCAGGTTGTATGTTTGTAGGCTCATTTATCGGAAACATTATCGGTCTTATCACGGGAGTTAATTCGGATGTTGGTGGTGTTGGATTTGCAATGCTTTTGCTTCTTATAGCAACTAACTCAAAAAAAGTAAATTCTTTTTTGCCAAAAGAATATGAAAAGGGTATTGATTTCTGGAGTAAAATGTTTATTCCTGTAATTATTGCAATGTCTATGTCACAGAATGTTGTAGCTGCCCTTTCTCAGGGATGGCTTGCAATTGCAGCAGGACTTGGCGTTGTTGCGGTAGCATTTGCATTTGTACCCATTCTCAACAAACTTGCACCCAATAAAGAGAATAAGGAGGAGGCAGAATAATGAAAGCAATACTTAATATTATAACCGATATATTTGTAAGCAATGGATTTGTTATGTCCTTCCTTATTGTAGGACTTGTTGCGATGTTTTCAAACTTTGTTTCAACAAAAATAACAAAGGGCAGAATACATAATTCAGCAATTGCTATTTTCCTGGGTCTTGTTCTTGCCTATGTGGGCGGAAGAATTGCTATGGCATATGGCGTGGAAAATGGTTGGATTACAGATGTAAGTGCAGCAAAAAAGGGTCTTGCCAATATTCCTGTATTTGCAGGAATTGGTGTTCTCGGCGGTTCATCACTTCGTGACTTTGCGATAGTTTCTACCGCTTTCGGTGCAAAAATGTCAGAAATTAAAAAATGCGGACTTATCGGTGCAATATCACTTTTGGTAGGTATTGGTGTTACTTTTATAGTAGGTGCATTAATCGCATTTGCATTTGGTTATAAAGATGCAGTAAGTGTTTCAACCATTGCAGCAGGAACAGTTACCTTTGTTGTTGGTCCTGTTACAGGTGAAGCTCTTGGTGCGGCAGACACAGTTATTACAATTTCAATTGCGGCAGGCGTGGTTAAGTCAGTTGCGGTAATGATGCTTACCCCTGTTCTTGCTAAAAAGATTGGTCTTACAACACCCCGTGCGGCGATGATTTTCGGTGGACTTATGGGAACAACCAGCGGTACAACCGCAGGACTCGCTGCAACAGATACAAAGCTTGTTCCTTACGGTGCAATGACATCTACATTCTATACAGGTCTTGGTTGTCTTTTGTGCCCCACAGTAATGCATTTTCTGGTAACATTGGTTTTGCACTAAACCGAGTGACATAAAATTACAAATTAAGGCGATTTGCAGTTAGATGTAAATCGCCTTTTTTACAAAGTTGATGTAATAAATTTGATAGAACTGGAATGGTGTTCATATAATGACAAAAGAAAAATCACAGAATTCATATCTGTATGGATTAAATAAAGGTCTTCCCATTGGCTTGGGATATCTTTCGGTATCCTTTGGTTTTGGAATTACCGCCGTGGGAATGGGCATTGAACCTATTGGTACAATTTTAATTTCATTGACAAACCTGACTTCGGCAGGGCAGGTGGCGGGCATCGGTATTATTGCAGCCTATGGTACCATAATTGAAATGATTTTGGCACAGTTGGTTATAAATATGCGGTATTGTCTTATGGGGCTTGCTCTTACTCAAAAGCTGGACGATAGCTTTACAACCCCTCACCGTATGATTACATCCTTTGCCATAACTGACGAGGTTTTTGCAGTTGCTGCAGCCGAGAGGGGTCTCATTGGCAGACGGTTTATGTATGGACTCATAACCTTGCCGCCTGTGGGATGGACGCTGGGTACGACTTTGGGTGTGTTTGCAGGGCAGATTTTACCCAACGATGTGTGTGCGGCGTTAGGCCTTGCTATTTACAGTATGTTTATTGCTATAATTGTTCCCCCGGCAAAAGCGGATAAGGGAGTTTTATGTGCGGTGCTGATTGCATCGGCAATGAGTTGCACTTTTTATTATATTCCTTTGTTTGACAATCTCTCTCAGGGATTTGCAATTATAATCTGTGCAGTTGTTGCGTCTGGGATAATGGCATACGTTGCACCAAAATCAGGCGAGGAGGATTAACCGTATGGACAAAATGTTTTTTGCATATCTTGCAGCTATGGCGCTGGTGACATACTTTATCCGTATGATACCATTTACTTTGATGCGAAGTAAGATAAAATCGCCCTTTATACAAAGCTTTTTGTTTTATGTACCATATTCAGTGCTTGGGGCTATGACATTCCCATACATACTTTATGCGACGGGGAATATGGTTACGGCGGCATTGGGTACAGCAATGGCGTTTGTTCTTGCTTATTTTGACCGTTCGCTACTGACAGTTGCTATTTGTGCCTGTGCAGTGGCTTTTGCAGTGGGATTTATATTTTAGCAGAAGGAATAGTGCATAGACAAGACCGCAGAAAGATAAAATAAGGTATTGGATAGAAAAAAGGAGTGACAAATTTGAAAACGGAGAAAATCGAGATTTCCAAGGGTGTGTCGTTGCGTTTTCTTGAAACAGAAAAATTCAAGACAAATGTGATGAGTGTATATTTCAGACTTCCGCTTGACCGCAAAACAGTTACAAAAGCGGCTCTTTTGCCCAGAGTTTTAAAGCGGGGAAGTGAAAAGTATCCGACAATGAGTGCCCTTTCCAAAAGAGCTCAGGAGCTTTACGGAGCGACAATTTCAGCAGATAACGGCAAAAGAGGCGACCTTATGCTGCTTCGGGTATCGGTGCAGTTTGTCAGCGACAGCTTTATTTCTGAAAGCATTATCGGCGATATATGCGAACTGGTTAAGGAATTTGTTCTCTGCCCGGTGGCAAAGGACGGAGCGTTTGACAAATCTTTCGTTCAGCAGGAAAAGGAAAATACTAGGAACTATATTTTAGGTCTGATTAATGATAAAAAGGAATATGCGGCTGTCCGTTGTAATGAGATTATGTTTAAGGATGACCCCTATGGAATAATATCTCACGGCTATGTAGACGACCTTGATGAAATTGACGAAAATAACCTTTATGAATTCTATAAGGAAATGATTAAAAATGCCGGAATTGACATTTATGTCAGCGGCAGTTTTGATAAAGCGACGGTAAAAAGTGAAATCGAAAAGAATTTCAAAGGAGCATTTTGCGACCGTGATGTTGTACAGCCTAAAACTGTCCTTGCTTCAATAGAAGAAAATATTGAAATGAAAAATGTAGTTGAAGAAATGCCCGTTTCACAAAGCAAGCTGGCGATGGGCTTTAATTGCGGAATTGACCCAAGGTCTGATGAAAGCTATGCCCTTGCTCTTTGCTCCTGTCTATATGGCGGAAGTGCGATTTCAAAGCTTTTTAACAATGTTCGTGAACAGCTGAGCCTTGCATATTACGTTTTCTCGGCGGTTGACCGTCACAAGGGTTGTATGAAGGTAAATGCAGGAATTGAGGCGTCAAAGTACGACGAAGCTTATAACGAAATTATGCTGCAGCTTGATATGATGAAAAAGGGTGAGTTTACCGACGAGGAAATTGACTTTGCCAAAAAGACATTTAAAAATTCGGCAGGTAGCATAAAGGATAGCTTAGCTGCTACAGAGGATTTTTATATGGGACGTGCATTGCTTGGGGTTGAGGAATCTGTTGACGAGTATCTTGAAAAAATCAATAAGGTTACACGTGATGAGATTATAGCCGCGGCAGGCAAAATACAGCTTGACACAATTTACTTTTTAAAGGGGGTACAGGGCAATGAAATTTGAGTTGACAGAAAATAAGTCTCTTAAAGAATGTATCCTTTCAGGCGTACACGAAAGCGGTTTAAGAGTGTATATTATACCCAAAGCAGGGTTTAGTAAATATTATGCCATCTACGGCACCGAATACGGCTCGATTGATGATGTGTTAAAGCTTCCCGAGGGCGAAATCAAACTCCCGGACGGAATTGCACATTTCCTTGAACACAAGCTGTTTGAAGAAGAGGATGGCAAGGATGCATTCGAAAAATTTGCCGCAACAGGAGGAAGCAGTAATGCCTTTACAAGTTTTGATATGACGGCGTATCTGTTTTCCTGCACCGAGAATTTCTATGAAAATCTGGATATTCTTCTTGAATTTGTGAACAATCCTTATTTCACCGACGAGAATGTTGCAAAGGAACAGGGAATTATAGGTCAGGAAATCAAGATGTATGATGATGACCCCAACTGGAGACTCTTCTTTAATATGCTTCAGGGGATGTATCACAAGAATACAGTAAAGACAGATATTGCAGGTACGGTTGAAAGCATAAGCCATATAACACCTGACCTTCTGTACAAGTGCACAAAAGCATACTACAATCCTTCAAATATGATTTTGGTTATGGTGGGCGATATCGACCCCGAAAAAGCGGTATCTTATATTGATAAATATGTCAGCCCTGAAAAGGATATGGGCAAGATTGAAAAACGGAAAATTGATGAGCCAGTCTACGTAGTGAATAAAATTGTGCGTCAGAGGCTCAGCGTTTCAAAGCCTCAGTTCATTATAGGCTTTAAAGAAAAAGAAGAAGGTATCCGTGGCAGAGAACTGCAGCTTAAACAGATAAAGACACAAATTTTAATGGAAGTTCTTTTTGGCAAAAGCAGTGAGTTTTTTACAGAACTTTATGGCGAAGGGCTTATTGATGCGACCTTTGGATATGATACCGAGCTTGAGGTTGGCTATGGCTTTTCCTCAATCAGTGGTGAGAGTGCAAAACCCGAGAAGGTTTATGAAAAGACTCTTGAATATGTTGCAAAAGTGGCAGCAAAGCCTCTTGAACGCGATGCAGTTGACGTTGCCAAACGTGTGCTTATCGGCAAAAATTTAAGACGCTTTAACAGTGTAGAACGTCTTGGAAACGATTTTATCCGTTGCTTTATGAGCGGTATTAACCCACTTGAGTACAGCGACCTTGTTGAACAGGTTACGGTTGGTCAGCTTGAAGAAAGACTGAAAGAGCATTTTGACGGCGAGGCTTGCGTACTTTCGATAATTGAACCTTTGGATGGTGAAGGCAAATGATAAATAATATTTCTTTTCCTAATCTGGGTTGGGAGTTTGAAATAAGCCGCACTGCATTTACCATTTTCGGAGTGCCCGTATATTTTTACGGGCTTCTGATTGGCTTAGGCTTGATGCTTGCTCTTATATACGCAATTTACGAAACAAAGCGTGTTGGAATAGGCCAGGATGATTTGTTTAATATGCTGCTAATTGCATTGCCTGCCTCAATTATTTGTGCACGGCTTTATTATGTGATTTTTCAGTGGGATTACTATAAAAACAATCTGTCTGAAATTTTCAACATACGTGGCGGCGGAATTGCCATATACGGAGCGGTGATAGGTGCGGCGGTGGTGGTGTATACATACTGTCGTATTAAAAAACTCAGCATGGGCAAGTGGCTTGATGTACTTTCGGTAGGCTTGCTTATTGGTCAGGCGGTTGGCAGATGGGGCAACTTTGTCAATGGCGAGGCTTTTGGATCGGAGACCAATCTTCCGTGGGCGATGACAATTGTGCAGGATGGTATAAGTATAGCAAAGATGGTTCATCCTACTTTTATTTATGAGTCCTTATGGAATACCCTGGGCATTGCTTTGCTGTTGCTGTATCGCAAACACAAGAAATTTGACGGCGAGCTGTTTTGCGGATATATGATATGGTACGGCATCGGCAGAATGATGATTGAGGGCTTGCGTGCGGATTCGTTGATGATTGGTTCTTTCCGTGTATCACAGCTTCTTTCGGTGTGTCTTGCAGCAGCGGGAATG